>NZ_CP156660.1:912787-1217050 GCF_039851975.1 Desulfoscipio sp. XC116
TACACCGATTATTTTACTGGACGAACCAGTTACATATATGGACTTAAAATACCAATGTGAACTTCTTCGAACAATAAAAGATTTAAAAGACACTTTCCAAAAAACTATTATTGCAGTTTTCCATGACATTAATCATGCTATCGAAATATCTGATTATGTATATCTTTTAAAAAACGGACATGTTTATCGGGCAGGAGCTAGTGAGCAGGTAGTTACAGAACAGTCTATTAGAGATGTGTATGGAGTATGTGCGCATATTTGCAGGTTCAAAAGATGTTGTCGCAATGTAGTTGTTCCGGCGGGTGTACATGACAACTTATTGAGCACTTCGCTTGAAAAAGTACAAATAAAATAAGAGAGAGGATGATCTAATTGGTACGCTTTATGGTTCACACTCCGGTTAATATGCGTGGACGAATGACGGATTATATCAAGGATAACCTTTGGGCATTGGAAGAAAAAATCGGTGATAAAGTCGCACTTTACACACCTCATGATCCGGAGTACACATCGGACTGTAGCGAAGAATGGCTGGCTTCGGCGATTGAAAAGGGAATCGTCCCCGATGTGATAGTAACTCATGCTACGGAATTCGCGGCATTAGAGAACCGATCAGAAGTTGGTTTGTTCTCTGATCTATCCAGCCGGTATTTAAAAGAAAATCCTGTACGGGAAGAATTGAGCATGCTGATAGACCCGCAGGGAATCTTTTATCCAATCTCCGTAACGCCTTTGGCCATGATCTATAACACGGAAAAAATAAAGGAGCATGAGCTAAAACGCTCATGGGCTGACCTGTTTAATGAGAAATACAAAATCATCTTTCCCGACCGGGATAAACCATTGTGCAGGGCAGTCGGAGCATTTTTAAAGGCAAAATTCCCTGAGCAGTTTCCGGCATTTGAGAAGAAAGTCGTATATGAGGGTTCTCCGGCCAACGTGGTTAAAGCGGTAGCTTCGGGAGAATACGATATGGCTATAACTAATTCCTCTTTTGCTGCGATGGCACAAGGTAGGAAAATCGCGATTAATGCTCCTAAAGAAGGATATATCCTTCTCCCACAGGTGCTTGTATGGAAAAAAGGTACGGATGAAAGGTTAACCGCCCTTGCGGATTTGCTGATAGGTGAGGAAATGCAACGTTATCTGTCTGAACAGGGCGCTTGGCCGGTACGCAAGGATATTCCAATATGTGACACGGTTGCCTATAACCAGCAGTTGACAAGCTGGCAAGGTTGGGACGCCTACATAAAAGCCGTTTCAGAGTTTGACAAATTTTCTGTGTAAAGAAAGGGGAGATAAAAATGCTTAAATCTGATAACTATGCAAAGTTGCAGCCTATGTATCCGCTCCTGATCCAACAATTTGTAGACGATTATAATCTCAGTAAAGGAATCGCTGTGGACGTCGGCGTTGGACCCGGTTGGCTGGGAATGGAAATGGCCAAGATCACCGATATGAAAATTGTTTTTTTGGATGTTAGTCAGGAATCCTTAGATTTGGCAAAAAAGAATTTTGAAGCCTTGGACGTTGACAATGAGGTGGAGTTCATTAAAGCCGATGTTCAAGCCCTTCCGATGGAAGACAATTTTGCCGATTTTATCATGAGCAGAGGTTCGATTTGGTTCTGGAAGGAGCCGGAAAAAGGGCTGCGGGAAATTTATAGGATTTTAAAGCCGGGCGGCGTTGCAATAGTCGGTGGAGGTTTGGGAAGATACCTTCCCGCAAGTATGCGGGCAAGATTGCAGAAAGCTCTCAAACAGGGGCTAATTCAAAGAAACGAGAAAAGACCAAACCTTGAAGAATTTAAAGCAATTGTTGAGAAAGCTGAACTGCCAAACTATCGGATTTTTACAGATGGAGAAGCCGGCAGCGGCCGTTGGGTTGAAATTAAAAAATAAAAAACATCCATAAGGAGGGATAAAACAATGAAATTTCGCATAACAGCATTCGCTTTAGCTGCAATCATGATGATAACGATGGGGCTTGCCGGTTGCGGCAGCAATTCCCCTTCGCAGTCCCCGTCCCCGGAGCAATCTTCGGGCGTACAGGCAAAAAACACCGTTACGGACGAACTTGGTCGTGAGGTAACGATTCCGGAAAATCCCCAAAAAATATTGGCGCTGACTTCCGCCGCCATGCAGGCACTTTTTAATATTGGCATTACACCGGTCGGAAAAGTTGATGACTACAAAGTTACGGAAGAAGGCATGGCACTGCCCTCTGTCGGAACGGCATCCAGTGTAAACATTGAAGCAGTTTACACGCTTCAACCCGATTTCATTATTGCAAGCAGCAGATTCCATGCCGCGCTTAAGGAAGAACTGGAGCAATCAGGGGCAGCCGTTTATTATTTTGATCCGGATAAGGTCGGTGATATTCCTGTAGTGGAAGTGACGGCGTACATTGGTAAGTTGCTAAATAAAGAAGACGTAGCCGAACAATATGTACAGTCGGTATATACTGCTGCGAATGAATTAAAAGAGAAGATAGCCTCTAAAACGGATATTAAAACCGGGATTGTTATACAGGACGGTGACACCATCGTTGCGGCTCAAAATGCTTCTTCTTATGGTTCGATGCTTACTCTGTTGGGAATTGATAATATTGTACCCGATAATCTTCCAAACGCAAAAAAATCTTCTTTTGTCCCCTTTGATGTTGAAACGATTATAGCAAGCAATCCGGATCTCGTTTTTATTATGACACCTAGTAAAGATGCCGAAAACAATAAAGCGATCTTGAAAAAATTCAAAAGCGATTCTCAGTGGGCGGCGCTGGATGCCGCGAAGAAAAATCAACTTTTAATCCTTCCATTTTCCGTTAACCCAAATAGGTCAACCCCTGAAATGATGGTCAAGGCAACGGCGGAAGCGGTTTTAAAAACCGCTAAATAGTTTAATTCCGGATGAACAGATTCAGAGAGGATTTGAACGACAGCAGAAACCATCTTAACAGCAAGTGGTAAATAAATACCATTTAAGAATCTGTGGAACGATGGGATTGCATCTCCTCTCGTTCCACATTATTTCAAGGCCGCAATTGATGGCGCAGCAAAATATTCCAACCATTATAAACTGTAAGTGAACGAGGTGACTTATCCGTTTGAATAAAATCGAAAAGCCTCCCACTCATCTAAAAGCATACCGATTGACAGTTATATTGATAGCGGCGGTCTTTCTGGTATTTGTAACTTTTTTTAGCATAGTAACCGGCACAATACAATTCTCTGCGCATGAAATAATAAGTTTACTGAAAGGAGAGCTGCAAGGAAGTCTAGCTAATCAAGTAATCTTTAATGTGCGAATGCCCAGAGTTTTTACCGGAGTATTTGTCGGAATGAATTTGGCGGTTGCGGGTGTTTTACTGCAAGGCATTTTACGCAACCCAATGGCTTCTCCCAACATCATTGGCGTCAATGCGGGAGCCGGGTTAGCCGCCGTGATTATTATGACTATATTGCCCGGAAAAATCGGCATGATTCCGCCTGCTTCTTTTTTTGGTGCTTTGCTGGCAGTATTGCTAATTTACATGCTTTCTACAACCTCGGGGAGTTCCGGTACCATATATATCATTTTAGCCGGTATTGCGGTTTCCAGTCTGCTAAGTGCGGTAACTTCAGCTTTGATGATGATTAACAGTGATATATTGGAAGTAACCTATTCCTGGTTACTTGGCAGTCTCTCGGGCCGAAGCTGGACGGCGGTGAGCACGATTTGGCCATACAGTCTTATCGCCTTGACGGCGGCGCTGTTTATCAGCCCGAAAGTGAACCTTTTTGGATTGGGCGATGAAGTAGCCAGCAGTGTCGGTTTGCCAATTCGTTTATATAGAATTATCATCATGCTTACTTCGGCTGTTTTAGCGGGCAGTGCCGTGAGTGTCGCTGGAACAATCGGCTTTGTGGGCCTGATTGCCCCTCATTCGGCAAGACTTTTAATTGGCAATGATCATCGTTATCTCGTCCCATTATCGGCAATACTGGGAGCTATTTTGCTTATCTTATCGGATACAGTTGCAAGAACTATTTTTCAACCGGTTGAATTATCGGTGGGCATTATTACCTCGGTATTAGGAGCACCATTTTTCCTGTTGCTCTTATACAGGAAAGGAAAAGAAGGAAGATTTTAATTATATTGTTAATCAAGGGGTGAGATTGCAATGAAATTAATCACGATTTCCGGTCCCCCCTCCTCTGGAAAAACTTCAGTTTTGTTAAAAGCAATGGAGGAATTAAAGGACAAAAAGCTTAAAATCGGTGTACTGAAATTCGACTGCCTAACAACCGACGACGATAAACTATACGCGGCACAAAACATTGACAGCAGAGTTGGGCTATCAGGCAGCTTGTGTCCGGATCATTTTTTTGTAAGTAACATTGATGATTGCGTCGATTGGGGAATCAGGCATGCTTATGATATTTTAATCAGCGAGAGCGCCGGTCTGTGCAATAGGTGTTCCCCCCATATTAAAGGATGCACGGCAGTATGTGTTATCGATAACCTGATGGGTATAAACACGCCCAAAAAAATCGGCCCCATGCTTAAGATGGCGGATATTATTGTGATTACTAAGGGAGATATTGTTTCACAGGCGGAAAGGGAGATCTTTGCTTTAAAAATCAGGCAGGCCAATCCGGATGGAATTATATTGCATGTTAACGGGATTACAGGTCAGGGAGCTGGAGAATTAGCAATATTGATAGAAAAATCCACTCAGGTTGAAACGTTGAAAGGAAAAGAACTGAGAATAAGTATGCCGTCTGCTCTATGCTCCTATTGTCTTGGTGAAACGCAGATTGGAAAGGAAAAGCAAAAGGGAAATATAAGAAAAATGAATCTGGATTAGGTTGGAAGGAAGTGATTTAAAATGAGGGATTGTGTTCCATTGGAGAACTTAACGATAAAAAACTTACTTGATACTTATCCGTACTCCAAGGAGTTTTTCGATATTAATGGTTTGCCAATTGATAGCTTAAGCAATACGGTCAAAAATTATATCTCTTCTCTTCCCTATGTATTTCTGGAAGACATGGGTGTTAATCGGGAAGGCTTACTCCAACGCTTCCTGGCTTTTATGGAGCGAATGGAGGATATCAGAAAAGAACGCTCCTTTAGTATCCATGATATTACTATTTTGGGCGGCAGAGATAAAAACGGTAAAACTGAAGAAATTGAATTAAAAATAAATATGGGCGAAATACTTTGCATTGTCGGTCCTACAGGCTCCGGAAAAAGCAGACTGCTTGCCGATATCGAGTGGATGGCACAAAGAGATACGCCCACCAAAAGACAAATATTAATCGACGGTTCTGTTCCGCCGGGAAATTGGCGTTTTTCAATTGAGCACAAGCTGGTAGCTCAACTATCTCAAAACATGAATTTCGTCATGGATATTTCCGTCAAAGACTTTATAAAACTACATGCCCAAAGCCGAATGATTGACGATATTGAAAATAAAACACGGGAAATTATTGATCATGCAAATGACTTGTCCGGCGAGGTATTTGATTTATATACGCCGCTCACTTCTTTAAGCGGCGGCCAATCCAGGGCCTTAATGGTGGCGGATACTGCCTTCTTAAGCACGTCCCCCATTGTGTTGATTGATGAAATCGAAAATGCGGGGATTAGCCGAAAAAAAGCGTTGGAACTTCTGGTCGGTCAAAATAAAATTGTACTTATTGCTACGCATGATCCTCTCCTTGCCCTAATGGGAAATAAAAGAATCGTTATCAAAAATGGTGGCATCAGGAATGTTATCGGAACCACATCAAATGAAAAAAAGTGCTTGATTCGGTTGACTGAAATAGACAATGTTTTGTTGCGATACAGAGAAATGCTTCGTAATGGCGAGATGCTGGAAGATACTGAATATGAATTTCCTATTTCTTCTTGACAGAACCAGATAAGCTACATATAATTTGATTAAGTAAATACTAAATTAAATGTTTACCTTTATTTTACTAATGAAGTACAATGACATAACGGAATGGAGGTGTACATATGTGCGATACTAATCAAAAAGACAAGTGCGGGTGTGAACATCCTGAATTGAAGCCCGCAAACGGCAAATGCAGTGCAGAACTAATTCAAAAATGTCATGGCAACACGCAAGAACATCCCTGCAAATCAGAGAAAAAATAACATTGCCAAAACAAAGCGGTTATCTTTGCTTCATTGCATAATCGCTTTGTTTTTTGTATGAAGTGAAAGAAGTGATTTGATTGAATATTTTGGAAGTAGCGAATTTATCAAAAAAGTACAATGATTTTACAGCCGTTAAAGATGTCGCCTTTTCTGTTGAAGAAGATGAAATTTTTGGGTTTCTGGGGCCGAATGGCGCAGGAAAAACAACGACTATAAATATGATTATCGGTCTGGCAAGACCGACTTCCGGCAGTATAACGCTGGCAGGGATAGACTGTGTAAAAAATACAAAGTTAGCGCAGCGTGTTATGGGGATCGTGCCTGACGAGAGTAATTTATATGATGATATGAATGGCTTTGAAAATCTCTGTTTTTGCGCTTCCCTTTACGGGATGGGAAAAATGCAAAGAGAAAAAAAGGCACGTGAATTGCTTTTGGAATTTGACTTGGGGAAAACTGGTGATCGTCCTTTTAAAGCATATTCCAAAGGGATGAAACGTAAGCTCACCATTGCTGCCGGAATTATCCACGAGCCTAAAATGCTTTTCATGGATGAACCAACCACAGGTATCGACGTGGAAAGTGCGAAACAGATTCGTGAACTAGTTACTGGACTTAAACGGCGTGGAACAACGATTTTTTTAACTACACATTACATTGAGGATGCGCAACGACTATGCGACCGAATTGCCTTTATCGTGGACGGGCGGATTGTCAAAATAGCGCCGGTAAATGAACTATTGAAAAATTCCCAGGCTGCAAGGCACATTGTGCACTTTGTTTTGAACGGCAGCGCGGCAGCGTTCGATGATGAGCTTAAGAAGCATTTTCCCGATTATAACTTTGAAGAGCAGGACGGCATTTGCGTTTGTTATGCCCATCAACCATTTTCTATTCTGCCGCTCGTAAGCTTTTTTGAAGAAAAAGGGCTTTCTGTTTATGAAGCTAAGAGCGTTTATCCTTCGCTGGAGGATGTCTTTGTAAAGATAACTGGGATTGAAGCAAAAAAGCTGGCAAAGGAAAAGGAAGGTGGTCGCAAATGAAAACATGGATTGCCTTTTGGAACATATTAAAAAAGGATATGCAGAATTATTATCTAAAAGCCCCGAATATTAGTTGGGGATTGATTTTTCCTTTGGCCTGGACGCTTATGTTTTTTATTCGATCCGAGCAAGCAGTCGATATAAATGAAATTCTTCCCGGCGTTATGGCAATGAGTATATTATTCGGAACGACTTCCATGCTGGCCGTCACTATTACTTTTGAACGTAAAGGTCGTTCCTTCGACAGGTTACTGCTCGCACCGGTCAGTCTTAATATAATGGTGCTTGCTAAAACCTTCGGTGCAATACTTTTTGGTATTATAAACGCTTTTATACCTATTATGCTTTCTTCCTCTGTTATTAACTTTACAAATGTTAACTGGCTGATCGTTTTGTTAGCTGTTCTTCTTATTGCCGTGAGTTCAACTCTGCTGGGATTAGTGATTGCCACTTCCGCTAAAGAAGTATTTGAAGCGCAAACATTCTCTAATTTTTTCCGGTTTCCGATGCTTTTTTTATGTGGCCTATTCATACCGATAAATGATTTGCCTGTTTTTTTGCAGCCATTTTCCTATATCCTTCCTCTGACATATGGAACAGATGTATTAAATGAAGCCTTGCTTAATGCAGGGTTAATAAATATATGGGCTGATATAGCCGCATTGATTGGATTTACCGTGTTGCTATTTATTTTGAGCCTAAGCAACATAAATAAGAAATGGATATTATAGAGAGTCGGGGGACGGTTCTTTGACTCAAAAATGAAGGAGTCAAAGAAAGAATAGAGATTGACAATGGAGTGTTGGAGGATGGGGATGATGATTTGCTTTATTACTTTGACAGTAACTTACAAAGCACCTGTGCCATTTTCGCCCTGGTCGTTATACTCATGGGAGAAAGTTCGCAAATAAGGGTTCACACCATTCAAAGATCTTTGTAAGACCACGTCCTTTGGATGCGAAACTTAAGTGATGGCCTCCTTTAGACAAAATAAAGGGTGCCCTCCCGGACCTGACCGGGGAATGCCGCCCATCTTTCGGCCTTTATTTCCGGAGGGAAGGCGGCCTCGGGCCGCCTTCCCT
Source organism: Desulfoscipio sp. XC116 (assembly GCF_039851975.1). Classification (GTDB taxonomy): domain Bacteria; phylum Bacillota; class Desulfotomaculia; order Desulfotomaculales; family Desulfallaceae; genus Sporotomaculum. Next base: position 921,062 of record NZ_CP156660.1, read on the forward strand.
CCGGTTTTTGGCCTATTTTACAAAGCCTTCGATAAACCGTATCAGGATCGTCGCAACCTCGGCACGGGATGCGCTGCCCTCCGGAGCCAGGGTGGTGGCGGTGCGTCTGGTGATCAGTCCTGCCGCATTTGCCCACTTCATGGCCGGCTCCGCCCAAGCGCTGATGTCGGATGCATCGGTAAAGGAACTCAAATCAACTGTAATAAAGGCGCCGAACTTCATGTAGCTTGGATGGCCGCTTTTATATATTGTCCAGACTCCGGGGTATTCCGTCTTCAACGCCGCCGACCACGCGGTTATAGCGGCGGAGCCTTCCGGTACGACAGCGAGCGTGTCTTCCCAGACGATAGTCTCTCCGCCAATGCCGCGCGAGGCTTTTTCGAGAGCGGTTTTGGAGCCCGCGAGGGTTTCGCTGATTGCTTCGGCGTTTTCAGCGCCGTTTATATTTTGACGACAGGTATTATATGTTTGCCTCAGATAGTATCTGTATCGGCTATACTTAATTTAGTTCGCGTCGCGCGGGTCATTTTCGGTAAAATACGCGTTGCCAAACTTGTTGTTCCCGTATTTCGTGAAGTACTCGTTTTCGAGCTCGGTCAAAGCGGCTTGCTTTGCGTAGCAAAAGGAATATTGTTCAAAGGGTTAAAAGATGAGTCAGAGAACCGTCCCCTGACTCTCAAGGCGCCGGTCTTTAATGGTATAGATCCTGTCTGCCACATTTTCCAGCAATCTTTGGTCATGGGAAATGAACAGAATAGTTCCCGCATAATTTTTCATTAGTATTTCCAATGCTTCCACGCCGGGTAAGTCAAGAAAGTTGCCGGGTTCATCCATCAGCAGGATGTTATATTGCCCCAAAAGCATTTTGACCAACAATAATTTGATAATCTCTCCGCCGCTTAAAACCGATAATTTTTTTTGGATGTCATTTGGTGAAAAACCCATGGAGGCAAGTACGGAACGAATTTCTGACTGCCGATAGTCGCAGTTTTCTTCCATAAACGACATGACTCCTTGATCGCGCCGGAATTTATAGCCGTTTTGGGCAAAGTAACCGATTTCCGCTTTTGGAGAAACAAAGATACCGGTTTCCCGATCCAAAATCATCCGCAGCAGCGTGGTCTTTCCCGCCCCGTTTCCGCCGGTGAAAGCCACTTTCCCTCCCAGCGGAATTTGAAAAGATGTCTTCTCAAACAGCACTTTATCGCCAAAACGCTTGTTGATTTCCGTTCCCATAATGGGATAGGGATTATGCAGCGCCAGCGCCTTGCTTTGACGAAAGCGGATGGCCCGGGCTTTTTCAGGAGCTTGCACAGCACCCATGGTCTCTATGCGGTGTTCCATGGACTTGGCGGCATTGTAAAGGGTTTTTTGCTTGCTTCCCATTGTTTTTTGATGCCCAAGGCGGCCGCTGCTTTTGGTCATGTCTTTGGGAGCCGCTCCTTTTACTTTTTGCTCGACCTTGCGCGCCTGCTTGCGTTTATCTTTGGCGGCCCGTTCCAGACGGTCCCGCTCTGCAACAAATTGTTCATAGCGGATTGCCAGATTTTGAAGTTCTTCCTCCTTCTGGCGGAGATAGTCGGAATAATTTCCCCAGTACTCTGTAATTTTACCGTCCTTCAGTTCCCAGATTTTATTCACGACTTCATCGAGAAAGTAACGGTCATGGCTGATGATTAGCAATGCGCCTGAGAAATATTTGAGCTGACCGATCAAAAAGTCAATTCCCTCGCGGTCGAGGTGACAGGTAGGTTCATCGGCAAAGAGGCCATGCACCTGCCCGGAGAGTGCTTGGGCGACCTTCAGCCGGGTTTCTTCACCGCCGCTCATATTCTGTGTATCCAGCCCGCTGACACCAAGCCTACCTATTAGAGAATAATCCACGGATTCCTGCACGGCAGTTTCCTCTAACTGCGGGATATACGCGAAATTCCCTGAGCGTTTTACCTTGCATCCGGGTGGAATTAATTCTCCAAGCAGCACTTTGAGCAAAGTGCTTTTCCCTGCTCCATTGCTGCCGACCAATCCGATACGGTCATCATCATACAACGCCAGTTCCTTAATATTTAATACCTCGCGGCTTGTATATTCCACGCAAATATCATTTGCCTTTAATAACAATTCCATAATTGATTCCTCCTGTTTTGAAATCGCATACTTTTATTGACTGAATCGCAAAGGAAATCCTGCGATTTAAACAGGAAGGTTTACATAAAGATACATTGCGATTCCTCCTGCATTATCCCTTAACAAACGTTTAACCGGTAAAAGCTTTTTCCTAATTTGATGTTTGTTCCGGCAATAAAAAATGCAGGCCGCAAGTCCACAATATGGGCTTTAGGTCTGCATTTTAGCGAGAAAAGACAAATATACAGATAGGAATAGCCTGCAACTGCTATATCTAGTCTGTTTCTATGTCCTGGTTCGTAAAGACAAACACAACAAAAAAGCCCACAATTGTGGAAGGACTTACTGCTTTTTTATTGCCTGCTTATCTTAAACGAACAGAATACATATGTGTCTCCTTTATCAATATGATTTTCAATCTATCTTACCATTTTGAGGCCAAAAATGTCAATTTATTAAAATTCTCAGGGCATTAGGGATGGCCATCGACTTTTAAGAATTTTGCCTTGATGAGCAGCCCATCATTGTGGGAGATATGGTAGAATTAAAATCATGATATAACGTTAAAGGAAGCATGCGTTAATTTTCGAGCATTTGGAGTGTGTGAACGATAAATGCTGAAATACGTTCGACAGCCATTAGAAAAAATGAGTGGAATTGTACGCGGTTAGGGAGGATTAATAGTGCTTGAAGAAGTGCCGACTACTGAAGAAATGATTGCTTTAATTGGGCAACCGCTATTTGAAGTCTGGATTAAGCTAAGTGCTTTGATTGAATCAAAATATGATATGGAACGTTTTTGGAATAGCGGCGGGAAAAAGTGGACATATGAGTATAAATATCGCAGAGGCGGTAAAACCCTATGTGCTTTATACGCTAAAGAAGATGTTTTTGGTTTTCTGATTATCCTTGGCAAAGACGAAAGAGCCAAATTTGAAGCAAGTAGGAAAGGTTTTTCGATAGAAGTGCAAAAAATTTATGATGAATCTGTAACCTACCATGATGGAAAATGGATGCTGTTTGAATTAACTGATACATCACTATTTCCGGATCTGGAAAAGTTGTTGCTAATTAAGAGGAAGCCTAACAAAAGGCACCCTTAACTACCAGCTATGGGTAAAATTATGAGCATAATGAACGTTTTAAAGGCAATAGCGCCGGCAAAATTCGTCTAATAATATATGTAGCGGCATTCAATCTAATCGAATGCCAAGCGTTGGAATATTGCCTAAATTAAACGGAAAGGGGGGATTCTAATGCCCTATGTAAACATTAAAATTACAAATGAGAATGTTACGCCTGAAAAAAAAGCTGAACTAATAAAGGGAGCGACACAATTACTAGTCGATGTATTAGGTAAAAATCCAAACACAACCGTTGTCGTTATTGATGAAGTTGATACGGATAATTGGGGCGTTGCCGGAGAATCAATAACCGTTCGCAGAAAGAATGGTCGGTAATAAATCAGACGAAAATTTGGGGGAAGTTGTTCTTAAAAAAAACAATCGTCCTTGAACCGATATAAGCGGATTCGAGGGCTTTTTTCTTTTCCTACGGTACTTTTCGTTTACCGCTCATCATACCGTCACATGATACGTTTTAGCGATTTATGTTCCGTAAAGCACCTGGCTATATGGCTTTGTACTAAAGTATTAGCCGTAAGCAAAAACTAAATTGAAAAGTATGATTTTTTTCATTCTCCGGGTTAATATTTTTAGTTGCTGGATTCTGTTAGGATTTCATTAGCATGTTAAATTACTACATGCGGAAGAGTAAATAGTCTTAAAAATATTTTTAAAAGGAAGGAAGTACCCGGAAGTGAAGCCGATAATTAAGCTGCCACCTAAAGATTGGATGATCGTCATCGCTGTTTTTTTAGGTGTATACCTGCTGCTAAATATAATATTACCTAAAATATATACCGGTTTATTGGCTGCTTACTTAATTAGGCCCCTTGTCTGGCTCCTTCTGGCATATTATATTTATCGCCTACCTAAATATAAAGGCATTATAAAAAAGCGCTTCAAAAATTTATTGGTTAAAATTGCTGTTGGTATTGCCGTTTTTCAGATATATCTGTCTCTTATTGCCGGTCTTTTTGATAAATTCGGTAAAAACCCCAATTCTTTTACCTTTATATGGATACTTATCAACATTTTTTTTGTTTTATCTGCCTTGCTCGGCATGGAATTAAGCAGGGCTTGGTTAATTAACCGGTTGGTTAATATAAGAAAACCTTCTACATTAGTTCCTTTTTTTATAGCTTTTTTGTATACCTGCACTTGTATTCCATTAAACCAACTTTCTAAGTTAACCGGTTCATTGGAGGGCGCAACCAAATTTTTGGGATCGGATTTTATACCACAATTCATGGAACACTTAATGGCATCCTTCCTGGCCTTATGGGGCGGTCCTTTGCCAGCCCTGGCTTATCGGGGGATTATACAAACCTTTGTATGGTTTTCCCCCGTTTTACCTGATTTAAACTGGGCTATGAAAGCGTTTTCCGGAACTGTGGTACCTATAATTGGAATTGCAGCAGGCCAGCATATCCTCAGATTGACGCCCGCCAGAGGTAATAAGGGTAGCAGCGAAAACCTGTTGGCAACAACAATTATTTGCATAATCTGCGTATTGTCTATCTGGTTCGCGGTTGGAGCATTCCCTGTTCGTCCGACGATAATTATAAGCGGTAGCATGCGTCCTACAATTGAGGTGGGTGACATGGCTATTGTAGGCAAAATAAATCCACAAATCTTAAAGGTTGGGGATATTATTCAATTTAAAACGGAAAATCGCTCAATCCCGACATTGCACAGAATTATTGAAATACAAAAGGAGGAGGATAAAAAAACAATTTATATTACCCGGGGGGACGCTAACGATGTCCCTGATGACCCTGTGCAGCCCCAACAAGTAGTTGGAAGGGTTATTTTCACTGTGCCCAAGGTGGGCTGGGCTACAATCACCATTAGGGAAATATTCTCTTAAGGGACTTCATTAAGGAGAATGGAGGTTTTTAATGAGGCACGAAAATATCTTTATGAAGTATAATAAATATTACCTGAACAAAAAAACCCGTTTAGCATTAATTTTATTATGTATATTGTCTTTCCTGGCAGCACTCTGCTTCCTGTATTATTTATACCGGAAGCCCGCTGAAATTGTAAAGGAAGTCCCCACTTATACATACGAGCATCAGGGGGATATTTTTTACAGAGCGGATATAAAGCCTAATATGGTTTTTAAAGAAACAACCGTTATGGGTCCCGGTAAAACTATTTATAGGGATTTAATGGACTCTTTTACCTCCATTTGTGCATACCGGTTTAAAGGGAGTCAGCCGGCCGAAATAAAAGGAACCTATAATGTCACTGCCGCTCTTGAAGCAAAGGATATGTGGAAATTAAACTATGTTTTGATTCCGCAAACTTCTTTCAGTCGGTCTGGGAAAGAGGTGTCATTCCGAGCTGAACGGGCAATAGATTTGGATTATTTTGAGCAAGTTATTAAACAGGTGGATGAGGAACTCGGGGTCAATGCCAGGGAACCAATTCTAACCATCAAAACGAACATTGACCTGGAAGCCGATACCGGCGGCCAGGTGCTAAAGGATAAGCTGACTCCGACAATGATTATTCCCTTGACCAGTGGCTCTTTTCAGGTCGGAGATGATGAGCTTACTGTAAAAAAGAAAGGTTTATTAACCAAAGAAGTAATGGTTTCCAACCCTATCAGGAGTAAATTGATTTACGCATACGTTGCCGCTATTACCTCCGGGGTGCTGCTATTGATGTTATTGCTGTTAACGCAAAATAAACCTTTAATACAAGATCAGCGTAAAAATATACAGGAATTTTGGAAGGAGTTCTGGAAGAAATACGGGGATCGTATTATAAAAACAAACAACGAAATAAGTCCGACAAAATTTGTTTCTGTTAATTCCATGGAAGATTTGGTTAGGGTGGCGGATGAATTGGCTAAACCTATTATCCATAAGGAGATTGTAAGCGCGAACGAACCCGCCGTTTGTTATGTCCTCGATGGGCCAATAGCATATAAACATGTGCTATGCATTAACAATGAAGGGGAAAAGGAAGGGGCAAAGGAAGAAAACAATTATTACAACGACGGGCAAATAAAAAATTTGGATATATCATTAAGATAGACACAATAAAAGAAAGACCACCACTTTTAGAGCAAGGTGGTTTTCCTTTTAACGGATTGACTTAGGCTAAGTATACAATTAGCTATGCAGCTAAAATCTAACAGCCGGACTCATTATAACCCCGGCTGTTTTTAGGTGTTTTAACATCGTGAAAATTACATTGTTTATTATGGTCTATGCCCTGGAATAGGACTTTCGTTCCACTGGATGCCCTGAATGCTCAGACCGAAATTATACGTGGTGTCTTGCCGGGCAGGCTGAACCACATGGAACGTAAATGATTGCTCAACACTCTCATGCGGGTGCAGTTGAAGGCCGACGTTGTCCCCCCACTTAAGTTCAATCATACCGTCCACTTCTTCATAATAATCCGCTAAGCGACCCATTTGACCGCCGGGAACTTCAAATAAATTGTAGGTTCCGTTGTCCCTATCTTGGCAAAGGATATAAAGCCTGCCGGATTTAATATCGTATTCGGCGCCACCCCACGTAAGCTTAGCTCCCTGGATAATGATCGGTATTGAACCGGTACTTTCAACCCACCAGCTAATATCGTTGAAATAACAGGGATAAGCGTTATTAACGGCCACATTTATTTTATCTTGAAACCCGTCGCCATTTGTATCTTCCATGCTTGTAGCTGTGGAACCGACGTCTTTTCCTTCGGGAGTAACGCAGACGTTGCCAAGACCGTAATCACATGTCCAGTCCCCGCCAATATCTTTGCTGTCGGCTGTGCCTGACACATAGTGAAATTTCAGATCGCCGGCCTGGGCGGATGCGCTGATGGCGACGGTGTCAGACCACATGGCAAAACCAAAACCCATCATCGCAAAGGCCATAATGACCAGGATACTGATTATTGAAGTTCTTTTCACAGAATTAACTACCTCCTTGTTGTTTAATGATCTACCGCCATTGCTCATTCCAGCGGCGGTAGGTTATAGCTATGGTTCCTGTGGCGGAACCGCACTGAATCTCCTCCGGTGCTGCGTTAATCCCCGTCACTGAAGAACCCCCAGTCGCTTTTGAAACCGGTTCTTCGGGAAGAGCATCAACAGGCACATTCGAGGTTGCTTCGCTTGTCGTCGGTTCGTCGCCCGGCGGCCGGCTATCCGGTGCTTCGGTTGCCGGTTCCCCCGTTTCTACTGGCGGAGAGGAATTATTATCCGGCGGCGGTTCATTGTTTTTTTCACTCCCGGAAGCCGGATCGGCTTCCGTGGTATTTGTTGCTGTTGCAGCTGATGAGTCTTGATTATTTTCCGCTGCTTCCGCTGCGTTAATTATCAGTGCTGTGTTGAATGCTTTATTAACTGCTTCCAAGTTTTCTTTTAAATTATTTTTTTCACCAACCCGAAATTCCAGATCAAGCCACATTTTTTGTCCCGGATCGAGACATAAGTACTTGATTGTATCTCCCAAAGAGCTTAAGCCCTTACCCTCTTTCCGGTACCCGTCGGGGCAGTCAATCGACCAGTTTCCCAGCTGGATATTACTCGCCAGATCACCGTCCCAGTCGATTAATATCTGGTCCGCCTTAACCGGAATGCTGCCGCAGTTGGCCATTTCCAGGGTGCAAACCGGGGCGTATGAGCGGTAGCCGTAAATATCTACTTCTATGTTTTCCGAGTAGGATTTTCCGTCCAGCTTATACTTGTAAGGGCCGTCTCCGCAGCGGGTATACCCTATATCCCGGTTTTCCCGGTTTGGACTGCCATGACTGCACGGGTCCGAACCATAATCGTTTGTCCCGTGATTTCTGATACCGGCGCTGACGATGCCGGTTGCCACGTCGTACCTGGTTGATATTACATCATGCCACCCCGCGCAGCCCATACCCACGGCGCCAATTGAAAACAGCAAGATCATGCAGATAATGCCCAGTTTTCTCATGATTTAACTCCCAATAGATTGATTAAATATGACATGGAGACTTTTATGAAAAGTCTCCCATGCCATAGATTTATTTATGAAAGTTTATGGTCTAAAAATCATCGCGATACGGGTCATCCTGGCCGGCTTCGTTCCACTGAGCAGCGTGTACTGTGAATGTGATGTCGCCACTGCTGCCTTGCACAGTTTCCTGCAAGAACGAGAGTTGCAAATCAACGGTTACCGCATCACCTTGATGGAGTTGGAGCATATACAGGGCGTCAAGCAGTGCATCAAGTCCGGTACCGGTTGCAGTAGATCCATCGGGATAGGTAACTGTCCAGGATTCATATACCAGGCCGCTCAAATCGCCGGATTGTTCAATTTTAACGTTATCAAGCTTTACAGGAATGGTGCCGTTGCTGGCAATCTCAAACCTGGTGGTGGGAGCGTAGTACGGGTAAGCATTGTCGATGGTTTCGGTGATGGAAGAATAGTAATCGGTTCCATTAATTGTAAAGTCAGCACTGCCGATATTTTCGCTAATCATTGACGCAACGTTTTTACCTTCATCGTTAACGCCAGGGGAAACCTGAGGGTCGCCGCCAAGAGCCATGGCATCCGCAACACCGTCCTCGGTGTTTGTGGCTGTACCGTTAAGAATATCGCTTGTTAAAATGTTATCGTCGGTACCGACGTCCCTGATCCCAACCGCAACGTTACCGGTGTCGACCGTGGCCGCGACTGTAACAGTGTCCGACCACATGGCGAAACCGAAGCCCATTAAGCCGAACATCAATACGGCTGCCAAGGAAACTAATAATGATTTCTTCATTAAAAGATTTACCCCCTTATTATTTTACTTTTAGTAACTCGAAAATTGACTCCGCAATTTGGCCGTATCGCTTGGAACATGGCCTGTTTCAGAAATAAAGTTTCATTGCTGAATTTTCATCTACCACCTCCATAAACAGGCTGCTTGCGAAAATTTGAATACAAATATAAATTTAGCAGAAATTGATTTTATTTCTATCGGCTGGCGGTATGAAAAAATATTTTGTATTATTAGATAAAAATAAACTAAAGTAGTTGTTTGATTAAAGAAAAGAATTAGGCATATTAGTGAGATTTAAGGTCAGTTGGGTGCCAAAAGGTGTGCTTTAAACCCAGAAAAAAGAAGTGGCCTGAGTAACAAGCCAATTCCATTGACTTGAGTAAAAAACCGGGTATAAGCGGGCCTTGCATGTAACCGTCACAGACAGATAAGTACTGTTTTAAGTCTTCTTTGTTTAAAGGTGTGGATGAAAAAAGGATAAGTTTGGTCCAACCACATAGATCCTTGACCTTAATTAATACCTCAAAATTGTTTTTCTCCTCCGGACTTAACTCATACACCAGTAAATCCGGTTGTAGTTCGAATGTTTCTTTAACTACGTCGGCTCCGTTATTACCTATGACTTGAATATTTTCAGCGGAACCTAATATAAGTGCCACGCCGTTCCGAATTACTTTTTGCTTTGATGCGACCATGCATTTTATTATTTGCAAAATAAATTCCCCCTATAGCAACTTAAAGGGACCCCACAATAAAGGGGTCCCCTTAAATTTACGTTATGTTGAATATTTATAGCAATCCGACCTGGGTATGATTCCGTTTCTGTGTACAGGCTTTAAAAAAATTGAGGTATTGATCCTAAATGGCATTTAGATATTTCATAACCGGCCCCCCAAATAATTATATCGATACGTATTATTGGGTAAGAAATAGTGCTAAAATATCCCATCTTCGGCAGCCGGCCCGCGACCTCGAATTTTTCCGGGGTAGCCCTGGCTTTGCGTCCTCTAACCGTTTAAATTGTTAAATAATACAGACCAAAGGTTGCCCTTTCGGAATAGGACTAATACCTTTAAAGTATTAATAAGGTATTAATACTTTATTAATACCTTTGAAAAAAACTTCTTGCGCGAAATAAATTTTTTAGAAAGAGAAGAACGCCTCACGAAGTGAGGCGTTTTTCTCTTTGCAAAATAAATAAAAAAATTTTTAAATCTGAAAAGTGTCAATGCGAACTTTTTTGAAATGAAATACAGTATAGCCATCAAGTTTAGGAAGGTGATGATAAGCGTACCCGGAAATAATTGAATTTCCAGGGGAAATACCAGCCAAAGTCTCGGTGCGGAGGATCGACGAATACCCCTACCACTGGCATAATGCCGTGGAGGTCATCCTTGTGCTGGACGGTCAGGCGGAGATGATTTTGTGCTTTTCTTAAGTTGACAGCTTAACTTGCATCCTGTAACATATTACTTAACAATTAAAAGCTGAGCGGGTAATCAAGAGAGCAGAGCGGAGAGATTTTTTTGAGACGACTCGGAGACCTACGGGGTGAGAACCAGCATATTTGTGCTGGTTTTTTTAATGTCCAATGAAAGGAGCGCAGTGATGATCCTGTTAATCGACAACTACGATTCTTTCGTGTACAATTTGTACCAGTACCTGTCAGAACAGGGTAAAGACGTGCTGGTTTACCGCAACGACCGGATTACGGTGCCGGAGGCGGAGGCAATGGCTCCGGAATGCATAGTCCTCTCGCCGGGGCCGTGCACGCCGGACGAGGCGGGCATATCGCTGAACATAATCAGGCAGCTGGCCGGCAAAATACCAATCTTCGGCGTTTGCCTGGGCCACCAGGCTATTGGACAGGCTCTGGGCGGCCGGGTGGTGCGCGCGGGCCGGCCCATGCACGGCAAGGCGTCCCGGGTGTTCCACAACGGCCAAGGTATTTTCGCCGGGCTGCCCAATCCCATGCCTGCGGCGCGCTATCATTCCCTGGTTATCGAACGGGAGAGTATTCCCGCTGGTCTGGAAATAACCGCCGCCACCGAAGACGGGGTGATTATGGCGGTGCGGCACCGGCAACTTCAGTTGGAAGGGGTGCAGTTTCATCCCGAGTCTATATTAACCACCGGGGGCAGAAAGCTGCTGGCTAACTATCTGGGTTCCATCAGGGAGGACATGCGCAATGTCGTTTAAACCGCCGCTATACCGCAATGTTCCCGCTATAGAAGGCGGAGCGCCGGCAATCTTTGAACGGCTCAAAGCACTGTCGTACCCGTTTCTGCTGGACACAGGCATGCTCGTTCAGCGCCTGGGGCATCACTCATTCGTAGGGGCCGACCCTTTTCTGGTTTTAAAGGTTAAGGAGCGGCGGATTACGATGATTGAAGGGGGAAGCTCCACTGTTTATTACGGAACCCCTCTGGCTGAACTGGGCAAATTGCTGGCCCGTTATAGATTGCCCGCCGCGCCTGGTCCGTTTCCCTTTAACGGTGGGGCGGTTGGTTATTTCGCTTACGATCTTGGGCGCGGCCTGGAAGAGATACCGGCTCTGGCGGCGGACGATTTGGGAACACCGGACCTGTGCTTGGGCTTTTATGATGTTATCGTGGCTGTGGATGTACGGTCCGGGGAAACCACGGTGATTTCCACCGGCCTGCCCGGGCGTGGTGACGCAGCCGCTGCCAGGGCGCGAAACAGGCTGGACCAGATGATTGAACTGCTGTCTGCCGGACCGTCCACCGCAGGCGAGTCGCCACTTGCAGCCGGTGCCTGCAGGCCGGGCGAGCTGGTGGCAAACTTCACCCCGGACGCCTATCGTGAGGCGGTCCGGCAGGCTGTGGAATACATCTGCGCCGGTGACATATTCCAGGTGAATCTTTCCCAGCGGTTCAGCACGCCGCAAATTATTGACGCCTGGACGTTATACACTAGGCTGAGAGAAATCAACCCCGCGCCCTTTGCCGCGTTTCTTTCCTGCGGTGACCTGGAAGTGATCTGCGCTTCACCGGAGCGGTTTCTTAAACTGGACGGGAACAGAGTGGAAACCCGCCCCATCAAGGGAACCAGGCCCCGGGGCCGCACCCCGGGGGAAGATGTCCTTTTGCGGCAAGCGTTGCTGGACAGTGAAAAGGACCGGGCGGAATTGATGATGATTGTGGATCTGGAGCGCAACGATCTGGGCCGGGTGTGTGAGGTGGGCTCGGTTAAGGTACCGGAGCTGTACTGTTTGGAGGAGTACGCCACGGTTTTTCACCTTGTTTCCACCGTAGAAGGCGTGCTGCGCCCGGATAAAGACATTACGGACTTGCTGGCTGCTTCTTTTCCCGGCGGCTCTATCACCGGGGCGCCTAAAATCCGGGCCATGGAAATTATCGAGGGAATGGAACCGGTGCGCCGGGGCGTATATACCGGCTCCATCGGTTATATCAGTTTCGATGGCCGGGCTGATTTGAACATTGTCATCCGCACCATTCTGGCCGCCGGGGGGAACTTCTATTTACAGGCGGGCGGCGGTATTACTGCCGATTCGGACCCGCACATGGAGTATGTGGAGACGCTGGACAAGGCCCGGGCGCTGGTCAGGGCTTTGGGCCTGGGAAAAAACGCACCCGGTTTTTAAATCTGGGAGGTAGTATAGTTGCAACATTATTTCCTTTGCGACGGAGAATTAAAACCAGCCGGGCAGTTTACGTTACATCCCCGGGATCAGGGGCTGCTGTATGGTTTTTCCCTATTTGAGACCATGCTGGTGAAACAGGGCCGGATTATTATGCTGCGGCAGCATGTGCAAAGACTGGCGGGCTCCGCCGCAGCGCTGGGCGTTACCGTGGCAGCGGACGGGGATTTACTGGTTGCCGGCAGCATGGCCGTGGTGAAACAGTCCGGCGCGGCGGACGGGGTTCTGAGGCTTACCGTTACCGCAGGGTCTGCCGAAGGCGAGCCGGGATTAATATTCTTTTCCATTCAGGAAGGAGTCCCTTATCCGCCCGGGTGTTACGCCAGGGGTTTCTTGCTGCTGACCCTCGGCTGGCCGCGCAATGAAAAATCCCCTCTGGTCCGCCACAAGACCGCCAATTACCTGGAAAACATCCTGGGCCGCCGGGAGGCGTTGCGGCTTGGTTACGACGAGGGAATCTTTCTTAATTCCTTGGGTAATGTGGCCGAAGGCACGGTAAGCAACGTTTTCGTGGTCCGTCAAGGCGAACTGCTCACCCCGCCGCCGGGGGCGGGGCTGCTGCCGGGCACGGTCCGGCAGCTAATTCTTGAACTGGCGCCGGCAGCGGGTTACCGGTGCCGGGAAGGGAATTTCATCACCGGAGACATACTATCGGCTGACGAGTGCTTTGTGACAAACTCGTTAATGGGTGTTATGCCCGTCACCGGCCTGGACGGCAAGAAGGCAGGCGGCGGCCGGCCGGGACGGATCACCATGGAGTTGATGAAGCATCAAACGGCAGCTTTTTTATCTTAATTTTCCTTGTATTTTTCCTTAACGATATTCGAACCAATTCCTGCGGCGATCAATAAAATCAATGAGCCAAAATTCCAAATAAACGGCCCGCCGTACGAAGTAATATCCAAAGCAGTAAAAGCGGTAAATTTGAAACCGAAGATACCAAGAAAATCAAGTCTGACAACCAGTTCCTCGGTTATTACCTTATTAAAGCTGCCAACTTGGTGAAAAGATAAGAAAGTCAACTACCATTGCTAATTAGCGTGAAGAATTTGAGATTCTGGATTATAGAAGATGAATAGATGTCCATAATCACCAAAACAAATATATTCATCACTAAAAGGTAACCCTACACTCATTTCCTTGTTTCATATTAGTCTCAGTGAATTCAATGGCTCCAATCTCAGGCGGAGCGTTGGGACCACCGGCACCACTTCCCGTTGGAGATTTTCAGGCTGTCACGGGTGCGGGGGGGGGGTAGACATTCCCGGAAAAGCGAATTAGCATACCGGAAAGGATTTAACTCTTTCGATTATGCAATCATACTCTAACATTGTATAATATAAAGTGTAATTGTAACAAAGGAGAGGCGGTGCAAGATGAAGTATATTGACAAAATCCAAGGGGCTCTCGAACAAAAACAACGGAGTGATTGCCGCTTCACAGGTCACATATCATCTGGCCTTTTGCAGAATCTTGACGACTTCCTCGGGTTTAAGGACCTTGCCGTAAGATACTACTTTCCCATCTACGACGAGGGCGGGTGTTGTCATCACACCATAGGCTGCAATCTGTGAAAAGTCGGTTACATGGTCGATTGTTGTATCCATGCCAAGCTGCTCCAACGCTGCTTTTGTTGCCGTTTCGAGTTGATTGCATTTCGCGCAGCCGCTTCCCAGTACCCTGACGCTTGCACCTTTGGTTTTAGCGTTTTCAGTCTTTTCCATGCTTTTGGCATCGCAGTTGCCGCTACAGCAACAGCTTGAGGTTTCTTCCTTTTTCTTGCCAAAGTTAAACAGTGACATATTCGTATTCTCCTTTAGCAGATAATTTTATTACTTTCCTCCCTTAATGAACTTTGCTCCTACAATATAAATGCTTGTAATGCGTTAAACAAATAACCGACCATGATAATTCCTACAGTGCAAATAGCGATAAACAATGCCAGCAACTTCGGTTTGACCGCTTTGCGAAGCATGATTATGGAAGGCAGGGACAACGTGGTGACCGCCATCATAAAAGACAGAATGGAACCGAGCTGCGCGCCTTTATACAACAAGACCTCCGCAATCGGGATTGTGCCAAAGATATCAGCGTACATCGGGATGCCGACGAGTGTCATCAATACGACGCCGAAGGGGTTTTCACTGCCGAGTACCGTAGCTACCCATTCCTCGGGAATCCAGTTGTGGATCAATGCGCCGATACCCACGCCGATCAGAATATACGGAAATACTTTTTTGAAGGTGGAGAGCATCTGCTCTTTGGCGTAAATCAGGCGATCTTTTTTTGTCAGGTCGGGTGATTCAATATCCAGGCCGCTTGCGGTCATTATGAATCTTTCAACATACTTTTCCATATGCAGCTTCTCAATGGTTATACCGCCGACGACCGCGACGATCAGTCCGACAATTACATAGATAATGGCTACTTTCGCTCCAAAAATGCTCATCAGCAGGAATAGAGAACCGAGATCCACCATTGGGGAGGAAATCAGAAAAGAGAAAGTAACCCCAACCGGAAGTCCCGCAGATGTGAAACCGATGAACAGCGGGATGGACGAGCAGGAGCAAAACGGCGTTACCGTACCCAGGAGCGCCGAGACGCAGTTCGCTCCGACACCATGAAATCGCCCGAGTATTCTTTTGCTGCGTTCCGGCGGGAAATAGCTTTGGATATAGCTGATGATAAACATCAGGAAGCACAACAGCAGCGTGATTTTAATTGCATCGTAGAGAAAAAACTGAATGCTTCCAATCCAGCGGCTGTTCAGATCAAGTCCCATTACCGACAGATTTACGCCAATCAGGTCGTTCAGCCACTTCATTCCAAGTATTTGGTTCTGAAAAAAGTCCCAGATTGCTTTTAATATTTGCATCTATATAAAACCTCACTTTCGAATAAAGGGCAATCATATCAAAAAATATTGATGTATTTCACCCGTAAAAAGCCATCGTTTTGATGGCTTCTATTCTTTGCAGCAGATATCTTCTTCTGTGACTGTGTTTGGCGTTGTCAGTTTCTTCAACAAATCCTCGGCGTAGGCGCTGCCTTTTTCACTGATTTTGTAATGCGTCCATTTGCCTTCCTGCCAACTTTCCACAACGCCCGACCTAACCAGAATTTTCATATGGTAGGAAAGCCCTGACTGGCCCAAATCCAACTGTTCCAACAGAACACAGGCGCATTTTTCGCCACCGCGCAGCAGCTCGAGTATCCTCAAACGTTTTTCGTCGCAAAACGCCTTGAACACCTTCGCGTGTTCTTCATAGACCGTTGCCAGAATATCACCTCATATCAAAATTATTTGATATGTTATCAGTATATGCGTCAAATCAAATTTTGTCAATATGAAATAAAGTAAACACTTCCCTATGTGTTGCCCAGGGCAACAGCATTTACTCTTTATTAACAATGCCGATAAATAGGGTATGAATATACCCAAATTAACGGAAGAACTTGAAGGCATGACCGATCCGAGGCGGCAATGGGGGAGCAAGCGGCATTCGCTGGAGCATGGCGGAAACCTCCGCACGAGTGGTACTGTTCTTGGTATTGAATTTGTTGCAATATTCGGTATGAAGTCCGGCGAGTCATCCCTGCCAAGGCGCTGATATTCTAATTGTGCCTTTTGAAGATATGCGTTATGTTTTTAGTTTCAATAGCGCTCAAGTATAAACATGCCTGGAAATCAAATGAAGTTACATTGTTTATAGGAGTACATATGGATTGCAGGCAGGATTATGACTCCAGATTTTACATCGGACACATGAGATAGTATAATAAGCATATAATATGGGTATAAGATTACTCTCCCATGGAGGTGCGTCTAATGATGAATATACGGCCGTCCGCAGCAATTCGAAAAAACTATAACGAGATATCCGAGCTTTGCAAGCGTACCGGGGAACCTGTCTATCTGACGAAGAACGGGAGCGGCGACCTTGTAGTGATGGATGTCGAAGCATTTGCCAGGCGCGAAAGTATGCTGAAGCTCAGAGAAATGCTGCTGCGTTCAGAGGAAGAAAGGATTGCCGGTAACCCTGGGCACTCTATTGATGAAACGGCCCAAATGATGAGTCGGGCAATTCGGGAGGTTGCGGATGCCAAGCGAGGGTAGGCGATATACTGCCGGCAGCTAAATGAAAGGGACTGCCATTGCACATTACCGGAAGCAGTGGTACAACAATTTAAAGGAGGCTGGGAAATGAAGGGCATTGATTGTGCTACACCTATTACCACAATAACTGCAAAGGCTCTTGCCGCTGCCGGTATGGGTTTTGTTTGTCGCTACCTGGTGCCGGATAAACCATCATATAAATGGAAACGTCTGACTAAGAAAGAAGCGGAAATCATCACTGCTGCCGGCATGTTGGTGGTGAGCGTCTTTGAAACTACGGCAAACAGGCCTGCCGGTGGTGCGGCGGCCGGTAAAGAGGACGGACTGCTGGCGCTCAAAGAAGCGCTGGCTGTCGGGCAGCCGAAGGGCACGACCGTTTATTTTGCCGTGGACTATGATGCCCGGCAAGAGGACTATTCAGCAATTGAGGAATATCTGAGGGCTGCGGATGACATATTGGATGGCTATGAAGTAGGGGTTTATGGCTCCTTTGCCATCGTGGAGGAGATGGCCAGGAGAGGAGTGGTTAAACATTTCTGGCAGACCTATGCCTGGTCACGTGGCCAAAAGTGCTCTTGCGCGAATATTTACCAGTATAAGAACGACCAACCTTTGGCGGGAATTCAGGTGGATTTTAACGAGTCCTACGGAGATGAAGGCTGGTGGAGTACCAAAACTGAGGAGGTAATTCCAGCTCTGTTTAAAGACATTGTAAACCACTGGGCCAAGGGCGACATTGAATGGCTGGCCGAACGCGGTTTGGTAGCTAAAACGGAGAATTTCCGCCCCAATGACACTATTACCAGGGCGGAAACGGCGGTGCTGATTAAGCGTACAATTGAGTATGTGATTAAGGAGGTTCCAAGTAAAACCTCCTGAATTGTCTACGTATATTTCAAACTGCGAGACCTGGCTATGATACTGAACGATACGGAAAAGCATTTTGGGATTACGTGGTACGACGATGGTAAGGAACGTAATGGTTATAATTTACAGGTTAAGCTGTTACCCCAACTTTCTTATACGCCAGTGGGCGGAGAATTATCCGAATTATCTCAGGGTATAAAGGTCATTGCGCATATGTCTTTCTGTGATTTTCATATTGATGACACTCGGATTCCCATGAGTAATTGCGAATTAGTGGCCGTTAATAGCGTCAACGACCGTACCGGTTACGACGCTCAAAAAAATCTTCAAGGGACTTTGACCATATAAATACTGCCACTATAATTAAAAATGATAATATTACCACTAAAGATTTTTTGTTTGCAAGATCCAGTAATTTGCAGGTGCGCTCTTGCATGAGCCAACTCCTCTCCTATTATAGAAAATAAAACTAAAAGACCTTTTGTATATATATTGCTTTTAAATTTAATGTTCTACTATCTTTATATTATGCTTTTGGTGCAAAGCCTTGGGTAAAATATAAAATCATTTTGGCCGGTTATTTCCATGTCCCGCAAGTATCCATTGGCAATTGTAGTAAATCAGTTGAGGCTTTTAATGGAAGAGGTTTTGTTTCAATTTGTTTATTGGCTAAATAAGAATCAATTTGATTTCTTAAAATATTTACATGTACCTTTCCCAAAAAAATATTGTCCTTTAAAATCCAAAGCCACTTTTCTTCAGAGTTCTGTACAGTCACCAGTAAATAATTCTTGTAAGCTCCAAAATGAGGTTGAATCGGCGCTTCCTGAAATTTGTCGCTAAGCGGTAATAGAAGATCATTTGCAGGTTTATATTCTTCAAGCATTGGTGAATCCTTCTGCAGATTGAGTACACTTACATTGCCACCGCAACCCGTAATATAAATATTTTCACCAATTTTCGCTGTGTTCGAACCTGCACCTGCAATAAAGCTGCCATACTCTCCTCTAACTTCTTGCCACTCTATACGGTCATCTTTTACATTTGCAATAAGCAATTTACCGGCCATCTCATTTTTCTTTTCGCTGGAGGGTACGTCAAAAGCAATCAATATTCTATAATTATGCTCATCCCCGGACAGTAACAGGGGCTGGGGTTGATTTGCTCCTGATGGGAGAGGGGGGGCAAGAATTTGTTTTTCTCCGTTTTCAAATGAGACAATAATCTTATCGTCTTCATTATGGGCTTTTGCTTCACCACTGGTATTTTTTATTACTACACCGAAAGTAACTTTGTTAGCTTCCGGTTTTTTAATAGTGTAATCAGTATTTATAGACTCCAATTTAAGCGAAGCTTCAAAGGATGTGGACCCTATCATAATCTTTTTTTCGCCATCCCAAATCATCCGAAAGTTATAAGGTTCCTGGGTGATTCTTCTAAATAAAGCGGGCTCATCAATGGATATTCTGCCTGTCAATGTATCAAAACGGCATAAGTATGCGCTGTCAGAATTAATCTGACTTCCCTCCTCAGCATTCTGAAGGAAAATCACAAACGGTATTTGCTCTGGGGTCATATTGCCTGTAGCCGAAGGGTGTGATGTACCTCGGTTACATCCCGCAACGATAAAAAGCAAAGCAATTAAACAGACTAACAAAAGCTTATTTCTCATAGTAACCTCCATTTCGCTGCCTGCTGCAGGCGACAAATAGTAATGAAGATGGGTTGCATCGGTCATCCCCACGTTACAGTGTTTCCGAGGGAAAGAATATTACAAGTTCTTATGAACTTGGCCATCAAGAGTAATATTTTCTAGGCCGATCATTTTGGGAATTATGAGCTAAAGAGAATAAAACCAAAGGGCTTGAAATACCATCTTCTGTATGCTTCGTCATTTTATGAATTTTTCCTTTGTTGTATTTTGTAACTACAATACCAATAATATCATCTGGCCAATCCGCAGGTAAACGCCGTCATGAAAGAAGATTGATCATCATTCTGAATAGTAACCTATATTTGTCCCGAGATCTTCCGGCAATACTCTTTGATCTTGACGCACCGGTAATGGTTCTTCACGATGCTTTCCAGGTGGAACCTGATTTCCGAGCACTCCGGCTTGCCGCCGTTCATCTTCATGCCCTTGTGGGGACAGCCCCCCATGCACAGGGGCAAGTATTTGCATTTCCTGCACTGGCTGAAATCAAGGGGATCCCAGGTAAGCCAGTCAATATGGCCGTTTTTTAGCTTCCCGCCCCGGCTCAAATCCACAATGTTGCCCACGTTATGCTCTTTGGCGCCGAAATCGCTCCAGCATTTATACAAATAACCCTCCGGGTCCACGGAAAAAGAGTTGATCTGATCGGCACCGCAGTAATTGGTCCGCCGCCGGGGCAAAAGCTTGCCGTAGTCGGTGGCCAGACCCTTCATAAGCAGCATTTCGAAGAATCTTTTGCTGATCTCCACAAACTCCTTTTTATTCAGGCAGGATTGCTCGATGGATTTGCAGGCCTCGGTGTAGGGCGCGATCTGGGCGGGGTAGATATTGGCGTTTTTAATCCCTTTGCCCGCCAGAATATCCAGCAGTTCCTCAATACCGGCCAGGTTCTCGCCGTCTATGTTCACCCGGATATGCACTTTAAGTCCGTTGTTAAGCAGTTCTTTGATGTTGGCCAGAATTAAACCGAAGCTGTCCCCGCCGCCCGGCAGGTTTCTTTTGCTATTATGCATCTCGGGGGGACCGTCCAGGGTGACCTGAAAAGTACCCACGCCGTAATCCTTCAGCTTGTTGATTGTACCGGCATCCAGCAGCGCTCCGTTGGTAACCATGAAAGCCGCGTATGAACAGCCGTTCTTCCCGGCCGCGGCGATCAGTTCCTCGGACAGCCGGTAAATGATCTCCCGCGCCAGCAGCGGCTCGCCCCCGAACCAGGTGATTAGCAGGCGGTTTACCCTGCTGGTGGATCTGGCGGCATACTCCACCAGGGCGTCCCGGACTTCCTCAGTCATATCAGTGGCCGGACTGCCGCCCTGGTAACAATAAGGGCATTTAAAGTTGCAGTCCATGGTGGGCGCGATAGTCAGAGACAATACGTCCCGATTGTATTTCTGACTGTTGGCAGCGTATTTGATCAGCTTCAGCTCATTCACCGGCTCTTCCACCAGAAAACCGTCCCCAATCAATTCTTCGGCCAGTTTTCTTTCTTGGGCACTCAAAGCTTCCGGGTCCACCTGTTCCGCCTCCAGCAGACGGGCAAAATCGCCGGATATTTCCGCCAGCCTGGTGGTCAGGCCGTTAAATAACAGCAGGTTATTGCTTTCCTCCAGGGGCCAGACGAAGTTATAGCTGGACGGCTTATACAACCCGCTCCCCCCTTTCCCGGAATAAGGAACAGTCTTTCTCGCCGGCGTAAAAAGAGCCGTAAAGCTTTTCGCACACCGCTCGGCAGGTCCGGCAGCGGGGCAGGTGACCGCAGTCCGAGCAGGGGTAGGCGACATTTTCCTCGGTAGTCCGCAACCGGTCAAGTCCCCGGGAATTATTCCAGTAATCCGCGATACCGGGCCATTTTTCACCATGATGATACAGATGTCTGCAGGGCAGGAGTTTCCCATCCGCGCTTATCGCCATGTACTCCCTCCCGGCCGGACAGCCGTTGTACATAACCTTATCGCCATACATACTGATCCTCAGCAACGAAAAACATTGTTCAATATAAATCTGCAGTTCTTCGCTGCGGCTTGCTTTGATATATGACCCGAGCCGGGCCAGCTCAGCGCCGTCCAGAGCGGCGGCGGCGTTCTTTTGGGCATCGGGTTTCAGCCGCAACACGGTAATGGCGCCGATCTTCATCTTTCGGGCCAGTTCGACCAGATGGGGAAAATCATCGACATTATCTTTTCTGGCCACCCAGTTGATTCCGTGGTTTAAGCCTGATCCCCGCAGCATATGCAGGGCTTCGACGGCATAATGGTAGCCGTCCCGCGATTGCTCGTGTATTGCCCGGGTTGAGCCGTTTAAAGAAACCCATAAATGGTACAGGCCGGCCTTTTTCAGCTCCCGGATTCGGACCGCGGATAACCCGGCGCCGGAGGTGGCCATTAACGAAAACATGCCCAGCGAACTCACCAGCTTAATTATATACTCAAGGTGCGGGTACATGAGCGGCTCGCCCCCGCCCATGGCAATGGTGCCTACCTTCAGCCCGGCCGCCTCTTTAATGTATCCGGCCAGGATATCCCTGTCTATATCCCTTGGTTCCGGGTCGTTATAGCACTGGGGACATTTTAAGGGGCACCGGGAAGTAAGCTCCACCTGAATTGTATCCGGGACTGTTCTTGCCCTATCCTGACGCATGACCATTCTCCTTATCCTTTGTAATAATTTCTGTAAGCGTTGAAAGCGTTTTGCATGACGCCGTGCTGTTTAATCAAATCGTCGCGGCTAAGATGCCTGACTTTTTTCTCTATCCGGTTGTAGGGAACATTTCTGCCAAGGTCCGTCACCGACAGGCCTTCAAATGACTCAAATTTACCGTCCATAAGATTTATGTAAAACCTGGGGATCACCAATCTGCCCAGGGACTCGTATTCGTAATTAATGACACTGTTTTTAATTGCCGGATCGGAAACAGCAAGCTCTCCGGCCAGTTGTTCCCAAAGCCCGTTTTTATTTGTCTCTTTAAGATTAGCGGGCTGCAAAAAGCGGTACAGTATTGAAATATAAAAAGCAACACTTCTGAAGAAAAAACGCACCTTGTCCCCTTTAAACAGCTGCCTGATCCGGTCCAGGAACTCATCGGAATGGTCCATTATCCAGGCATATACCAGGGTAAAACCCTCCAACACCTGATCGGAGTATTGATATGAAAAGACCCGGTCGCCGTTTAACTTAACCACGCTTTTAGGGCTGTCAGGAAGGTATTCGAAACCCATACGCATGGCGTCGGTGTTAATATTTGACAGTACCATGTCCTTGTAATATTTTTCGGTTACCGTTTCCGCCGCCAGGGTGTTGTAGGAGACATAATTGCCGTTTCTTTGGATAAAATGGGCCGGCAGCATGTTAGTGCTCAATATATCCCATTGGTTATTGGTCCCCACCAAGCCTTCCAGGTCGGTCAGCACCGGGTGTTCCCCGCAGGCGATTAAATTGCCGTTATGCATGTCGATACTGCTGAAAATATAAAGGATGCCCAGTAGCATGCCGCTTTTCAGGTAAAAATTTTTCACCTGTTCTTCTGTTTCACACGGGCGGTGCTGTACAAATTCGGCCCAGCCATAGTCTTTACGATTTAAAACTTTTACCGCTTTTAATTGTACGCCGCCGACGCTGTTGTTCAACCACTGAATTAATTGATCAAAAGAGTTTTCGATATCAATATTCCTGGGCTTGTATACGAGTTTATGGTTTGCAAAGGTTACTATCCCGGTAAAATTGCCGAAATTGGTGGCGTCTTCGAAGGAAACCGAAATAGAGGAATTATCCACCCTTTGCTGATTGAAAAAAAAACCGGCTATTTCATGCCGGTCCCTTTCCAGGGCGGAAAAGAACCCGGCCATAAAATCCACCCACAATATTGCGGTTTCCTTCATTAGTCCGGCCAATAACGGGTACTTGTTAAAAAGATCAATATTCCCCCTGTTTAACATGCCTTGAATAAACCGGTTATACTGCTCCCTGGAAACACCGGTTTGGTCATCTTCCCGGTCGTCGCCGAGGAACCGGTCAAAGGCGCTCCGGTACTTATACTGTGGATTTAACGCGGAAAACTCGTAGAATAATACCGCCCGGGAGACCAGGGCAAGCATTTCCCGCAACAGGTCTTTGGCTCCCCCAAGGGCCGCTGTTTCATACATGAAGCCGGATTTCATTTTTTTAGCCAGGGTTTCTTCTCCGGCCGGTACAAAAGATTCCAGCAGCTCGCCAAAGGGAACGGTTTTAAAGTCGCGCATCTGACCGTCTACCCCCAATTTCCTGAAGTACTCGGTAAAAGCCGGTAAGAATATAAAACAAGTAATCTTACCGGCTTTTACAAACTAATTATTTACCAGTTAGCGCTAAAGCTAATGCACCAAAAACCGCCGGCGACATTATCCATCTCATCGTCCGACAATTCTTCAGGGTTCCTGGGGATCTTGATGTAAACCGTATCGGCTGTCTCTTCGACGGCCTTGACCACCATGTTTTCCGGCAGAGCCTTGCCTACTTCCTTCTCGACAGCGGCCTTCGGATCGGCCAGAAGCTGCTTTTTAAACTCGCTGTCCGTCCATGCTTTTTTGATCAGCTTTTCTTCCAGTTCTTTTCTTTTCATTACTTGGTACCCCCTTTTTTTATTAATCATCGGGTCGGGCAAAACCCTAACCCTTGATTGCCTATTAATGTTGAGGCTGTATGTTAATACGCCTGTCCCGGCGATCCATTACATGAAAAGACTAAATGACCACCGGCTAAAGCCTGCTGAAAGCAACCATTGGCTGAATGCCAACTTAAGCTCATGACTGAAACTCATGTGGTTAGCGTATGGACTCAGTCCTCGTCCGGCGGTTCAAAATCAGTACCGGCCGCAGCCACCAGGTCCAATTGGTCGTCGTCCAGCTCATCGCTGTCAATGGGCGCTCCCGGACGGTCGCTTTGATGTCCCAAAACACCGGCCAACAGACGTTTCTTAAGCCCATCCCGTATCCCGCACCGGCCGGCCGGATCATCGGCTGCCAGGTACCTGGCCAGGCCGACAGCCCGGTTATATTCCTCCGGCATTCCGGCGGACGATATCTTCCGGGACGGATTTTCAATTAACTTATCTATATCCCGGCTGAACCGTTCAGCCAGTTCCTGTTCTTTAGTCATTTGCATGCCACCCCATGGCTTCCAGTTCGCCTCTTAACCTCTGCACCGACCGGTATATGATTACGGCCACATTGCTCGTGGTCAGACCGGTCATTTCCGCTATTTCAATATTAGTCAACTGGCAAGCGAATTTAAGGCCGATAATATCCCGTTCCCGGCCGCTGAGTTTTTCCAGCGCCTGCAGCAGCTTGTCCCGCCTCTCCCCGCGAATCAGGCTCTCCTCGGGACTGCTATTGGTACACGCAATCTGCCCTATTATCTCCATCGACATGTGCCTGTCACGCTTCCGGGCGCGGGTATAATCGATCAGAATATTGCGGGCAACAGCAAAAATCCAACCGTTGAAAGTACCTTTATCCCTTCGGTAGCTGTTGATTTTCACCACTACCCGCTCGAAAATTCTACTGGTGAGTTCGTCAGCCTCTTGCGGATCCCCGACGCGGTAACGGATGTACTTGTATATGCGGGGCAGGTAGTGATCGTATAATTCCGCAAAGGCAGCCGGGTCGCCGGCGGACCGGGCCGCAAGATCCTGAATCGAAACCATTTTTCTATAAAACCCCTTACTGTTAATACGTTGTCGTCAGCCTTGCATTACAAATTGTTTTGATAAATTACTCGCGTTGTTGACCACTGACAGGTTATGGTATAATTTATGTAAAAAACTTCGGCGACTATAGTCACATACCACAGTCACATACTGTAGTCACTATACATAAACATGATAAAATTGTCAATATAGGAGAGAAAATGGTGAAAAAAGAAAAAAACACCTCCCGGAAGGAAAAAGCATTGAAAACAAAACAAAATATTTATCTATGTGCCGAGCAATTATTTAAGGAACATGGATTTTACAAGGTAAGTGTGGACGCGATTGTGGAAAAGGCAGGGGTATCAAAAGGAGCTTTTTACGTACATTTCGCTTCAAAAAATGCTTTGATAGTCAATCTGGCCGCTGATTATGTAAAGCATCTGGATTTGGATTATCAGCATTTTTTTGCGTCCTTTTCCGCCGGCGCTGGAACGTCCGAGATCATTATTTCGCTGGCGGAAAAAATAGCCGATTTGATTGTCCATGACGTTGGCTATGAGCTGATTAAAGTTTTATATGAAGTACAAATAACCAGAACGCTCAATGCCGACGCAGTGATGGGTTACCAGAGGGAGCTTTACAAATTATTCGGCAGGATTCTGAACCGGGGCATAGAGCGGGAAGAATTCAGGGCCGATCTGGATTTGGAAACAACCGCCAAACATTTCATCATGGCCAGCAGGGGTTTGATATATGAATGGTGCATCCGGTATCCCGATTTCGACTTAAAAGAAGCATCCGAAAAACATTACGCATTGCTGCTAACAGGTATAAAAAAGTAAGAAAATGGGACAGGCAGCTATGTCCAAACAATGTTCAGATTCATCTTTTAAGTTCCCTCAACGCTTCCTCTACATCGCTGTGGCGTTTTGCATTGGGGTCGCGGGAAATACGTTCGGCCTCCTGCATCGCTGCAATGGTTTCCGCATCGGGCTGGTTGAGTGAAACGTCAAAGGGAATCCGGCCTTCCCGAAGCGATTGACGGACGCTTTAGTACTTGTGTTATGTCTTGGCTTGCTGGCCGGCTGCGGACAAACCGTAAACCGGCAGAATGCGAAAAACAAAAACAGTGACCCAGTCAAGCAATCAGTTATTACCGTAGTCGCTCCTAAATCACCCGCCTCGATCCCGCTTTTCCGAATGATTGCAAGCAATTGCCTGGGAAAGGATATTCAGGTCAACCTTCAATTTTACAGCGATATGGAGGCAATGATGGCCTTGGCCTCCGGCGGAAATTACGGAGTTTTAATCGTGCCGGTGCATACCGCAGCCAATCTTTACAATAAAGAAATAGGCGTCGAACTGATTAATGTATGCGGCTGGGGCGGAATGTATCTGAGTACAACCGACCCGGATTGTAACAGCTGGGGGGATCTCGGGGGCAAGGAACTATATGTTCCGTCAAAAGGTTCTGTTCCGGATATTTTAACCCAATACTTTCTTAATCAACATGGTCTTGTGATCGGGGAAGATGTTGAGCTCGTATATTCATCACATATAGAAATTGCGCAGCTGCTATCGGCGGGAACCATAAAGTATGCCGTTGACGCGCAGCCATATGTTACATCGAACACAAAAAACGTTCAAAACTATAAGGTTATCTCCAAGTTTGCCGAGGAATGGAGGCTGATACAAGGAGCCGGATATACCATGCCTGCCAATTGTATGGTGGCAAACTCAGAATACTTAAGCGGAAACGAAGAAATAATCACGGCTTTTAATCAAAAATTTGCAGAGGCTTCGACCTTACAGCGCATGATTTATCGCCTGCCCGCATGGAGGAAGCGCCGTCAAACGACAGCGAAGACTCTTACAATGAAACGGTGCGCAAGCTTGTGTTTCAGGATTATATTCCGGAAGCCTCCGCAAAAAGGACGGTGGGTATCCCCCTGGCCCTCTTTACCTATGGGATGTTTTCCCTGTTTAACGCGTTTTTTAAGGAACTGGGCTTTAACGTGCTATTGTCGGACCCGACAAGCGAAAAAACCGTTGCCCTTGGCCAGCAGTACGCTTTGGATGAAACCTTCCATTGAAATCGGCCGCAAGTTTACGATAACCGAAGAATACTTTTCTCTTACGGCTTTGTTGGGCGGCATTTTCGAAGAGTTGAACGAAATCGGCAAACAAGAAGCGGATAACATGGTTTTCCTTGTTCCTCAAAACGAGGGGACGGAGACGGACGGTCAATACAGCCGCCTGCTTAGAACAAAGCTTGACGAAGAAGGCTTTGCCAACGTGGGTGTATTATCCCCCTTCTGGGAGGATATTCTTGGGGGAGACGAAACGGCCTTCAACACAATCAGCTTGTGCCTGCTTGCCGGGGATATCGTTTGGCACGCGCCTTATAAATCGCGGGGAAAGCATCTGCATACGCTGATCGAACTGATCAGAAATGAACGGCTGGACATCAAGCAATTGAAACTGGTTGCGCGGGAAATATCCAAAGAACTCTCCGGAGTAAGCCTTGCTAAAAAGGTCCTGGCTGTCGGGGAATTCAACATCCTGTTTGACGAGCTGTTAAACAGCGGTATTTTCCGAGAGCTTGAGAACAAAGGCCACCGGGTCATATACAGTCCTTTCAGCGAGGCAATGTGGATGATGTGGCGCGACTACGCCGACCAGAATCATGATGGAAATCCGGAACTGGCTGAAAAAAGACTGGAGCATTTAAAGGAAAATATCAAGGCCGTTTCCAACGCGTTGTCGGATCAAAGCGCTTTTGCGGCGGATACGGATATCCTTGTCCGGATTGCGGATAAAACATTGGGCTTCTACTCAGGCGCACACGGAAGGTACAGACAGACCAAGCAGCTTTGCGGCTTGCCGCATATCGACAGTGTTATTACCGCCGCTTCCATGTATGAAAACACGGGAATCGTACTTGGCATGCTGCAAAAAGGCTTTGAGAACAAGCAAACGAAGCCTGCCTTAAATCTTACCTTTGACGGAAATGAAAATAGGAATGACAAAATAAAGGTTGAATCATTTATGTACTATCTTTGAAAGTGGGCGGAGAATTATCCGAATTATCCCAGGATGTAAAGGTCATTGCGCATATGTCTTTCTGTGATTTTCATATTGGTGACACTCGGATTCCCATGCGTGCTTACGACCCGGAGCATCCCATTGCCCAGTTTGAGGACAATCACAGGGTAACGCTTTCAAGTGAAACTTTAGATGGCTTTGACTATCCCGCCGCCAAAGCGCTAATCCGGGCGACACAGCCCGCGGCAGCGAATGACGATTCCCATGTGGATGAGCTTCATATATACATCATGCTTGCGGATCTCCGCTGCGCGTACGACTAATAAAAAGCATGACAGCCGAATGACCATTATGCTCACGGTTATATAACTAATCTTTCTTTTCAATATGAGAAAAAGCTACATCTTCTTATCTGTTTCGACAAGAAAATATAGCTTTTAACGCGTAATGTGTGTCCAATTTAGATGCAGCTTATTTTTTATTTAAAATCGTTTATAAACTCTGCCGCCGTTACAATTTTATATGGCGGTTGAGCTGCTTTTGCATAAGCGGCAAAGGGAGTTCCATTCGGATTGCGGATAGCAGAGATAATTATATTGGTATCAATTATTATCCTCATCTACCCTCAATCTCCTGCCGTACTTCTTTAACTAAATCATTTATATATAAGAAAATGGAAGCGTACAGCCCAAATAGCCCTCCTTTCTTACACTTATATTATCGCGCATTAAGGAAAGAAGTGGAAGTCCATGATGCATAAATAATAATTTCGTTGCTGCAAATGGAAAAGTTACTTTACTTCCTGTTCCAATTTGGAAAACAAATCGGAATCGAAAAAATCTCGCACACTAATTTCAAGCCCATCACACAGTTTTTTAATCGTGACAATTCCCGCATTATATGTTTTTCCACTCATAATATCATTGACAGTCGATTGGGTGACACCCGAAACGTTGCTGAGAGCATTGGTGGTTAGCTTCCGTTCTTTACACAATTCTTTAATGCGTTTGGTTACTGCTTGAGAAATATTCATTTAATCACCTCTAAACGTTATTCCGTTAATCAAAAGGATAGCAACTTGCTTCACAAAAGATTAACGGAATACCGTTGAAATAGAGGTAAAGGAGTCTTATACTAACGGTATAACGTTAAAAACCCTTAGCCATATGAATAGAACCAAGGAGATCGCACCATAAAAAAGAGTCTCTCAATAATAACGAGTTGACAAAGAACACTCTATTTTTATCCAGCGTAAAATCAGGCAAAGGAAATTTCGGCCATGAAAAAGGAGTCTCTTAATAAAAGACTGGAAAAAGAAAGGAGAAAGCTCAACAAGCTTGGGGAGGAAGCCTTGAAAAACGGTATCCCCTTCACCCGGGATGAGGCATTTATGGCACAGAACCACAAGGTTGACGCCTTGGTAGTTAAGGTAACTAAGGAGCAAGAACGGCACAGAAAAATCCAGCAGGAAAGATAAGACCGGCAATTCGATGGCGCTTCGTTAAGAGGCGCTATTTTTTTTGGAGGTGATACAGGGAGTGAACAAAGAATACAACCAGCAGATAGAGGACATCAAAAACGACAACACATGGGATACCCTGGATGTTCAGTACATCGGCACTGGAGGCAGTCGGGGCAATATCTGGATAGACATGCTGGCCGTGTTCGCCGTCAAAACGGCCCTGACCGACGATGGCATAGATGTTTTTACCATTGACCAGACCCGTGCCGACCTTATCCGGGAAGTGTTTTGGGATATGACGGAAATCGACCACTGGATAGAGATCGTGGTGCATGCCGACAGCGAGGGGGGAACGTGGTACGAGCGCGTTTCGGGAATAATAGTTACTGTTTCCTGATAACAATTTGTACAAGCAAAGAAAATATTGACAAAAAAATAATTAATTATTTAATTTAACTAAACGGTTAGTTAGGATGATTTGGCGTGGATAGCAAACCTGGTAAAAATTCAAAACAGATTATATTAGAGGCAGCTAAGGAATTATTTGCCGAGAAAGGCTTTGACGGGGCGAGGGTAGATGAGATTGCCAAGCGCGCTCGGGTAAATAAAGCCCTTATTTACTATTATTTTGAGAGCAAGGAAAAAATTCTTGGAGAATTGATGCTGGGGCT
Organism: Desulfoscipio sp. XC116; assembly: GCF_039851975.1. Lineage (GTDB taxonomy): Bacteria > Bacillota > Desulfotomaculia > Desulfotomaculales > Desulfallaceae > Sporotomaculum. The sequence continues at coordinate 951,284 of NZ_CP156660.1, forward strand.
GGTAAAGGAATTAAAGGAATTTAAGGACCAACTGATTGTGGTTCCTGAAGATTCGGATCTTAAGCAGTTTTTTAATGAGGAGCGAAAGGACGCTTTAATTTTCAACTATTTCAAATTTTTTGAGAAACATAAACTTCTGCTACAGATCATTATGGCTGAGTCCTTAAAAGGTGACGGCAGTAAAGGTGTTCTCTTCGAAATGCTGAGCTTTGCATGGGAGGATACAATGTGTAGGATAGAACAGATGACCGGAGGGGCGGTCAGCGAGTTTGAAGAATTAAGCACCGCCGCGGTATTCTTTGCACTTCTTCCCATGCTAAACTTTGTTGCGTTTGGTGAAAAATGGGCTAAATACAACGGCTTGGATTTTTCGGCGGTTGAAGCCGGATATTACCGGATTTTTAAGAAAATTTATCATGACTATTTTGTAAATACTGTGCTTCTTGAAGAGTAAAATTTTTAAAGATTATTAACTAACTATTTAGTTAGCAAAGTGGTAAAAAGATTTCTTTTGTTGCTGATGCTGGTGAGGTATGCCTTATGCCCGGCTGTAAAGCAGGAAATGAGGAAATGCCGGCACTGGAAGTTCTGCCCTCGCCATCGCATTTACGGTTATTCGGGACCCATTGGTGTATTGGACTATGAGACGGGAGGTGCGAATTGAAGAAGCTTAAATTAAACAAAGTTGTAATGAGTATCAGTGCGGTTATTTTATTGACTTTCATGGGCAGTTTCATATGGAGAAGCCTGCAAACAGATTCCACGCCGGTAATTGCTAACCATAAGACTTCCGTTCAGGTTGAACAAGCGAGAGAGAGCGAGAAGATAACGCAAATTACATACAATGCTACTTTGGAGCCTGTTGAGGAAGGAATTGTGAGCAGCAAGGCAACCGGAGAAATTGTACGCATTTTGTTTGAAGACGGGGACCAGGTTGTTTCAGGCCAGGCTTTAGCGGAGCTTGATGATCAGGATTTGAGGAACCAACTTAATGCAGCTGAGATAGCAGTTCAGAAGCTAGAAGCAAATTTGCAAACAACCCAGGGGGATTATGATAGGACTAAGGTTCTATTTGAAAATGGCGCCGTGGCCCAAGTGGATTATGAGAATGCGGTAACCTCGCTCAAGCTGGTCAAGGCTGATTTGGAAACGGCCAAGATCAGTCGGCAGAGTATTAGCGCTGCTCTTGAAAGTTGTGTTATTCGTGCACCCATTTCAGGGGTGATGGATGAAAAAAATATTAATATTGGGCAGATGATTTCGCCGGGGCTTATCATAGCCAAAGTCAAAAATATAACTTCACTCTATGCGGTCGTACAGATAAAGCAACAAGATATAAACAAGATTCAAATAGGACAAAGAGCGACTATTCGCAATGAGGACTCTGCTGCCGAGGGTCTGGTCAAAGCGCTGGCTGTCTCGGCAGATTCTTTGACCCGAGTTTTCCGTTGCAAGATAGATGTGGATAACAAAAATAAGCTGTTTCATCCCGGAGATTATGCCAAGGTTGCAATCATCTCGGACCAAAAAGCACAAATGATAACGGTTCCCTTAGAAGCCCTGGCCGGTGATGAGGGGAACTATTTTATCATGGTTGATGATACGGGAATTGCGCGGCGCCGCAGTGTGACCATAGGCGAAATAATGGATAATAACCGGCTAGAAATTAAATCCGGGGTTCGAAACGGGGAGAGTGTTATCTATACCAATATCAATATGCTGCAGGACGGCGATGAAATAGCGGTGGTTTCGGGACAGGGGGAAAATCAATGATTTTAGCGGATGTCAGTATCAAAAGACCGGTATTTACCGTCGTGATTATGATCATGTTTCTTGTTCTGGGAATCTCCTGTTATACCTATTTACCTATCAACGAAAATCCTCAGGTGGAATTTCCCTATGTTACGGTTACAGTTACCCAGGCGGGAGCCTCGCCGGAGCAACTGGAGATCAATGTAACGAAAAAAGTGGAAGAGGCGGTTGGGCAGATTTCCGGAGTGAATCATATTTCTTCGACAATGAGTGAAGGCTTTTCCAATACGATCATTGAGTTTACCCTGGATAAATCTCCGGATGTTGCCGCCCAGGAGGTGAGGGATAAGATTGCCGCGATCCGGGGCGAGCTGCCGCAAGACATTAATGATCCGGCCATTGCCAAGCTGGACGTTTTTGCCAGCTCTATACTATCCATCGCTGTGACCGGAACGGAAGAAATCAAAGACCTTTCGGAATTTGTTGACGATAAGATGGTCAAAAGCCTGTATCAAGTCAAAGGTGTAGGAGCCGTAAACATCCACGGTAATACTAAACGGGAAATTCAGATCAAGCTGGACCAAAACAAGATGGCATCCTATGGTTTGATGGTGGGAGAAGTAGTTGGCAATTTTCAAAATGGTAATCTGGAAGGTACCGGAGGCAGGGTTTCCAATGAAAATAACGAGATTTCCCTGCAACTGGACGGCAGTGTTAAAAAAGCTGAGGATTTTAATAACATTCTGGTAGCTGAAAGAAATGGAGTAGATATAAGGGTACAGGATATTGCCGAGGTCATCGATGGCGTTCAGGAGGTCGACAGTCTTTCCCGGTACCAGGGAAAGCCGGCGATTGGTATTGATATCGTCAAGCAATCGGGCGCTAATACCGTGGAAGTAGCTGATGAAGTGAAAAGGACGTTGTCTGACATAAACGCACCCCTGCCTGCCGGGATAAATGTTAATCTGGTCCGGGATAATTCGGAGCAGATCCGTGATTCGGTCAACGGGGTGCAGAAAAACCTGCTGGAAGGATGTATCCTGGCTATTCTTATTGTCTTCTTTTTTTTACATGACTGGAAAAGTACTTTAATCAGCGCGGTATCTCTGACTATCTCAATTATCAGTGCGTTTATTGCTATGAAAGTTATGAACTTCTCCCTCAATCACATGTCGCTGATGGCTTTAACCCTGTCAATCGGATTATTGATAGATGATGCGATCATTGTTGTGGAAAACATTGTTCGCCACATACGCTTGGGCAAACCTCCATTACTGGCGGCCAAAGAGGCCACTTCCGAAATCGGTCCCGCCGTTCTGGCAACAACCTTGGCCGTTGTCGCCGTATTTCTTCCCACCGCCATGGTTAGCGGGCTTGTCGGGCGATACTTTATTGAATTTGGGTTAACAGTTGCTTTCAGCATGCTGTTTTCCTTATTCATTTCTTTTACGCTGGTGCCCATGATGGTCTCAAAATTACTTAAAACCAGAGAAAAGAGAGAAACATTGTACGGCGGATTTTCGCATGGCTTTAATTACAGGTTTAATCAAATTACGGAGAAATACTCCCAATTATTGAAGATGGCCCTTAGTCACAGATTGATTGTTATTATAATGACAATAACGTTATTTGTTGGCAGCATGGGCTTGCTTACAGTCCTGGGCTTCGAATTAGATATATCGTCAGATACAAGCGATATTAGCATCGCCGTAGGACTTGACTCCGGTTTGCCGTTGGAAAAGGCCGGTCAGAAGGCCGAGAGTCTGGAGGAGATTATTCGCGGTTATACAGAGGTCGAATCCATTTATACGACGATACAAAAGGATCGGATTTCGTGCTATGTGAAATTATGTGACAAAAAAGAGCGGAAGGACAGTACCAAAACGGTTGCGGACAAAATGCGGGAGGAGCTGAAAAAGATCCCGGGTGTTGAACTCGCTGTCAGGGCCAATATCCATGAAGCGGATGAGTCTAAAGAAGTAGCTATCAGTATTAAAGGCGATAACTATGATCAACTCCGGACCTTTGCTCTGGAAGCCAAAAGGACGATGAACCAAGATTCCACGGCCCGGGATGTTAGTATCAGTTATAAAGCCGGGAAACCTGAGGCCAGATTGGTGATCGACCGGGATAAGGCAGCGGATTTGGGAGTGGACACTGCTTCCGCTCTGAGCACGTTAAATACATTATTGGGCGGTACGGTGATCAGCCATTACGACAGTGCCCAGGATAAAGTGGATGTGCGAATTTCCATGAAAGATGAACAACGGACAAGTCTTGACAGTCTGAACGGAGTTTATGTACCCGGTTCCGGCAATCAAATGATTCCTCTCAGCCAGGTGACTAGTCAGGTCTTTGGGACAACAGCTTCAACCTTGAACCGTTATGATCGGTCTGGACAAATTGAATTATCAGCTAATGTTGTGGGCATGCCTACTGAAGAGTTCTTGAATACTTATTTGGCTAAATTGAAGCAGCAAGCTCCGCAGGGGATAACAATCGAAGTAGGCGGGATGAGTGCGGAATTGCAGGAAGGGTTTATCGGATTGCTGATTGCCCTGGGGATGGGAGTTCTCTTTATCTTCCTGATTATGGCTGCGCAATTTGAAAGCTTTATAGACCCATTAGCTATTATGGCTTCTCTTCCTTTAGCCTTAATCGGAGCTATAGCCGGTTTGTTTGTCACCGACAGTAAGATGAATTTCATGGCTTTGATCGGCATTATTTTTCTGATGGGCCTGGTTGCTAAAAATGCCATCCTACTTATTGATTTTACTAAACAAAGGTTAAGAGAAGGTGTGGAGATAAACCAAGCCCTGATTGAGGCCGGATTGGTGCGCTTTCGGCCAATAATCATGACCACGCTGGCCATGATATTTGGAATGATTCCGGTTGCCATGTCAACCGGGCCTGGAACGGAAATGCGCGCACCGATGGCTTATGCGGTTATCGGAGGATTAATTACTTCTACGCTTTTAAGCTTGGTTATTGTTCCGATTGTTTACACGTTACTGAATGATTTTAAACGGCTGTTTGGGAGAAAAAAATTGTTTGTTGAAACAGGAGAAGATGTAAAGTTTGTGAAGTAAGGTTCTTGATTCTTATCCTCTATAAGCAAAGATAAGAATCGGTAAAAATACAGCATGGTGATTGACCTTTTAGTACTAACACATTGATTTGTTATTTGACTGCTAAAATAAAACCGTTGTTTAGGCGACAGTACAATCATACACATACGATAAAGATAACGAATGCCAAGCGGCGGTTTTGAAATAAAGAAATTCAAAGCTGCCGTTGTCCTTTTCAAAAAATAGGATTCGGAGGGTTGTTAAAGTTGTCCCTTTTTAAGGACACGACGGCACAAGGAGGATGCCGTCGTGTTTTTTTGTTTTCGATATAATTCGATACTATTCTGCATACCAAAAAAGACTTTTAAAAGCATCAACGCTATATTATGTGGGCTTTGCTTGTCCCCAATTACTCTAAACGAGTCTTTAATGGGAACCAACTCAAAACGGTTAAGCCTGACTGAACAAGGGAGTCATCTTTTGCGTAATCTGAAGTCCAATCAGACCAGTTTCCGGATTTATCCCGGTACATTAAGCTTGAAAACGCAGTATCGCTGTATTTGATGGTATTATATGCGTCATCGGCTCCCTGGCACATTTTAATAAAAGCGTCGTTGGTAATGTCTTTATTGCAACGGGCCTTATGCCAAAAAGCCCCATTTAAATATAGATGTGCATAGTTGCTAGAATCAACAAAAAGCTTTAAGTGAAGTGAACTTTTTGACCAAAGTTGAAGCTATACAGAACGGATTTATCGTCAGCGTCGTTGCCGTTTGGGGATAGTTTCCAGTAACCCTTGCTAGGGTCAGATACATCATCATGAGTTTTTTTTATATAGGAAATACCTTCTTTAACCGCCCAATCGTCAAGAACGAAGTAAAAGTTGAAATAATCAATATTGTTGTTAGCGACGTAACCACTTGACGGCAAAGTAATATGACCTTGTATACCCATAAGGTTCCGCCGTTGATTTAGTTTTTGCTAATTTAGGATTAACATCAGCCATTAAATATTCCTCCTTAGTATCGGTGTGATTTATGAAGTATATTTTTCAAAAGTCTTTAAGACCTGGCGAAGTTTTTCCTTGTAATTATCCCGGTAAATCATTCGCCCGTCTTTGCTACAATCAGCTTCCATGTTGTAAATTGCGGTTTCAAACGCTTCATCAAGTTCCTTCAGTTCCTCCATGTCAAAGGGTTCTTGGAAAGTTTCGTAATCCTCTTGCACACAAACCTTATTTGCATTAAGCGCAAGGTCGGGATCGCCTGAAAGGTGTCCGTTTGCAACTTCGTTAATATACTTTGCCGAATGATTAAGGATTTCGTTTAACTTCGCAGCATCCTCGGGCGCAAGGTTGGTGTTTATTTTAGGAGATTCATTCGGTAAAACAGTTCTTGGCCAAATCATTACGTAATTAAGAGCATCCCCTTTATTTATATCAAAAGGTATTCCTCTTTTTGTAATCTCTCCTACTTTTACATATGGTCTTGGCCTTTGATCTCTTGTATCCGTTTCCGCAATAAATGAATTGTTAAGTTTTATCCAGTAGTGAATATCTTCTTCCCCTCCCTGGATATCATATTCCGTTATATTTTCAGCCGTAAATTCTAACTGCATACGGGTGAACATTTCTTCCTCATGTATTTTTCTTAAAGCGAAGTGCACCATTCGAAAAGCATTTGCATTGCTGACTTTGTTCCTCCAAACATTGCTTCCCTCAAGGTCTGAAATTTCTTGACCTTTCATTATTCGCTCATCATTAATATCCAATTGATTCCAAGTTGGATTCCATTGTGCATTTAAGTTAAAAGTATTAATCAAAATGTAAACGGGTATAAAAAGTGTGTTAATTTTTTCATCATAAACTACTTTTGTATTCATTGAAGAAGGTGTATTGTTTATTATTACCTTATTTGAATCAGCCGTAAATTTTACTTCTTGGCCGGAAAAGGTTATCTCAGCCGTTTTGGTTTCTTGATTGAATACCACGTCTGCCCCTATAAGATCATCGACAACTCGTATGAAACGGTTTAATTAAATAATCATTAGATCCCAAATCAAGCCCTTTTACCAAAAAGCCTTCTCAATGAATCGTCCTTTTGTTTAAAGTTTTTTCTAGCTACAGCTAAGTCATGACATGCCCTTTGGGTAAAATTATTAATGTATTTTTCCAAGGTAATGTTTTTTCCATAATTTTTTCACTCTTATTCCATATTTCTACTTTACCAGGCATAAAAATAAGACTTCCTAATTCTTGCCCATCCTTAAATGCGAGGATATACTCCTTGTTACTGACGAACATGCTTACAAGGAGTATATCTTGCTGTAGGCCCAGAAATGGTCCTTTGACGCGTTCTTTGACTTTGCTAGTAGTTATGAGTGACCGGAGAGCCTTAGTGATAGCTATATCCTGTTCTAACTTGCCAGTGGCTAGATCAACTGCTAATAATTCCCCTATCCCACCAAGGTAAACCTGATTATCCATACGTACGGATTGTGGCACCTGCCACCCGATCACAAGGGTTTCCAGCCCGTGGATGGAAAGCTATGTAATCCATATTTCTGATAACCGCGTGGTTGTGTTCTATGAGAGTAGGACCTCCGAAGGATTTACCGGATATCCCATGGATATACTTTCATTTTCGGAGGAAAATGGACAATTGCGAATTAGTAGACGTTAATGCCATCAACGACCGTACCGGTTACGACGTTCAAAAAAATTGTGGTTAATCTCTGATTTGGAGATATATTCCTTGCAAAATAGAGTGCCATAACAAGTGAAACTGAGAAGATTTTAGAAAAGCATTGGGAATATTCCTTACCATGGCTTCAATAAAAAGATTTCTAATTGTTAACACTTTTTTATTTTTAGATTCAATGCCGACAGTTGATATTGTTCGGGAAAAGTAAATAGCCTTTTTAGGCTATGAGACAAAAAATGACCGTTTCGTATTTGCGAGGATGGTCATTAATATTTTTATATATTTTGTTCTTGTTTATCATTACGCACCATTAATCCTACACCAATGGCAACAAAAAAACCGATGATAGCGTCTATTATAACTATGTGCATATAAAACGAGTCGCTTAACGGCCCTAAATGTTCACGGAGCCAAATGCATATGTCATTACCAGGTTGAAAGATAAGTATCATTATCTGGCATATTAGAAACCCCAGGGTAGTCATAAACAATAAATTTTTTCGTTCAGTCTTTTCGTCGAGTAACTGTCTGAAAAAGAAACCGACCAAAAAACCGGGCAAAATTAATAGTGCATAAAAGAATTGGTTAAGTATAAGTGCCGGAAACAGGATACCCAGTGCGAAAGCGCCTGTACCTGCCAACCACAATTTGCGGAAAGGATAATGCCTCCGAAGTAAGAAAGCCAAAACGGCCATACCAATGGCAGCCTCCACTAAAAAGCCAAACCAGATAACTATAAAATTTAGCAAGAAACTTTCGGAAAATATCAAGAAGATTCCCAGTGTTTTAAGAAGACCACCAATCATAAAAGCAAACCCAGTTAGAATCGATATCACAGGAAGGTTAAATTTTTGGATAGGCTCATTCATAAAATTTACACCTTTCTCTTTATATATTCTTTATATATAGATATTTTGCTTTATATTTTACATTATCCTCCCCCGGAGGACTTCCTACTTACCTCACCCATGGGGGCCTCGGCCAGGAACAATAGTGATTCTGGTGATGAGATCCTCGTGTCCTAGCAGGGTAGTTTTTTGAGAGGTCCTTTTCGCTGCCTGCTGCAGGCGACAAATAGTAGCGAAGAGGGAGGTTGCATCGTTCATCCCCACCTTACAATGTTTTCGAGGGAAAAAATGTTACGAGGCATGTTGAAGCGAGTTGTGGTCCATTGTACTCCTCCTGATTTTATTGTATGTCGCCGCATTCGCTACCTCCTTTACCTAAATTCATATCTCATGGAATAAGTGTACCTTGCGTATGGATGCAAAGTATTCAATATGAAGTCTTTTTTATCAATCGTAGCATTTGACTTGACAATTTAAGATGAAAAGCCAGGTCAAAGCGGGGTGGCCTTTTAATATGTCGCGAATTTCCTTCACACCGGCATGGTCTAATCTATTCATAGGTTCGTCGAAAATCAGAATCTCTGGATCTTTCATGATGGCTTGTGCGATCCCCAGTTGCTGACGCATTCCCATAAAATATTTTCTAAAGCACCCTATACGCCGCTTTGATGCAATATCTCAAGGATAACCCGCAAATAACTGAAATTGTCCTGTATTTGGACAACGATGCAGCAGGGCGGCTAGCGGCAAAGACTATCAAGGCCCTTCTTTCCTCCAACTACGCCGCCGTTTCCGACGAGCCGCCCAAGCACGGAAAGGATTATAATGACTATTTAAAAGTGATGTTGAGAGGGCGGCACGGGCCGGAGCGATAGCAAAGATAGCAAAAAAACAGCAAGGAAGAAAACAAAATAAAAACACATTTGTAAAGAATTGGGGTATAATATATGGCAAGCTTAAATGAATTAATGGTAAAGAGGAAAATTTGCTCAAAATGTTTGCCTGATTTGATGTATACTATATAGTAGTCGGATGATTGAAAGAGGTGATTCCTATGGCGACCGTTTCATTTGACAAGAACATTGTCGTAAAGGAACCGGAAGCAATAGAAAAACTCGTTGAAGTGCTTTCGTCATCAAAGGAAGCAAAGCCAATAAACAGGAAACTTGCTTCCGATGAGGCGATGGCAAGGGGTGAGAAATTATTAAAACAGTGCTTATCCCACTCGAAACATTTTTAGAAATGACTTCCGAAGAAACAGTAAAGGAAGTCATTTCTACTTCTTATTGTTCTAAAGACCATGATATAGAGAGCTTTTTGAAAAATGAAAACAAAGCTATCTTATACGAGATCGCACCATAAAAAAGTCTCTCAATAATAACGAGTTGACTAAGAATACCCTATTTTTATCTAGCGTAAAATCAGGCAAAGGAAATTTTGGCCATGAAAAAGGTGTCTCTCAATAAAAAACCAACATCAGCAACTGGCAGCGGCGGCAAAATGAAAACAACAACTTTTCCGCCGTCGTGCCTTACGATCTGGCGTAGCAGCGCCGGGAAAGCAAGGAGTTTCTGGACGGTTTGACCACCCGCGACCAGCGCATGATGTTCGACGTTTTAACGATGGTGCATGTGGCGGACAAGCAAGGGGCAGCTTGACAGCGACACGGAAACCTTGCCGGCCACGGCCAGAAAGCATCTCTGCCAGTTCTCCCCCCTGACCTGGCAGCAGATGGGCGGCCTGAACACGGCGCTGCCCTACGGCCTGCGCAAAATCCACGCCATTCGGACCCTGACCACCGAAAGCACGGCGGTGTTCATCCCCTTTCGGGCGCAGGAAATCGCCCACAGCGGCAGCAGTTACTATGGACAGAATGTAATTTCCAAATATGAAAGCGGTAAAGGAAACCACCAAGGGCACATTAAAACGGCGCGGGCGGCAAGAGCCGCCGCCAGACTTACCATACTGATGGCAAAACTGACCGTCAAAGCTACCACCGCGCTGACCAAGGGACTGATCGTCCTTGTGGGCGCAGGCTAGGCCGTCCTGGTCCTGCTTCTGTTTCGTTATACAAGCTTCATAATGAAAGGCTCTACCAATTCGAATCGCCATTAGCACATCTTTTCCACTCAGCCGACCTAAAAAAGTAATAACCGTTTTTTGACTCCAGTCCGTACCTTCCAGTAAGTTTTGCATGAGTTCCGCAGTTGTAACAGGTGGTCCGGTTTCCTCTCAGCAGGTGGTTTTCTTCGTAACAATAAAAAACCACTGGTAAATCATGTTTAACATCTATCATGACCTATCCACTTAGCTCTCAGTGTTGGGGAATGGATACAATATAGCGCAAATCAGGGGGCTTGCAAGCCAGAAATTTGGTTTACAAGCCCCAATCCTTTTTATGAATCAAAGGTCGCTGAGGAAAATGACATTTTTCGCATGTAACACTTACCCGCACCATTAGTAGAAATTACTTCCGAAAGCGTTCTTATTGCATTACTTGTATGTTGAGCGATTTTAATTTTACTATAGGTAGGCGATGAAGGTACTGTAATTACATATACAGAATGCCCATAGTTCGTGGAACTATTATTGCCAAACTGCAAAACGTTTCCTTTTGCAATAGAAGAAGGAGACACCCCAGTATACAACGACCCATTATTGGACCCTGTAGCTTTTGGACCTTTTGAAGGACTGCCAGTAGCGAAACTCCATAAGCTATTCACGCTTTCCCATGGACCGGAACCGCCTCCAGGACCTGCAAACCATCCGGCACTATAAGTTCCGTTGACCATTCTTACTTTATTGGAGATATTCGTTTTTATTGTCGAGTTACTTTGACTTGAGTTCCATCCTCCATACGCAGCCCATATACACTGAGATACGAAATTTGTACAATCTACACCTGCATTATAAAAGAAGGAGGCAGCATTTTCGACGTATTTATTTGCGTATTCAACTCCGGTTGATGCTGTGTAGCTGTAAGTTGCAGCCGGTATTGCATCTGTTTCCGGGGACGTTCCTTCTTCAACTGACATGTTCCTTGATCCTTCAATAGCTTTCATTTCTTCGGCCAAATTATACAAATCGTTTATGGCATTCCGAACCCTGGTTTCCAGGGAGGATTTTAACTCAAGTGAGAAAGGTGATCTGGGGGAGGCAGTTACATTTATATTCTTTAAAAATCCTGTATACATATCATCATCTGTAGATATACTTGTAATTACGTATCCATTTTCTGTATTCAATAACTCAAAATCGTAGATGATATCTTTACAACTTCCTTCTCCAACACTTTCGATCTCATACTCGTAATTGGCGTCAAGACTTGCTTTTACTGTTACAACCCCATTAGCCGTGGATATATCCTTATATGCAACATTATAGCTATAATTTTTATATCCAACGTCTAAGGCCTTTGCCATGGCAACACGCCAGTCAATGAATCGCTGAAATAGGTAAGTCTGATCAGTATCTGCCACAATATCGCTTGTATCCATAGTAATTTTATTTACAATGGAATCAAAATAGCTTTGAAAGAAGCTGTCAACTACTTTCTGGATCTGTTCTGTGTTGGCCTGGTTTACAGACGGTTCTGCATACGCTGTTACAGTAAGAGTGAAAAATATAAGACATATAGCAAGTGTGAGGTGAAGAATTTTGTTTTTCACTTAGCATCATCCTTTCTTGTTAACTGATTATTGTTAATTTTCATTACTTATAACCCAAAATAATAAACAATCAATAGAATCACCCCCTTTGGTCTATCACGGAATGAATAGAATCTTTTGAAGTTCCATTAGTATTAGCAACCGAAATGCTGGCTGGTTTAATGAAATTTTCTCTATATGTTTGGATAGACAGTATTTTTTACTTTATGTATCCCACCGATATCAGAAAGGATATTTACTGTTTCACCCCTTTCATTGTAAAAATTCATATTGTCTATTTCTTTATTGCTACCTAAAATGATGATATACCCTGCATCGCCTGATACATCCTCACTTACAGTCTTCCCATCATCCAAAATAACCTTTATATTGGTATATCCTGTTTTTTTGCGCGTGTCGGTTTCCGGAACCCAGGTATCAGATCTTAAATCCCCAAATACTATGGATGTATTGTCGCAAATTACCATATTAGCGGAAAAACCCATGCTGATGGAATATTCTCCTTCAGTGCCGCTGGTTATTTTATATCCGTCATCAACCGTTCCAATTTCAAATAAGGTAAGCCCATAATTTTCTTCTTGTGTAAAAAGCACCAGTACTAAAAGTTCTTTTTGGAATTCTTTTATTTTTAACACCTTTATATCATTTTCCGTTGCTGTAGTATGCTGGGTGAAACTATTTTGTAAGATCAGGGTCTTAATTTCATTGTCATCGGGATATTTTAAGGGAGGGTCAATTTTATTCTCTTGTCTACCGGATAGAGAACAGGCAGTTATAACAAGCATGAAGATAAAACAAGCTGCTATCCAAGTTGTTTTTTGCAAGTACTTTTTGTCGGAAGTTTGAAACAATTTTTCCATTGTAGTTCTCCCTCAATTTACTTACATCCAGTAGATTAATTTAAGCCTACACCAATACGTTTTGAAAAAATTTCCCAAAATATAAAAGTCGCAAAATTTATATTTAATGCGCACTTTGAATATCTCAAATTAGTCACCATGTTGCAAAATCATACGAAAGCGCACATTAATATATTTCATCCTTTCTTCAATATCTTCTTTAACTCTTCAATATCTTCTCTTGTAAGATCGCCACATCGGCTCCCTGGCACATTTTAATATAAGTGCCGCCGATAATGTTTTTATTACAACGGGCCTTAGCTGGTTTCCATTGACCATTTTCCTACAAACAGGATTTAGGTTTGCGTTTAAAAGGTCTAATGAATAATATTTTTAATTTTGGACAGCACCTGCCTTTAAGGAATTAAAATTATTTTGCATTGTGAGAAAATTGAGTGGTGCAGATAAAAAAATACGTTATCAGCGACAGGAAAATTTTAAAAAACAAAACATAAAATTTTCCTCTACCTATTACATTGCATTTCATTGCTAAAATCACACCTCTGTTTAAAAATTTTTTTTAAAGGTTTTTTTCACACGCCAATATTCTAAGCTCTGACGAAAATATCTTTGCTTGGGGGAACTCTTGGGCAAAAATGCTGGAAGCATATCCCCACTTATGTTGAGCAGAATTTTTCGAAGGGTTTTCACGTGCTAACTTTTTATAAAAATCTTTTTTATTCAGTAATTCACGATATAATAAACTTGAAAAGCATTTCTTTTTTGTAATTATTTGCTTTCTACAAATTGTTATTGCGAGGAGGGTTGTTGGTGGGAGGGAATGATAAAAATGCCGAAGCTTTTTATGAGCATTTGTGCAATCAATACTTCGAGCAGATCTATTTTTATTGTCAAAGGCTGGTCAAAGGCCAGGAGCAATTTATGGATTTTGTAGAAGATTGCACTCAAAATACCTTTCTGGAAGCCCGCAAACAAATCTCACATTTACTGAAACATCCTAACGTAGAAGGCTGGTTGTATACCACGGCGCGAAATTTGATCAATCGTTCCTATCGAAGCATGTATGTAAAAAAGAAACATGAAGTAATGATGGATGAAAATATGGCCAATAATTTAATGAAATTTGATTATGAATTGGAAGAGCTTTTTAATAGTAGCGTGGATTTGGACAGGCTATGCGCTGACATATTGAGTCAACTTAACGCCCATGAATATGATTTATATAGAGACTATTATAAAAATAACATGTCGATCTTGGAACTCGCTAAAAAATACGATGTCTCAGCTACTGCCATAACGACGAGGATTTACCGGTTAAAGAAAAAGATCAAAAATTTCGTCTATGATCATTTTAAAGAAAAAAAATTTTTAAAAAATATGTGATTTTGCATGACTTGTGCAATGTCATATATAGAAGGGAGAAATATCATGGACAAAAGATTAACGGAATCCATCCCTTCCGACACCAATAGCGATAAGGAGATCATCAAGAAGATCCTTTTCGAAAAGGAGCGTGATGCGGATGTAAAGGATAGAATGTGTGCCATTTTATATGAAGCGTCATCGGCTGATGAGGCAACCATGGATACCGATTTAATTGACGAATGTGTAAAAGCCATCGATCTGATTGAAGGCCGTAAAGAGCACCTGGACCCCGAGAAAATGAAGGCCATGCGGCAGAAGGTTGACCAAAAATATGAAAACTGGCTGCGGGCTCAGCGTAAACAAAGATTAAAAAAGTTAGTGGCCCAAAGCGCCGCCGGTTTGATTCTGGTTTTCTTTATGTCCTCCACGGTAGCTAGTGCCTTAGGTTATAATTTGGTCCAAACCGTGGTTGATTGGGGAAAAGAAACGTTTTATTTATCGGCGCAAAATCAGCCCAATGTACAGGATGATGATCATAATATTGCCGACAAAAAGAACTATGGCAATATCGAAGAAATTTTGCAAGACATGGCTGCAAAACCGTTATTGCCAAAGTGGGTTCCTGACGGGTTTGACTTTAAGTATGCCGAAAAATTTGTCCGTCTGGACAACACCAATGTTGTGTTATATTACGAAAATAGTGCCCATAAAACCATTGTTTTTGATTTTGAGATTTATACTGATCAAGCGTCAGCAGATGCGTCTTTTGAAAAAGATGATAATATGGTTGAGGTCTACGAGAAAAACAACATACCGCATTACATCTTTCAAAACATTGATCGGGTGCAAGCGATATGGACCAGTTCAAACGTTATATACAATGTAAGCGGCAATGTTTCGGCAGACGAAATGAAAAAGATTATAGATTCCATGAATGGAGGTTCGTGATATGTTGAAAAATAAAATGATTGTGATGGTTTTGGCCGGTATGCTATGTATACTGGCTTCTCCCCTAGCCGTTTATGCCAGTGAGGATGACGCTCAATCTCCCAGAGCCAGTGAATACATCCGTTCCACAAGTGTTCAAATAGTTCCGCAAGGAAACGGAACCCTTGTGTTGAAAAACAAGCTGGGCGCGACAACCATCGTTGAAAAACTGGGCATCATAACCTTGGAAGTTCAAAAAAAGATAGGCGGTTACTGGCAGACCATTGATACCCTGGTAACCGACGACTATGACTACAATACCGGTACATATATTTATGACTGCTATTATTATGGAACAGCGGGGACGGAATACCGAAGCTATGTTGAATTTTATGTAGAAAATGATGGAGGTTCAGAAACCAAAATCGTTACTTCTACTTCTAAAGTTGCAAACTAAGTATAGAATGGACAGTAAAAGATGGAACGGCATCTCAGAGGTAGCAGTGAAACCA
Source organism: Desulfoscipio sp. XC116 (assembly GCF_039851975.1). Classification (GTDB taxonomy): domain Bacteria; phylum Bacillota; class Desulfotomaculia; order Desulfotomaculales; family Desulfallaceae; genus Sporotomaculum. The sequence continues at coordinate 966,986 of NZ_CP156660.1, forward strand.
CAGTTAGAGTAGAGCCTGAAAGCGACGCGAAGATATGAAGTTATTGCAAAAATTTTTTAGCATTAACCATGATGGCGGTGCTGCTTGTTACCTTGGGCAGCACCGCTTGTGCCGCTGGTGCAAGTGATTTTGTAGTTGAAACCAGCGATTTACCACCAGATGACATAGACGTCGGCACGGTCAGTTTCCGCTCTATCTGATGCGTATTTTTACAGTAGTACTCACGCCCGGCATAAGGTTGATCTGTTTCAGCGGTTTGAATAAAGAATCAAAGCCGCCGTTTTCTTTTTTAAAAGATAGGATTGCGGAGGGTTTATTAAGGTACTCTTCTTTAAAAGGACACGGTGGCATTAGGAGGTTGCCGCCGTGTTGCTTGTTTTTTCCCGACATTATTTGATGACATTTGACTATTTAAAAAAAGCTTAATGTTCCTGCCGCCCTGTAATGCCCGAAAGCTGATGGTGTTGCCTGTCCAGAAGTTGCCATATATAATGACCATATCATGAAGAAAGGAAAGACGCCCCTTTTTTTGGTGTACTGCTGCAGCAACAGCAATACCAGGGGCGCCACCACGTATGGTCATTTTAACAGAATATGAGCTAATTGAAAACCTTGAAAAAAGTGTTTTTTGTAAAGAGCGCGGAGCAGATTCCCTGTCCCTGTTGTAACGGGCCACTGGATGTCATCGGCAGCCGGCAACGCAAGTACATAAATGGCCTTGGCGATCAGATCGTGCTCATCATTCGCCGGCTCCGTTGTGAACACTGCCGTCGGATCCATCACGAACTTCCGGATATACTCGTCCCGTACAAACGCCACAGCAGAAAAAGCATTGAGGCGGTCATAGCCGGAGACACCGCACTGACCGTCACCGCTGACGAATCCACATTAGGCCGTTGGCGCAGTTGGTTTAGTGAAATGTATTATCACTTCCTGGGTTGCCTGGCCTCCATCGCTACCTTACTCGGTAACCAATCTGTGAAAGAATCGTCCTGTCTTTCCCAGTCTGCGCTCACAAGGATTTGGGACTATGTTGGCAACGCCACCGGCTGGCTGGCCAGAGTTGTCCGATCAGTGGCAAACACAAATTGTTGGGTACATACCCGTTCTGCATTCCCGTCCTGACGGTCAGGATATAAACTCATGCTAAGCCTAAAAATTAGGGGGTTTTAGCATGAAAGACCAACAAAAGGCCGAAGAGATTGCCGCTCAGCGGATGCAACTACTATCCCCGCTGCTAGCGGACGGGCTTGATGCGGCCAAAATCAGGGAAATTAAGAAAGATATCTGCCAGCAGACCGGACTATCCGAGCGTACGCTGCGCAGATACCTGGCCCAGTACCGGGCAGTCGGCTTTAGGGGACTAAAACCTAAAGGCAAAGGCCGGCAAACCGAAGAAGCTATACCATCAAATATCCTAACTCAGGCCATCCTGTTGCGTCGTGAGGTGCCCGGTCGCAGCATCGCTCAGATCATTCAGATTATGGAATGGGAAGGGCTGATCCAGGAAGGGCGGATTAAACGCAGCACCCTGCAGGAGAAGTTGGCCGAGAAAGGCTACAGCACAAGACAGATGCGCATGTACTCCGACAGCGGCGTGGCGGCTCGGCGATTCCAAAAGAAGCACCGCAACCAGCTCGTACATTCCGACATCAAATACGGCCCCTACCTGCCAATCGGCAAGGATGGCGCTAAAAAGCAGGTCTACCTGGTCACCTTCATCGACGATGCCACCCGCTTTGTGCTGCACGGCGAGTTCTACCCGACGCTGGATCAGGTCATTGTAGAAGATTGCTTCCGTAAAGCGATTCACAAATACGGAGTTCCCGAAGCGGTATATTTCGACAACGGTAGCCAGTATCGCACTAAATGGATGCATCGCACCTGCAGCAAATTAGGCACCCGGCTAGTATTTGCAAAACCGTACTCTCCGGAGGCAACCGGTAAAGTAGAAAGGTTTAACCGGGTGGTGGACGCCTTCTTAGGCGAGGCCAAACTGGAAAAACCACAATCGCTGGACAAGTTAAATGAGCTGTTTTGGGTCTGGCTGGAGGAGTGCTACCACAACAAGCCGCATTCCGGGCTAGATGGTAGCGCCAGCCCGCATGCTGCCTACCGCAGTGACAACAAGGCACTAAGGTATTTGGATCCACAAACCATCGCTAACGCCTTTTTGCACTGTGAAAAACGGAAAGTGGACAAGGCTGGCTGCATCAGCTTTAACGGCAATAAGTACGAAGTCGGGCTGCCGTTTATCGGGTGTAAAGTGCAAGTCATCTACGACCCCGCTAACATCACTGAACTGACTATTGAATATGAAGGGCACGCACCCTGGACAGCTAGGCAGTTAGTAATCGGCCAGCGAGCCGGGAAACGCCCCCCGCTGCCGGAACACCTGCAGCCCAAGCCCGCCGAATCGTCGCGACTCCTGGCTGCAGCCGCCCTGAAAAACCAGCAGCGTAAAGAGCAGCAGGCTCCAGCCATTTCTTTTAGAGCCGTGAACAAGGAGGATAACAGTCATGTTTGAATCCTTCTACGGCCTGTCTAAAACACCGTTCTCCCGGGACATCCCAACGGATCAGTTGTACCAATCGCTGATGCTAGATGAGACACTGGGCCGATTGGAATATGCCGCCCGTAGGCAACTTTTCGCCGTGGTTACCGGTGACTGCGGTACCGGTAAAACAACCACCATCCGCCTGTTCAAGGCCTCTTTAAATCCGGCCATGTTCATGGTGATGTATCTGGCGGACTCCAAACTTACCCCCCGGCATTTCTACAAGGGCCTATTGGAACAGCTAGGCTGTGAAGCCAAGTTTTATCGCGGCGACGCCAAGCGCCAGTTGCACCGGGAAGTCGAACTCATGCGCGGTATTCAGCAACTGCAGCCGGTTGTTATCGTAGACGAAGCGCATCTTTTGGACAAAGAAATGCTGGAAGAGGTACGATTCTTGTTGAACTTTAAAATGGATGCCCAAAGTCCTATGGCCCTGATCTTGGTGGGTCAGAGCGAACTGTGGGATAAGTTCCAGCTTCAAGCGTACGCCGCCATCCGCCAACGGATCGACCTGCAGTGTAAACTGCCGCACCTGGACCGTTCCCAAGTCGGGGAATATATTAATCGGCACCTGGCTTATGCCGGCGCCGAACACGATATCTTTTCAGATAATGCGGTTGATCAGGTGTTCCGGTATTCCAGCGGTGCAGTCAGGCTTGTTAACAAAGTCTGCACCCATTGCTTGCTCTATGGAGCTCAAAACGGTCGTCGGATTATTGATGATCACATGGTGAAGTTGGTTATCCAGGGAGAATTGTTATAATTCTCCCTTCCCCGGGCCGGTGGGCACTAAGTCCGTCAATTCACGGACAACTAACACCGTCTATTGCTGGACGTTACAGATCGTCAGTAACAGCTTAATTCGTAGAGGGCCTTATTGCGTCCAACAAGGTATCTGCACACATTACATAATAAGACGTCTAAACTTTTCTGCCCGATTGGATATTGTTCAGTCGGGCTTTTTTGTGCCCTTTTGCCAAGTGTCATTGAAAAAACGCAACAAACAACCTTTGCCAGTTGGGATAAAGAGTGAAAGGGAAATAGGGACAAATTTAACTAACTCCCTCCATTTGGAACAGGAAGGAGGTGAACTCTATGGAGCGATCTTCTTCCAATAACAAGGGAAAAACTGTCCAGCATCAGTTTGACAGCTTTTGCGGGAAAGTCCTGAAAGGCGAAGCCAGCAATTACCGCAAAGCACTTGCCCGGCGCTGGCGGTACGAAGTGACCTTTTCCGAGCTATCAGAGAAGGAGTTGAACTAGCTTTATGCTATGGATGAATATGCGACTGATTATTACTTGTTCCAGGTAATGGGCTACGATGTCGAGGTCAAGGACGCGTTGATAGGTGAAGCGTTGGAAGCGCCTGGACCTCAGCTCCAAGGTCGCTTCGGCCAACGCCATCATCGGCATATATCCCTCCTGACATCCTTACAAAGCGGGCGAAATGCCAGTAGAAAGGGCGATGAGAGCATCCGCCAATATGCGCTAAAACGTGTCATGTGACGGGTATGTGGGATGGCTAACAGAAGGTGTCGCCAGAAAAGAAAAAAGCCCTCGAATCCGCTTATATCACGGTTCAAGAGCGATTGTTTCTGGTGCCGATGGCCGGAGTCGAACCGGCATGGAGGTTATCCAACGGTTTTTGAGACCCTTCACATTACCGGAAGCATCGGGAATGTAACGTACTCTACCGGAATCCTTAGACCCCAAAAAACCTTGTATAATGCGGGTTTGCGGCACTTAAAACCCGGAAACCCATGTCACTCCAAGGCTCTCTCAAAAGAGCGGTTTTGACATGAATTTTGGACGTTGGAGGGATATTGGAGGGATATCCGGACCGTCTGCTGTCGGAACGTTGAACGTGTGGCAATCAAAATCCGATATTGTAACAGTCATCCTACCATTGACAAAGATTTTTAGGAGCTGATGACTGTGAAAAATCAAGAATATTACGAGCAACTTTTTGAGCCGTATCCTGATGTCGTTACACTGGATGAATTCAGAGCCATGTTGGGCGGCATTGGGGAGACCACAGCACGAAAGATTTTGCACGGGAAACATATAAAGTACTTTTTCATCCGTAGTGCCTACAGGATACCAAAGGTATGGGTTATCGAGTATGTATTAAGCGACCATTACGCCCAATACCGGCAAGAGCTAAAAGTACAGGTTTAGTACCTCTATGGAAAGCACCTGCAAAGCCTTGATATTTGGCATTCGTATATTTGAAAGTTTCAAAGAAGTTAAACCATCAAAAAGTGGATCAAATTTTTCTTGGCATTTTCTTTATATTGGATCACTTTTTTCTTGACATTCGCAAATTCTGGTTACCTTTGTGCTTATAAAGCCAAATAATCACTTAGGCTTTTTACAAATTCAACGGAAAACATCGTGCGTTCTGCAGCTACTTCAATGCTAAGGCCCTGTGCCAAAAAAACCTTTGCGACGCTTACCTACTTCTTTGACACCTCAACGATAATCCGTCATAATCGTAAAAGCGCATAACACGCTGACCCCACATGTATTCTTTATCATTCGTATTTGTGATTTGGTCCTTCCAAAAGTCCAAATCTTCCACTTCGAAATAGAGTTGAAAATTGTTGGGATGCGCTTTTGAGTGGAGCTTATCGGCAAAAAGCTCCTCATAATAGGAGCAATCTTTCGGTTGCTCCTATTATGAGGAATGTTCAGTGTCGTCGACACTCGACATGGTGCGGATCATCCATAAGGAGCATAGAAAATATATTATAATGCGGTTTTGCAATCAATAAGCAATGTCATATTCTTTCTTATTATTTAATAAGAAAGAATAATTTTAGTTTTTAAACTTCGCTCGTTCAGATATTATTTTGAAGTAAAGGGGATAGCTTTAGCAGCAAAATCTCTTTGTTTTTCTTCTGTAGTTCACATTCCCAAATACGAATAACTGTCCAGCCTCGTCCTGAAAATAACTCTGTTATTTCCTTATCGTGAATTATGTTTCGTTCCCGCTTCCTATTCCAATAATCTTCGTTCTGTTTTGGAGAGGTATTTCTGCAATCATGGCCATGCCAAAAACAACCATCAACAAATATAGCAATACGTTTACTCAAAAAAACAAAATCCGGATGCCCTTTCACAGGATAATTTCGATTCCATCCTGTAATTTGCATTGCGCGTAACATTTCAATCAACTTTAACTCTGTTGATTTATTACCTTTAGATCTCACTTTTTTCATTATGTCGGAACGTTTTTGTTTATCAAATATATCAGGCATAGCTTATCCCTCAAACCGTATTCCGGATATGATCCTTATCAACATCTTCAGTGCCAAAGTATTTTTCTAATTGTTCGACAACATAGGTCTGCCAATATTGATAAACGTCACTATCCATATAATCTTTTAATTCTTTCCCTTCTGCTTTTCTTTGAACTAAATCCTTAAATTCTGGCTCAGGAACAAGATCGATTTCAACCAATCCGTTTTGTTGCCGATTGCGGTTTAGGTGTGAAATCAAGCGATTCAATATAGTAACTATATTAGTGTAGCTCTGTTCATTAAGAACAAAAGAATCTCTACTTCTCGTACTAAACGAAAATTCAGGTTTGCCATTTGTCAAGAATTTTGGAATATTATTATAATCAAGGGTAATTAAGCTATATTCCAAGACAGATCTTGTTGCCCAAGCGGCACCTCCTTCAAAAAGGCAATATTCACTATTCATAAAGTTTTGCGAGGTTAAAAAGAGTATATCGGTGTTATCATCTATAATCATCTTTTTAATAATTTCAGCCAAAGGAGTAGCATTAGTAATATCAGTTCCATCTGATGAATAAAAAATATCTGTTTTCGCTGGATCTTTATCCCATTGAAACCCACGATGCTGTAGATAATGAGAGATAAAATCAGTAAATATTCGATCTTTATAAGCGTGAGATATAAATACCTTATACGAGGTTTTTAAGTCGTATTCTCCCCGCAATTTATTCGCAATTATATAGCTTAATTCATCAGCCTTTTCTGTTGAGATACCTGCAGAAAGTAGATCTCGATGTGTTTCTTTTGCAAAGCCACTCTTTTGTTTAGATTGAATCTTGATATCGATCTGATTTTTTTGGACATTAATTTTATCAGCAAGCTCCTGCCTACGTGTTAACAATTGACGACATAAACCTCTGAGGATTTCAAGCAAAAGATTTACGCGATCATCGACAATAGAAAAATCCTGACGGTTCGCTGTGGCGATATCTTCTAAGTCATTGTCATCAAGAATATCAAATGAAACTTCGCCTTCAATATAGTTTCCATACGTTCCAGTCAAATTAAGTCGGCTTAGGATATTTTCGTTCGCTAATTTATTACGAACATATACCCTTATTTGATTCGGATTATAAAAAGAATTTCGCACGAATCTGTCATCGTTCTTTAAGGCAGTAATGGTTTCTATTGAAGAATGGACGCCTATCCAACCTTCTAATTTATACGCCTTTGTTTGACCGTAAAAGGTGCCAACGCCGGAAACTGAGACTCTGTTCCCTGGTTGAATACCTGCGACATCATCGGGAAGCCCTTCAATAACTCTATCGACAAGCATAGTTTGTCTTGCTTTAGCTTTATCAAAAAATTCTACTTCAAACTGCTTCTTATGAATATCGAGCGATTTTATATCGGAGTAATAAATATGTGACATATTATCGAACGCTATTTGTTTTTCTACTCTTTTAAAAGCTAAAGAATCATCGGTTTTTCGAATAATGCAAATATATAAAGAACTTTCCAATGAATCAAAAAGGAAATAGTTCGATAGCCTATGCTTCAATGCGTCAATGGCTCTATCTCCAATACGAGTTAAATCAACATTTAACAACCGCAACATTGTTCCTTGAACTCGTTTTTCACTGTCCCAAATATCGGCACAAGTAGGCGAAGCATCGGTAAGACTAATTGCCTCAAGACTGGGAATATCTTCGTCACCTTTATTTGCAACGTTAACACTCCATGCTGTAATCTGGCCATTTTTCTTAGAGATAATCTGATATTCATCAGATAGATATAATGCGGCTAATTTGCCTATACCTTTTCGTCCTGCAGCTTTATCATCTGGATTATCGTTTCTTCGGTTGCGTCCAATAACGGCGTATTTCTTTTGAAGATCGTTCTCATCCATACCGATTCCGTCATCAATAATTTCAATAGTAGAGTGACGCTTGTCCCTCATATTTATGTATAAGCAGACATTTGCAGCCCCAGCATCAAAGCCATTGGCAACCAACTCTGATAAAGCAGCCCATGCATTGGAATACTGTTGCTTCCCAAAAGTTTTGAGGGCGTAATAATTCATGGTAAAATTTATCGCCTTACTCATGTTGGTCCTCCTTCAAGAGCTTTAATTGCTTCAATGATGATTCGTTGCACAACGTCAACTACCACGCTGTTGCCAAATTGTCGATATGCTTGATTTGCAGTTTCTGCAACTTGAAACTTGTCTGGGAACCCCATTAATCGGGCACATTCTCGTGGTGTTAGCTTCCTTATTTTCCCGTTGATTAAATAGATTCCGGTTCTACCACCTAAGCCCCCTCCAGTAGATGAAAGAGTCGACGCACATCCCTTTATGCTATAAATTCGTTCGCCTTGTCTTCCAAGCCCTATCTCACCGATTCTAATATAAGGATTTTTACAACTTTCTTCTAATGCCTGATATCCAGAACGAATTGCGTACTCTCTGTTAATTATGTAGTTTTTTATATGTTCTGCATTTGAATCTTCGAGTATATTCTGTAGTTTCTTTTTCAAAATAATTTTTTCTGGAAAAGAAAAATTATTAGCCTTTAAATCATTTAGGAATGCAATAATATATATTCGTTTTCGGCATTGGGGCACATTATAATCTGTTGCACTTAATACCTGTTTATATACATTATACCCAATGTCCTCAAGCGATGTTATTATCGTTTTTATTGTTTTTCCTTCATCGTGAGCGTCCAAATTCGCTACATTTTCCAATAAAATTATTTTAGGTTTATGGTGCTTTGCGATTCGGACAATCTCAAAAAACAGTTTCCCAGTTTTTTCATCGTCAAAGCCAGATTGCGTTCCTGAAATGCTAAAAGATTGGCATGGAAAACCGCCACATAATATTTCATGCTTTGGAATATCCGTGTTTTTTATAGTTTTAATGTCGCCTTTAGGATCAAGCCTAAAATTTGCGTTGTATATTTTTCGGGCTTCGTTGTCTATATCTGAAGCAAAAACACATTTTGCGCCAAAAGACTTTAATGCTAAATGGAATCCTCCTATACCACAAAAAAGATCAACAAATTTATAATCATTCAGAGCCGTTTTATATTGTTTTGGCATTCGTATCATCTATCTGTATTCCCAATTTGTTTGTATATTTCATTCTGCTCCCGCACAATTTCCATGACTTCTTCAATGTCACACTCAAGAACTGTACATATTTTATCAAGCACCTCGGTGGTTACATAGCCGTTCTTCCCCATTTTTGTAATGGAAGCCGTGCTGATGCCAGCTTTCTTACATAGCTCACCCTTTTTCATATCTCTATCAATTAGCAGCTTCCAAAGTCTTTTATAACTTACTGCCATTAAAGTACTCCTTTATAATTAGCAAAAAATTAAAGCTGTATAGCATCGACAGGGCCTTCCGTAAATATCAACCTCCCAAAGCATGAACATGGCTTTAGCAGCGTTGTTTCTAATAACGTTGTTTCCAATAATATAACAAAATAACCCCAAATTCAACAACAATTGATGTATTAGCATTATTTTTCTTATTGAGATGCGAAATCTTCTCTGTGTTACCTTAAAGTAAGCCGATGCCTGTTATTGATCTTGCGGCATATTTTTTAAAAAAAGGAAGAAACATGGCATCAATCATAAAAGGGGGAAGAGCTACAGTGTAATGTATTTACTATTGTAGAGAGGAATACGCAAACAAAAGTGGGAGACATATCATACTTCCCAAGAAGCCGAACACCGAAAGCAGTAAGTGGAAATATATTTGCGGCACATTCGTGTTCGGTTAAGTCCCGCATATTCCAGTATCAGCAAGCGATAGCATTTTGTCCCTGGAAAATAGATAGCGAAAATTGTTGTATTGTTCTATAACAAGAAGGAATGCACCCTTTTCTTTGTGGAATTCTTCTCCAAACACTATTCACGAGGAGGTTTCACATTGGCTCCAATACCCGGAAAAATCAATCCTTACGAGATAGAAAACATCCTAAACAAGATGTTCCCACCAGAGTGGCTGAGAGATACAGCCGCTAAAACCGGTTACGTTCAGCGTAACCGTAAGATCGACCCGGTCACCTTTTTCTGGGTTGTTGTGCTTGGCTTCGGTGTTGGTATGCAGCGCACCCTTGCTTCATTAAGAAGGGCTTACGAGACGGCATCAGCTGAAACACTCGTCCCATCCTCTTTTTATGACCGTTTCAATAATGGATTGATTGCCTTTCTCAAAGAGTGTCTGGCCCACGGGATAGCAGAGCTTTCCAGCCACAACAGTCTTATGGTTTCAGATAAGCTAAAAGGGTTCAAGGATCTGATAGTGTCAGACGGAACCGTCATCAGACTGCATGATAAATTAGCTAAAACATTTCCGGGGGCAAGGGGCAAGGCCGAACTCAAAATACATCTTGCCACAGGGATCACCGGCAATACAAAGAGCATTGCCCTCTATTCCGGCAAAACCGCTGAAATCAAAACCATGCGCATTGGAACCTGGGTGGAAGACAACGTCCTCCTGTTCGATCTCGGATATTTCAAGTATGAGCTATTTAGCAGAATTAGAGACAATGGTGGCTACTTCGTAAGCAAGCTTAAGCAATCAGCTAACCCTACCATAGTTTCGGTGCTGCATACCCACCGGGATAATACGATCGATATTGCCGGCAAAAAGCTTAAGGATATACTCTCCCAACTGAAGCAGGAAATGCTTGATATCGAGATTGAGGTCTCCTTCAAAGGCCGTACACCTAAGAGCAAGAAGGCCGAGAAAGACGGGACGTTCGAAATATATCATCCAAAAAATGGAAAACCTAAAGTTAAAGAGACCTTCCGGCTGGTAGGGGTGCTGAATAAGGAAACCAATAAGTATCATCTCTACCTCACCAACATCAGCCCTCAGCAGCTTACGGCGGAAGATGTGGCGCTTCTTTACAGGGCACGCTGGAGTGTGGAACTGCTTTTCAAGGAACTGAAGAGCCTCTACCAGTTGGACGTAATATCCAGCGGGGTGCCCGCCGTGGTGGAGTTACTGGTGCTGGTGGCCATGCTGACCCTGGTGGTAAGTCACCGGTTGCTTAACCATATGCGGCTTCTGGCTCCCGAGAAAAGCGCCCGTTTTACCCCATTACGTTGGGCTGAGTCGTTTTACGCTATTGCGCCGGTTATTATGGGTCGTGTACTTAAGGTTGCCGGCATTGACGAGGATCCTCTCCAGATTATTATTTACTTCATGGGTGAGGGTATCGATCCCAACGTCAATAGAGAGAGACTGTTGTCGCCTTGGGTAACACCGGTTAATTCCCAGGTTCTAAATACCATTGATTAATGTTTTTGGTAAACCGATCACCTATGATTAAGCGACCATTACGCCCAATACCGGAAAGCGCTAAAAGTACAGGTTTAGCAGTAATAAAATATGGAATGAACAAGAGGACATAGGTTTGCGCTTATGTTCTCTTTTATATATAAATATAAGATCCATGTCATTGGTGTCATGTTCACAAAATAAGGTGACTCATAATATGGCTTAAAGACGCTATTTACATAGATTCTCAAGCATTGTGACAGAACTGAATTGATTAAAGTTTTCCTAACAACCACGTATAGCGTATACTTCTGACGACAGATTGTGGTCAAAGTATGACCACAAGATACCTTGAATTGGAAACAAAGAAAATGAGTAAAAACCGAGGTAAAAGCACATTTTTACCCCGGTTTTCTATCATAAATGATATAAAGATTTTGAAGGATAGTAGGTGAAAGGAAAATTATCCTAACTGCACCAATTAGTTGCTTGGTTTTCCAATACTGGCCACGGCGGACCTCCCTGCGCCCGTTCGCCACGTGGTTTTTAGGAATATTTTGGAGGAAATAAAAAGAAGATGTGGAATTCTCAATTATAATTGCTACAGATGTGTTCGAAAGATGTAGAGGAGAAAGGTTATGGACTTTGACTTTTCAAAAATAAGAATTCATGACGGTAGCCAGGAAAAGGGATTTGAAGAGTTGATCTGTCAGCTTGCCCACCTGCAAAAACCTGATAATGCCGACTTTTTTGTCAGGAAAGAAGGAGCGGGCGGGGATGCCGGGGTGGAATGTTTCTGGAAGCTTAAAGATGGTACGGAGCATGCTTGGCAGGCAAAGTATTTCCTTCAGGAAATGAATTCCAACCGGTGGGACCAGATATCAGAATCAATTGAGACTGCCCTCCAAAAACATCTGGAGATAAAGATATATTATGTAGCCCTTCCTTTTGACAGAACCGACAGCCGTAAGATCGGTAGAGGTGGGAAACAAATCGTATCTATCTATGATGAATGGTGTTTACATGTTGAGAATTGGAATAAGCTTGCGGCCGATAAAGGAATGCAGGTTAAGTTCGAATTTTGGGGCAAACATGAAATATGCCAAATGCTGCAGACAGATAATCCCCATTATACTGGACGGGTGCTTTACTGGTTTAATGAACCTATTTTGGGACTAGAACACTTTGCTAGGATTGCTGAGCAGTCTAAACGGGTCCTTGGTGAACGTTATACTCCGGAGTCTCACCTTGATTTACCGATTGCCAATACTTTTGACGGAATTGGCTTAACTCCTAATTGGTGGACGAAACTTGAATCAGTTATTAATTCCTGGATTAATTCTAAAAGCAAACTGGAGATCAATTGTTTTAACTTAGAAGAATATAAAACCCGAAGTGAATGGGTACAATTAGAAAAACATATAGAAATTTTCTATGACCGATTTTGCATCGGCCTAAAAGAGAGACGTTTTCTGGATATACTGGAAGAATTAAAAATAACAGCTAATAAATTAGTAGAAAAAACGCAAGCATGTCTAAAAATATTGCCACACCAATCCAAGGCAACAGAAAAAGAAAAGGATTGCCAAAGTTCTCTTTATGATTTTGATTCAGAAATGGATAAATTGTTATCGTTCTTCAGCGGGAAAAATGTATCGGCAGCGGTGAGCAGAACTGCTTTACTTCACGGCGATGCCGGTATCGGGAAATCCCATTTATTATGCGACATTGCTTTACAACGACTGCAACAGAGCCTTCCGACCGTCTTCCTTCTTGGACAGCATTATACAGGTGCTAACCCGCTTGACTTCCTCCTCGAATCGCTTGACTTAAAGGGACTACGATATCAACAAGTCCTTGGGGCATTGGATGCGGCGGGGGAAGCGAAGGCAACGAATACATTGATTATCATCGATGCCATTAATGAGGGGATAGGCCGGGATGACTGGTATGATCAGCTTGCCAGATTTGTTGCGGAACTGTCCGATTACCCGCATCTTTCTTTGGTTTTAAGTTGCCGGAGCACCTATTTGAACTATATGATCCCCGCAGATTTTGGTGCTGACAGGTTGGTGCGAATAGAGCATCATGGGTTTCGGGGGTATGAGCATCGCGCTGCAGCAAAGTATCTTTCTCAGCAAGGCATTGCCAAACCAAGTGCTCCCATAACGGCTCCGGAGTTTTCCAACCCTCTGTTTGTTAAGACCTGCTGTAAGGCTCTTAAGGCCCGGGGAGAGATGTCCTTTCCAAAGGGGCTGCAAGGTATCGATACGCTATTCGATTTTTATGTTGAAAGTATAGAGTATAATATCAGTTTAAAAAAACGTTACCGGCCCGGAGAGACAGTGGTGAGGGACGTATTATTGCAGTTTGCTTCCTGCTTATATCCCGATCATTTATTTGGTATTCCTTTACGGGAGGCCAGGGAACTGATCAATGCGTTTGATCCCAATCCTACGGTTGGTGCAGGCTTGCTCGATGGGTTGATTTATGAGGGGGTACTGGCTGAAGATATCCTTCCGGCTAAAGAAAACGGTAAGAGAGGACAACCGGTTGTGCGTTTTACTTATGAGCGGTTCAGTGATTATTTTGTTGCTAGGCAACTGATTGAACAACACGTAACAAACGGTGATATTCAATCTGCTTTTAAGACTGGCCAGCCGCTTGGTAATCTCTTCAGCGAAACTTATAAGTACGGCTTAGATGGGATTTTAGAAGCCATGGCCATTTGCATAGCAGAACAATATCATGCAGAATTAATAGATCTTGTTCCTAAACAGGCCCGTAAGGAAAACAGTTGGCTGTTTGAACAGCTCTTTACGCAAACTTTGCTACGTCGTTCCGCAGCTTCTTTCACGGAACGAACCATAGATTTGCTGAACCATATCTCAAAATACGGACATCATTCTACCCGACTGGATATTTTGCTTTCCTTGTCAACAGAACCCGGGCATCCCTGGAACGCAGATTTTCTTCATAAAAACTTGGTTCGCCGGAGCCTACCCGAGCGCGATGCCTTCTGGTCTATTCATCTTGCGGTCTCGGATTTTGAGGAAGATGAAAATGAGCCGGAATCGATTGTCCGCACACTTATTGACTGGGCACAATTCGGGAATTTCGATGATATTGAACCTGAGCGGTTACGCTTAGCTGCTGTAACATTGCTATGGTTTACAACCTCAACCAACAGAAAAGTCCGCGACCAGGCGACCAAATCGTTAGTTCGGACTTTATCGTTATGTCCCGTTTACCTGCCGCAATTAATAGAAGAATTTTATGACATTGATGATTTATATTTACTGGAAAGGCTTTATGCGGTTGCCTTTGGCGTTGTAAGCAACATTCAAAATCCCGAAAATATTGCTGCGATCGCCCAAAAAGCATATGATAAAGTCTTTCGTGCAGGACAGCCTGTTCCCCATATTTTATTACGGGACTACGCGCGCGGTACCTTGGAGTATGCACTGGATCGTAATTTATTGCCGCCAGATATTAACCCTCAAAGCTTTCGTCCCCCATATAAAAGTGAATGGCCTATAGAGATTCCTACGAAAGCTGAGCTGGAAAACCTGGAAGGAGATGAATACTCCTCAGATATTAAAAGTTCGCTTATGGGCTTTCCCGGTGATTTCGGCAACTATACCATGGGTTGTGTTGAAGAGTGGTCGTTAACGTCGTTATCGGAACCGGTGCAAGCAACTTGGCATGAGCTTCAGAAACAGTTCGCACAGGGCTTAAGGGACGATTTAAAAGAGCGCTTTTTGGATTACCTAAATGGGATAACTGATGAAGATGAAAACGGAAATTTTGATTGGCCCGCATTAATAAAAGAGTTAGAGGAATTCGATAATGAGGAGTTAGAGCAAATAGCTGAAGAAGATGAAGAGCAAGAAGACACAGATGTCGAAGAAGCAAGTTGGGATAGTCTAAAAAAAGAAATTGAAGCATCATTGGATGGTGAAACCGAAAAGCTGGAGTATTTCAGACGGATATCCGGTATACCGGGAGACAAGAATCCCGCTTTATTTAGCAAGAAATGGGCGCAGCGCTGGGTTTGCAAACGCGCTTATGAACTGGGCTGGAAGAAGGAACTTTTTGATGGTTTCGAGTCGCATTGTTCCAGAGGACGGGACAGGGGTTCAAACCTGATGGAGAGAATCGGGAAAAAGTATCAATGGATAGCGCTCCACCAACTTTTGGCTCATCTGGCGGATAATCTGCACTGGGTTGATAGGGGATACAGTGATGTTGATGATTCCAGATACTTTGGCCCCTGGCAGTCCGGGAACCGTGATATCGATCCCAGTCATTGGCTCCGGAATACGGAGAGAAAATATGAAAACTGCCAATGGTGGCAACCTTATCAGTTCCCTTTGGCAGAAGACAATTTTGATGAACAGCTTAATTGGATGTGGTCCGAGGATATCATTCCGCCTTTTGAACAACTTTTGCAGGTAATAGCTCCCCAGGATGGATTACATTGGACAGTACTCCATGGGTTTGCCAATCAAAGCAAACGCTTTTTCAGGGGGACTGACAATAATGCTATTTCTCGACAAACTGGCTGGTTTAGAATTAATTCCATCATTATAGCCAAAAAGGATTGTGCGGAAATAATTAAATCCACTGCCGAGCAAAACCTCTGCGACCCTTATTTATCTGGCATAAGTACTACAGGCCATCAGGTTTTCCTGCGGGAATATCCGTGGTATGAATCTTGTCAAGATATGAAAGACTGGCGGGTATCCTCACGGTTTGAAAAAATTATTGGGGTCAAGCAGTTGATTCCTGTAGCTCAATACGAATGGGAAGCGGGCAATGAGGATCATTCCATGACTGATAGTATTTCTTTCTATTTGCCTTCCAAAACGCTTATCAAGGGGCTCAACCTATCAGCGGCATCCGGAGAAAAAGTTGGACAGTGGCTGGATACGAACGGTAAGCTAGCATTTTTCGATCCCAGTATTTCTGAACAGGGTCCAACATATGCGCTTATGCGGACTGAGTTATTGCTGCCCTGGCTGGAAGAACAAGGGCTTCAATTGATCTGGTTAGTTGGAGGAGAAAAATATCTGAGTGCCGACAGAACGACGAAGTTCAATGGCCGTCTTGTGTTTAGCGGAGCCTATATACTTACAGAGCATGGACCAAAGGGAAAACTGTGGTTTATTAAGGAAAAGCCAAGGGAAAGATGAGCTTGGGGTAGGTGGTTAGCATGATGAAGGATCTTAATAATGAGTTGGTAAGATACTCAAGAGCTGGTGATGCTTTTCATTATCGGTGGGCGGCCCGCCGTTGTCTGAAGATGGTATATCCTTCCTCACCGGTGAAATATATTATCATAGAAGGTTCTAAAGAACGAAAACTAGCCGGAGAATATATTATTGATGTTTCAGAATACTTCGGGAAAGATGAGAATAAGGAAACTCATTATTTTCAATTAAAGCACACGACTGTCCGGAAAGAAAAACCATTTACTCTAAGTGGTTTAAAGGATACCAGCACTGGTTTTGCTGAACGGTATAAAGAACACCTTAAGGGAAAAACAAATAGATATATACAATTTTATCTTGTAACCAATAGACCCATTGCCGAAAAATTAAAGAAAAATATGAAAAGCCTGCAAAATAGACAACCCTGTGAAAAAAGTTTTTTAAATACAATGGAGCAGTATACGAAGTTAAAGGGAAAAAGGTTAGTTGATTTTTGTAAGTGTTTTATATTCATGGATGGGATGGGTGATTATAATGAACAGTTGTTGGACTTGCAGGTTGAAATTTCCCAACTGCTTGCAGGAACCGCTGACCATCCTCAAATTGACACCATTACTTCATTAGTTGGCGAAAAGGCGCTTCCAAATTCGGATGGCGTGATTTATCCAGAGGACATATTAAAGCGTTTTGGTTGTACATCAGTAGGGGATATGTACCCAGCTCCTACTGAATTTGAGACAAACGATGATATCATTTGGACAAAACAGCAGCAGGAGTTGATAGAACTCATTTTAAAATCCCAAGAGGCAATTATAATTCACGCAGCCGGCGGTGTGGGGAAGTCCGTTTTTGCCAGAGAGATCCCCCGCTTCTTGACGGATGATTCGATTGCCGTTATCTATGATAGTTTCGGTGCCGGTAAATACAGAAACCGTAGCCAGCCCAGACACCGATATCGTGATGGCTTGATTCAAATTGTTAATGAATTGGCTGGAATAGGGCTCTGCGATCCGTTAATTGCTCAATCGGCTGCTCTTGAAGATGAAATACTGAGAAAGTTCTTATACAGATTGCAGACTGCAATTGATAATCTTAAGAAAGTTAATCAAAATGCGCAAATCGCTATTGTGATTGATGCTGCAGACAATGCAGAGATGGCGGGAAAAGAATTTGTACAGGCTTGTTTTGTCCATGAATTGTTGCGTGAAAAGTTGCCGGATGATTGTCATCTGGTCATGTTATGCCGAACAGAACGCATAGAGCTTTTACAACCTGACAGTTCCGTTAAAACATCATCGCTTTTACTCTGGATAAATCTCCGGATGTTGCCGCCCAGGAAGTGAGGGATAAGATTGCCGCGATCCGGGGCGAGCTGCCGCAAGACATTAACGAGCCTGTCATTGCCAAGCTGGACATTTTTGCCAGCCCTATGCTATCCATCGCTGTGACTGGAACGGAAGAAATCAAAGACTTTTCGGAAATTGTTGACGATAAGGTGGCCAAAAGACTGTACAAAGTCAAAGGTGTAGGAACCGTGAACATCTACGGTAACGCTAAACGGGAAATTCAGATCAAGCTGGACCAAGACAAGATGGCATCCTATGGTTTAACGGTGGGAGAAGTGGTTGGCAATCTGCAGAATGGTAATCTGGAAGGGGCCGGAGGCAGGGTTTCCGACAAAAATAACGAGATTTCCCTGCAACTAGACGGCAGTGTAAAAAAAGCTAAAGATTTTAATAACATTCTGGTAGCTAAAAGAAATGGGGTAGATATAAGGGTACAAGATATTGCCGAAGTCATTGATGGCATTCAGGATGTCGACAGTCTTTCCCTGTACCAAGGAAAGCCGGCGGTCGGTATTGATATCGTCAAACAGTCGGGCGCTAATACTGTGGAAGTAGCCGATGAGGTGAAAAGGGCGTTGTCTGACATAAACGCATCCCTGCCTTCCGGGATAAACGTTGATCTTGTCCGGGACAATTCGGAGTCGATCCGTGATTCGGTCAACGAGATGCAGAAAAGCATGCTGGAAGGATGCATCCTGGCTATTCTTATTGTCTTCCTGTTTTTAAATGAATGGGAGAGCACTTTGATCAGCGCTGTATCCCTGCCTATCTCAATCATCAGCTCGTTTATTGCCATGAAAGTTATGAACTTCTCCCTCAATCTCATGTCACTGATGGCTTTATCCCTGTCTATCGGATTATTGATTGATGATGCGATTGTTGTTGTGGAAAACATTGTTCGCCACATGCATTTGGGCAAACCTCCCTTGCTGGCGGCTAAAGAGGCTACTTCTGAAATCGGTCTTGCCGTCCTGGCAACAACCATGGCCGTTGTCGCCGTATTTCTTCCCACAGCCATGGTTGGCGGGCTTATCGGCAAATACTTTATTGAGTTTGGTCTAACGGTTGCCTTCAGCATGTTGTTCTCTTTATTCGTTTCTTTTACCCTTGTGCCCATGATGGCCTCAAAATTACTTAAAACCAGAAAGAAAAAGAGGAAAACATTTTATGGCAGATTTTTGAATGGCTTTAATCACACGTTTAATCAAATTGCGGAGAAATACTCCCGATTATTGGAGGTGGTCCTTAAGCAAAGGTTGATTACCATTATATTGACAATGACGTTATTTGTTGGCAGCATCGGCTTGCTTTCAGTTCTGGGCTTCGAATTAGATATGTCATCAGATACGAGCGATATTAGCATTACCGCAGGACTTGACTCCGGTTTGCCTTTGGAAAAGGCCGGTCAGAAGGCCGGAAATCTGGAAGATATTATTCGCCGTTATACGGAGGTCAAATCCATTTACACGACGGTACAAAAGGATCAGATTTCGTGTTATGTGAAATTGTGTGACAAAAAGGATCGGAAAGACAGTGCCAAAACGATCGCGGCCAAAATACGGGAAGACCTGAAAAAAGTCTCGGGTGTTGAACTCGCTGTCAGTGCCAATACCAATGAAGCGGCAGATTCTAAAGATGTGGCCATCAGTATTAAAGGAGATAACTATGGTCAACTCCGGACATTTGCTCTGGAAGCAAAAAGGGCGATGAGCCAGGAACCTGCGGCTCGGGATGTCAGTGTCAATTATAAAGCCGGAAAACCTGAGGCTAGATTGGTGATTGACCGGGATAAGGCAGCGGACTTAGGAGTGGACACGGCTTTGCTTCCGCTCTGAATACGTTAAATACGTTATTTGGCGGTACGGTGATCAGTCATTATGACAGTTCAAAAGATAAAGTGGATGTACGAATCTCCTTGGAAGATGAGCAACGGACAAATCTTGACAGCCTGAGCGGAGTTTATGTACCCGGTTCGGGCAATCAAATGGTCCCTCTTGACCAAGTGACCAGTCAGGTCTTTGACACAACAGCTTCAACCTTGAGCCGGTATGATCGGTCCGGTCAAATTGAATTATCGGCCAATGTCGTGGGCATGCCTACAGGAGACTTCTTGAATACTTATTTGGCTAAATTGAAGCAGGAAGCTCCACAGGGGATAATAATCGAAGAAGGCGGCATGAATGCAGAAATGCAGGAAGGGTTCACCGGATTGCTGATTGCCCTGGGGATGGGTATTCTTTTTATCTTCCTGATTATGGCTGCTCAGTTTGAAAGCTTTATAGACCCGGTAGCTATTATGGCTTCTCTTCCTTTAGCCTTGATCGGGGCGATAGCCGGTCTGTTTGTCGCCGGCAGTAAGATGAACTTTATGGCTTTGATCGGCATTATTCTTCTGATGGGCCTGGTTGCCAAAAATGCCATCCTACTTATTGATTTTGCTAAACAAAGGTTAAGAGAAGGTGTGGAGGTAAACAAAGCCCTGATTGAGGCCGGTTTGGTGCGCTTCCGGCCAATACTCATGACCACGCTTGCCATGATCTTTGGAATGATTCCTGTTGCCGCAGCGAACGGGGCTGGAACTGAAATACGTGCACCGATGGCTTATGCGGTTATCGGAGGATTAATTACTTCTACGCTTTTAACCCTGGTTATTGTTCCGATTGTTTACACGTTACTGTATGACTTTAAACGCCTGTTTGAAAGAAAAAAATTTCTTGTTCAAACAGGAGAAGAAGTAAAGCAATAACAAGGTTGGTACTAACACATTGATTTGCTATTTGACTGCTAAAATAAAACCGCTGTTTAGGTGACAGTACAATCATACACATATGATAAAGATAGCGAATGCCAAGCGGCGGTTTTGAAATAAAGAAATTCAAAGCCGCCGTTGTCCTTTTCAAAAAATAGGATTTCGGAGGGTATGTTAAAGTTGTCCATTTTTAAGGACACGGCGGCACAAGGAGGATGCCGTCGTGTTTATTTGTTTTCGACATAATTCGATATTATTCTGCATGCCAAAAAAGACTTGACGCTTTATGGGACTATTGCGGTCATCAAGTTACCCACACACATTACACGTTAAGATATACAAGCTCCCACGCCCGATTGGTTTTTATCCAGTCGGGCTTTTTTGCATTTCACAGCAAATTATTTTTTACTTCTTGCCGTTTGCTTTGCCAAAATTTTCATCCTGACCGTAGTAGTGGCGAAAGGGGAAGCCATCACCCGCCTTTGCGGACGCGAAGGGAGGTGAGAACATGAAGCCTCATTCCCACGAACAACATAAGCGGCACGCCTTTGACAGCTTTTGCAAAAAAGTATTGAAGCATGAAGCCCGCGACTATTACGACGCGCTGAAAAGACGCAGAGAGCGGGAGATATCTTTGGACGAACTGTCCGAAAAGGAATTGGAGCAGTTGACCGTAATGGACGAATATTTCAAGGATCTATACAGCTTTAACGTGCTGGGCTATGACATTTCAGTGTCGGATGGGCGCATAAGCGAAGCCTTGAACGCTTTGCCGACGGACAGACGCGATATTATCCTGCTGTCTTATTTTCTTGACATGACGGACAGGGAAATCGGGGAACTCTTGACCCTTGTCCGGCGCACCGTTGCTTATCGTCGGACAGGCACTTTGCGGGAATTAAAAAAAATCATGGAGGGAAAAGCGGATGAATAACACACGAAACGCCAAAACCGGTAACACCGGTTTGCTTCCTTTTCCCGTCATTGCGGCTGCGGCTGGCGGCGACATCAACGCTATCAGCACCGTTCTAAAGCATTATGAAGGGTATATTGCTGCGTTGTTCATCAGGCGGCTTTATGACAAAAGCGGCAACCCCCATCTCTGCGTGGACACTGAATTGCGCCGCAGATTGGAAACCAAGCTCATAACAAGAATCCTGGCATTCAGGGTAGCATAACGAAAAGCCTGTCACGGGAGCGCGCCCCCCTTTCCGCGCTTCCTATGCGGGCTTTTTTCGCTTGTCATTCTGCAAAAGTATATCCATAGCCAATGTGCTTTTGCAGGCTGACAAACGCCTTTTGTTCTTTAACAAAGAAAGCGTTCTAACCACGCGCAGCATAGGGCAAATCGGATACTTTCGGTCTACGCCGAGCCGGACGGCGGGTGCGCCACGACTTCCCCAAGGGAACGAGCGACAACCACCCAGCCGCAAAATGAGCGTGGCAGCTTGTGGGGCGACGACGCATAGACCGGTATAATGATACTTCCGTCCAGCCACAGTCCGAGCGTTAAAAGCGTCGCAGGCAATGGGGGCGGCCCGCCGACAGGGGGGAGGTGAAAGTCCTATGAGGACGGTGAGCCGCCGTCCGCCGATAAGCCCATGAAACGATAGAACTGGAACAGAAATGCAGGTCAGGGGTGCGCACCTTGGTGCGAGCTGTATGCGTACCCAATCATGGGCGCGCCCCTGTTTTCTGCATTTTTATTTTTAAGCTGAGAGGAGCTGATACCTTGCTCAAAAGCAATGAAGCATATAAGCTGATTTTTCGGGAATACCCGGATGTGGTCGATGTGGCGCAAATGTGTGAAATGCTGGGCGGTATCAGCACAAAAACCGCATACCGCCTTTTGCGGCAAAATCAGATCAAGCACTTTAAGATAGGCCGAACGTATAAAATCCCCAAGTTCCATATTTTCGAATACCTGGCGGTCGCGCAGGAATCCGATGCGTAAAACATCGTTCGCACCTTTGCAAGATATTTTGGAGAACTGTTACACTAAAGCCGTCAATGGTAGGTGAATATGGACTGTTACTGATTTAAAGGAGGCAAGAATTCATGGTAACAGGACACCTGCGAGAAAAAAACGGCTATTTCCAGATGATTCTCACCTACAACAACAAGGATATGAACGGAAAGCGCCAAACCAAGTCCTTCAGCACGGGGCTTCCCGTCAAGGGAAATAAAAAGCGCGCTGAAGCGCTGCTTTGGAAAACCAGGCAAGAGTTTAATCCCGACACGGGGATGAGTTGCAAAGACGCTTTGTTTGCCGACTTCCTGAAAAAATGGCTGCAGGACGCTATCAACAGAGTGGACGCCGACACCTACGCCCTTTACACATACGACGCCAAAGCCTTCATCATCCCTTACTTTAAGGATACCGCCGTTACGGTGGCGAAAATAAAGCCGGGGGACATCGAAGGCTACTATCAGTACGAGAGAACGGAAAAAAACGCCTTGAACACCGCCCTGCTCCAATATCACGAGGTCATTGAGGAAGCCTTGGCCTACGCCGTGGAGCTTGAGCTGATCCGGGACAATCCGGCCGACAAGGTAAACCCGATCTCCGGCGAGGTGCGGATACTGTTTACCGACTTCCTGCTGGAATGGCTGGAGATGATCAAGCACAATGTGGAAATGACCACCTACGCCTCTTACGCTATGTCCATCAAGAGCTGCATTATTCCTTACTTTAAGGAATTCAGGCTTACATTGAAGGATGTTACGCCGAAGCACATCCAGGACTATTATCAGTACGAGCTGAACGAGAAAGGCGTAAGCGCCTGCACGGTGATCCACCGCCACGCCAACATTCGCAAGGCGTTGCAGTACGCTTACAAGGTGGGCTTGATTGCCTTTAACCCCGCCGACCGGATCGAGCGGCCCAAAACCGCAAAATTCGTGGGCAGCATTTACGATGCCGGAGAGCTGGAAGCCCTGTTCGCCGTGGTGAAAAACAAGCCGATAGAGCTGGCCGTTATCTTAGGCGCGTTTTACGGACTGCGCCGCAGCGAGATCGTGGGGCTGAAATGGGACGCCATTGATTTTGGAAAAAAGACGCTGACCATCAAGCACACCGTAACCGAGTTAAGGGTGGACGGGAAAGCCATCATCGTGGAAAAGGACCGCGCCAAAACCAAGTCCAGCCACCGCACCCTGCCGCTGGTAGAGCCCTTTGAAAAGCTACTTCAGCGGCTAAAGGAAGAGCAGGAGCGTAATCAACAAGTATGCGGCAGCGCCTATTGCCGGGAATATCTCGGCTACATCTACGTGAACGAGCTGGGAGAACGGATCAAGCCGGGTTATGTCACCCAGAATTTCGCGCTCACCCTGAAAAACCACGGCTTGAAGAAAATCCGTTTCCACGACCTGCGGCATAGCTGCGCCAGCCTGTTGTACGCCAACGGCGTCAGCCTGAAGGAGATCCAGGAGTGGTTGGGGCACAGCGATATTTCCACCACCTCGAACATTTACACTCACCTGGATTTCAGCTCCAAGGTCGCTTCGGCCAACGCCATCATCGGCGTATATCCCTCCTGACATCCCTCCAAAACGGCGGAATGCCAGGTAAATAGGGGGCTGAGAGCACTGAAATATGCGCTGGAATGGTTCATGTGACGGTATGACGGACGACAAATAAATGTGTCGCCAGAAAAGAAAAAAGCCCTCAAATCCGCTTATATCACGGTTCAAGAGCGATTGTTTCTGGTGCCGATGGCCGGAGTCGAACCGGCATGGAGGTTATCCAACGGTTTTTGAGTCCCTTCACATTACCGGAAGCATCGGGAATGTAACGTACTCTACCGGAATCCTCAGACCCTCAAAAACCTTGTATAATGCGGGTTTGCGGCACTTAAAACCCGGAAAGCCACGTCACTCCAAGGCTCCCTCAAAAGAGCGGTTTTGACATAAATTTTGGACGTTGGAGGGATATTGGAGGGATATTCAGGAGGGATATCCGGACCGTCTGCCGTCAGAACATCGAACGTGTAGTAATCAAAAATCAATATTGTAACAGTCATCCTACCATTGACAAATCTTTTCAGGAGTTGATGACTGTGAAAAATCAAGAATACTACGAACAGCTTTTTGAGGCGTATCCCGATGTCGTTACGCTTGATGAATTCAGAGCTATGTTGGGCGGCATTGGAGAAACCACGGCACGAAAGATTTTGCATGGAAATCATATAAAGTACTTTTTCATCCGCAGTGCCTATAGGATACCAAAGGTATGGGTTATCAAGTATGTGTTAAGCGACCATTACGCCCAGTACCGGCAAGAGCTAAAAGTACAGGTTTAGTATTGAATAAAAATGAATGGACGAGAGGACATAGGTTTGCGCTTATGTTCTCTTTTTATATGGAAATAAATCCATATGGCTGATATAATTTATATTGATAACGTTGTTTTTATTGATATTGTATGGAGATTTTTTGATGCCAGATGTGAATGAACTTTTAAACAATGCAATTAAAGAAACAGAGAACTTGAATCAAGAGGAAATTTTCCTTGTAAGAGATTTATTCAAAGGCTATGAATGGAACCGCATTTCTCGTAGTGAACGGCTTCTGCTTGGTACATTATTTTTAAACTATGTGAACACATCAAAGGCTTCTATACAAGCGATTGAGAAGACTTCTTCCGGACAGCAGAAATATAGGGTTAAAACGGAATAGTCTAGTGAGGCTAATAATGTCAAGCTACTTGAGTTGTCTAGCAAATTATCCGAAGTTAGGCGTAAAAAAACTCAAACCCACTCCAGAGTTTGAGTAAAGTTAGCTGCAGATTATGGTGAAGAAGCTGCTAGCCCTAACTTTGGATAATTACATTGCACGAAACCGCGTTGATTGATGCTCTCGCTATGGGGATTAAATAGCTATTTTCCCGTCTAACTTTAGATGGCATTAAGGGAAACTTGATAGCAAAATGTATCAAAGCAGCGTTAATCATGCTGAAATAGACATAGCTTCCCCCTCCCCATGACAGGGCAAATTTTTTAAACATATACAGTTTTGTTATTGATAGGGGGAGATTTACCCAAGCTCATATACCGTCTGGGTTTTTCCGATCCGCAGTTAGGGCATTTAGATAAATCTATTCCAGTTAGTTTTAGGATGAGTTGAAGCGTAGAGTATTTTTCTCTGGTTAAAAGAGGTGTATGGGTTAACTGTTTGCAAATCTTCAGTTTGGCTGTCTTGTTACGATTGCCTAGCAAACCGTAGTGTCTGATTTTCATAAAGCCACTCGGTAGGATATGAATAAGAAATCTGCGGATAAACTCATCGGCGGAAATCGTCATCACCTTATGTTTACTGTTATCCTTGTAGTCCCTCCATTTGAAGGAAACTGTATTCTTTTCAATGCTAACGATACGTTTATTAGATATAGCCACTCGGTGAGTATATCGACCCAGGTATTCAACAACACAACCAGCATTTTTAAATGGTGGTTTGCAGTAAACAATCCACTCTTTGCTATAGAGAGAGGAGAGCAGCTTTTCAAATTCCTTATCGTCAGAAAGATAAGTTTGATTACCGTGGAATTCAAGCTTATTTTGACCGTAGAGTTGTTTTAGGTAGTACAGGAATTTGCCTCTGAACTTTCGGGATAAAACTTTAACTGGAATGAAAAATTTTTTCCTACTATTTACCCATTTCCCAATGGAGGATAATCCGCCGCCGGGTACAATGCAGTGAATATGCGGGTGGTGCATGAGGTTTTGTCCCCATGTATGCAGAACAGATGTAAAGCCAATCTTGGCACCGAGATATTTTTTGTCAGAAGCTAATTCAGTAAGTGTTTCAGCAACGGCCTTAAACAAAAGGGTGTAGACTACTTTTTGATTCTGATAGGCTATTGAATTGAGCGTATCGGGGATTGAGAAAACTACATGGAAGTATCCAACGTCGAGCAGATTGATTTTCTGGTTTTCAATCCAGCGTTCTTTGGCAAGAGCTTGGCATTTAGGACAGTGCCTATTGCGACAAGAATTGTAAGAAATTCGGATATACCCACAACTGTCACAAACCTCCTTATGGCCGCCTAACTCTGATGTTCTACATTTTTGAATGGCTGACATCGCTTTATGCTGCACAAGAGTAAGCTTGTGGTTGCTTCGATAGTTATTGCCGTATTTTAGGAAGATATCTTGAACCTCAGTCATTGGCTTTTTCCGATTCAGCCATCTGATCAAGGGGACTCGTTACGTTGAGGGATTCAATCTTGACCAAATGCAAATAAACGCAGGTCGTGTTGATATTTGAGTGACCAAGCAGTTGCTTGATGTGGTAAATACTTGTGCCGGATTCAAGCAGATGAGTTGCAAAACTATGCCTCATCGTATGGACTGTCACGTTTTTATTGATTTTAGCTTTCTTTACATATTTATGGAAGAGATTTTGTACAGCTCTGGGAGTTATGTGAGTGTCGGTATGATTTCGGCTGTAAAAAAGCCACTCTTTGGGGCGGTAAGCTTTCCAGTAAACTCTAAGAATCTCAAGATTAGCTTCAGAAAGCAGGGCATAACGATCTTTACCCCCTTTGGCATTGCGAATGAACAGTTGCATTTTATCGCTATGAATATCTGAAACTTTAAGGGAGGCCACTTCACTTAGGCGAAGTCCAGCCCCATAGAGGGTCATAAGAATGCATTTATCTCGCAAATTGTCACAGACGTTAAAAAGGGCTTGGATTTCCTCTTGGGTAAGTATGTCAGGGAGTTTGCGTGGTTTACGGTGGCGAGGGATTTGCCTAGGGTTAATATTAACGTTCAAAGTTACGCCATACAAAAAGCGGAGACCACTATTGTAGGTGTTTACCGATTCGGGAGCAAGCTTCTTTTTTGTGGTGAGATAATGAAGGAACTGCCTAACATCCTCTACACCTAGTTCAGTTGCAGGTTTATCAAAGTGGTCCTGAAAGAGTTTAACTTTGGTATAGTATTCGGCCTGGGTATGCTTGCTTAACCCTCTAAGCTCTACATCGAATTTTATCTTGGCTAAAACCTCTTCTTTTGTCATAGTTTGAACATCTCCTTTAAAATTAAATTAGCTTTATTTTAAAGGAGATGCATAAAAAAGGAACTGACTTTTTACAGTATCATTTTCAATTACACAACTTAAAAAAACATTACAGGAACTACCGCGCCAGCGGTTTAGTGCTATGTCTATTAGGCGAAGTTTCGGATGCTTTTGGTTATAGCAATAATAAGAAGTAAATTTAGCCTATATAAACGATAAACTGCGTTGCAGGATGTTCAGATGTAAAGGCGGAGTTAGATGCGTTATTCTGATTTTATAAAACAAACTATATCAAACGAGAATGGAATCGATTGGAATTATTATAAGACAGGAATGCCCATAGAAAATATTTTACAGGCAAACCGGTCCGGTATTTTTATTCGTAAGTACTTTGAAAGTGGTGGCAAAGAACTTCCGTTACTGCTTAACCCAACAGAAGCCACTAATTTTATCAATACCTATTTCGCTGCCGGATGTAAAGAAAACACATTATCTTTTGATTTTAGTGAAATGTATCTACTTCCAGATGACCGTGCAATACATACAGTTTCTGGTTTCTTTTTAGGATTGCTTATTGAGAGTTGTTTAAATGGAACAAGGACACTCGCTATCGAGAGTTCAAATCAGTTCCCGTTTGCATATCTGTGGTTTTTGATGTTTCTGTATCACGATTATGGGTACTGCGTCACAGAAAGGGATAATAGCCCAATTTCAACGCCGGAACGTGCGCCCATACCAGATATGCTTTTTACATGGAATCCTTTGAGAATACATCGCAAAGAATATGATGCACTTTGCCGCATGAAAAGAGAATTAGGCATTGATCTTTCACTCTTTTCTCCTTATCCGGGATCACTGAATAGGGTGGGCAATTTCAGACAAAACAATGAGATAAACTTGCAACGTGCTCTGCTACGCGAGCTCACACAACGTACATTTACAGTAACAGGACGCCCAAGGCTTCGGTTTAATACAGGAGCAAAAATAATCGGACATCAATATACAAGCATTATTACAACAAGATATTTTAACTATTGTATCAATGAACGACACAAGGTGGATCACGGAATTGTTGGTGGATATCTGTTTTATGACAGAATGGTTAAAAACTATTTATCCGCATATATGACAGTGCTTTACGAACGTGAGGGGCTTTGCGTTTTAGGTGATTTTCATTATAGAGACAGGCATTTTTGCCAAGAACAGCTTCCTATTTTCTCATATATTGCCGATTGTATTTCAGCTCACAACATTTGGAAACAGCCCGAGGAGAGTAGAGCGGCGTACGAGCAGTATAAACTGGATGTCTTGTTAGCTGAAAACTTTAAAAACATTACTTTCCAAGAAAACCCACTTCTCTATATACTTGTAGTTGCAGACAGTTTAGAGCCAACAAAAGTGTACGGAGGACTACCCCCGCAAAAGGTTTCAGACGCAATTGATATTGAATATTTGCCAGCACATCATGTGCTGACCTTCTCAAGCAGAAATAGCGAAGTCTCTATAGAGATCTTGTATCGCAAAGCAAAGGGATTGGAAGATTGGACATCAGTACGTTGCTCCGAATTGAATGAGGGCAAATTTACTCTTCATATTTAATATTTACGATGCACAATTGGATTATAGCAATAATGCGTACCTTAATAAATCCGAATTTGATGGTGCGGTTGCTATAGTGAGATTGAAAATTAGTGGTATAATAAAGAACGCTTTATTTAGACTAAAAATATATAGGAGGCGATGAAAAAATGTTTATGCCTTGTAAAGAATCAATTCTTGAGATGACTCCTACTGAATTTGAAAAGCACTCATTGCGTATATTGACTGAGCAGATACAAAATATTAGAAATTGCAACTTTCAACATAATAAAATTATGGAGGTGGATGATGGAAATTATCAAATTGATGGATACATAGAGTTTGAGCTTATGGGCATTTATTATAAAACTTTGATAGAGTGCAAACATTATAAAAGCAGTATATCCAGAGAAAAAGTTGCTGTACTCTATGATAAAATACGAGCTTGTGGAGCAAATAAGGGTGTATTGGTGTCATCATCTAATTTCCAAAGTGGTGCAGTACAATATGCGTCAAAACATGGTGTTGCATTAATTCAGTTGACTGATGCTGACAGTATATATGAAACACGATCTGATTTCACAGAAAAAAGCGGTGCATTTGCTACGCAAAAGAAAAAAACAAGCTCTTATATAGGTGTAATGCAGGTCGGGGATGAGCATATTGTAAATTGTTTGTATTTAAGTAACACAGAATTAAATGTAAGAGATTTCTTAATTAAAAGAAGTTAGGAGGAGCAGAATGAGAAAGGCATTATGTGTTGGAATTGATAGCTACGAGAAAATCAAAGATTTACATGGATGTGTTAATGATGCAAATGGGGTGAAAGCAGCATTAGAGAGAAATGGCGATGGAACACTAAATTTTTCTACGAAACTTCTATGTGCAACAAGCGAAGCATCTTACATTACTAGAGAGGGATTGAAAGATGCAGTTCAAGATCTTTTTAGAGATGAATCCGAAGTTGCTGTTTTTTATTATGCCGGACATGGTTCTTATGATGCACTTGGTGGATATCTATGTACTAGCGAAGTGGAAAGAGAAGATCAAGGGTTATCATTGAATGACCTTATGGGGATAGTAGCTGATTCCCGTGCACAAAACAAAATTGTAATACTTGATAGCTGTTTCAGCGGACGAGCAGCAAATTCAAAAGAAATGCAAAATTATTCTGTGCTACATAATGGCACAACTATTTTAGCGGCATGCGACGAAAATCAGTATTCATCGGAAGAAAATGGTCATGGTGTTTTTACATCGTTGTTGATTGAAGCATTATATGGTGGAGCAATGAATCTACTTGGTGAGGTTTCTCCTGGCAGCATTTATTCTTATATAGATAGTTCTTTGGGAGGATGGGAGCAACGACCAGTGTTTAAGGCAAATATAAAGCAATTTGTTTCGCTTAGAAAAAATGCTCCACCAATTGCTATTGGAGAATTGCGTCGCATTACGGAATTCTTTATTACGCCGTATGATGAATACGCATTGGATCCTACATATGAACCAGATAAACACGAGGCTGACATTAAAGATGTAAATCTTGAACATGAAGAGATATTTTCAATTTTGCAAAAATATGTGAAGCTAAATTTAGTGGTACCGGTAAATGCTGATCATATGTACTACGCTGCGATAAAACATGAGTCGTGTAAATTAACAGCTCAAGGACAACATTATTGGAATCTGGTAAATAAAGGAAATATTTAAAGATATTCATGATGTTAGAAGCGGCTATAAGTCCATGCAAGTTGTGGACATTTAAGTATATAAAATATTAAGTGGAGGTCATGAAAATGGGAAAAAAGAATGTGTTCATAAGTCATCGTTGGGATTATGAAGAGGATTACGAGAAAATTAGTGCAGTATTAGATAGGTCAAAATATGACGTGTCTGATCGTTCGGTTGAGAGTTCTGATCCATTGGTGGGAACAAAAAAGCAAGTGACAGATGCAATAAAAGGCAAGATTGATAGTGCTAGTGTGATTCTTGCACCAGCACGTCCAGCAGCAGTTACGGTAGGCAGCATGGGACGTACAGAAATTAATTATGCTATTAGTAAAGGAAAGAAAATTATAGCAGTTAACACTGGAACGACAACTAGTGTAGCATCTTTTTGGGAAGATAATGATATTGAAGTTATTGCATGCAGAAAAGATAGTTTGGAGAATGCTATAGGGTAAAAGTGAGTATTCTCTTTTATTAAAGTGAAATAGCGCATGATTAGAAATACTCTTATCCTACAAATTACAGTTTATCGAGTAGACTACATGCACGATCAATACGATTTGAGTTTCGTATTATGTTTATAATGCATTGATTATCAGGAACGGTAAACTTCGTTTAGTCCATATTACAATCAAATAAATGAACAAGAGGACATGGTTTTGATTGATTATGTCCTCTTTCATATATAAACCACAATTAAAAGCCGTTTGCTTTATTATCCCGATAAGCAGGCGGCTTTTTCACGTGAAAGGGGAATTTCAAGTGTCAAAAGTAATCACCCTTGCCAACCAGAAGGGCGGCACGGGCAAAACGACCACAACGGTCAATCTGGGTATCGGCCTTGCTATGCAGGGTAAAAAGGTTCTTTTAGTGGACGCGGACGCGCAAGGCAACCTAACGGATTCGTTAGGCTTCCATGAGCCGGACAATCTATCTGTTTCATTGGCTACCGTTTTAACCAAAAACATGTTGGAAGAATCATATGAGCCTGACGAGGGACTCCTTCACCATGCGGAAGGCGTTGATCTCATGCCGGGCAACATTGAGTTGTCGGCCATTGAAGTTTCCCTCGTCAACACCATGAGCCGGGAAACGGTACTGCGCAGCTACATCAACACTGTCAAAGACAGGTATGATTATGTGCTGATCGACTGTATGCCCTCCTTGGGTATGATGACCATCAACGCCCTTGCCGCCGCAGACAGCGTAATTATTCCGGTTCAGGCCCATTATCTTCCCGCCAAGGGAATGACGCAGCTTTTGCAGACCATAGCCAAGGTAAGGCGGCAAATCAATCCGAAGCTGACCATTGACGGCGTTCTGGTGACAATGATGGATAACCGCACCAACTTTGCCAAGGATATTTCCTTTATCCTGCGCCGCGACTACGGCGACAAGCTGCGCATTTTTCAAACGGAAATCCCCCTGTCCATCCGTGCGGCTGAAACCAGCGCCAAAGGGAAAAGCATCTATGCTCACGATCCTCACGGTCTGGCGGCAAAAGCCTATGAAGCCTTTACGAAGGAGGTGCGGGACATTGGCGAAAAACGACGTGCGAAGCAGCATAAAGCTGGCCTCAGTAGATGACCTGTTCACCACCGAGGAAAGCCGCGCCGAGCAGCAGCGCGAAAAGGTGATGGACATCCCCCTGTCGGAAATCAGTGATTTCCCCGACCACCCTTTTAAGGTGAAAGCGGATGAGGCTATGTTGGAAATGGCGGACAGCGTAAAGCAATACGGCGTTTTAGTCCCCGGCCTTGTGCGGCCCAAAGCGGACGGCGGCTATGAAATGGTGGCCGGACACCGGCGTAAAAAGGCAAGCGAGCTTGCGGGATTGGAAACTATGCCCTGTATCATCCGGGAACTGGACGACGATCAGGCCACCATTATTATGGTTGACAGCAATCTGCAAAGGGAAAGCATCCTGCCGAGTGAGAAAGCTTTTGCCTACAAGATGAAGCTGGATGCCATGAAACGGCAAGCAGGCAGACCAAGCAAAGAAAATGTGTCCCAAGTTGGGACGCAAAAACGTTCAGACCAAATATTAGCTGAACAAAGCGGAGAAAGCAGAAATCAAATCCAGCGATATATCCGCTTAACTGAGCTTAGCCCTTCCATTCTTGAAATGGTGGACGAAAGACAAATTGCCTTTAACCCCGCTGTTGAGCTTTCCTATTTGGCCGAAAAGGAACAGCAGGAGCTTTACGAAACCATACAGTCGGAAGATTGCACCCCGTCCTTGGCCCAGGCGCAACGGATGAAAAAGCTTAGTCAGGACGGCAGGCTGAATATGGATGTCATTTTTTCCATTCTCACCGAGGAAAAGCCGAATCAAAAGGAAAAATTCAATATCCAACGGGAACGCATCGACCGTTTTTTTCCCAGCAGCTTTACGGAAAAGCAAAAAGAGGATTTAATCGTTCAGCTCCTGGAAAGCTGGTATAAAAAACGGCAGCGGGAACAGGAACGCTGAACCGTGGCAGCTTCGCTCTTAAGGAGGGCGATTTTTTTATGCCCTTTGGAAGGAGGTGCTTGGATGTACTTTACGGAAGGGCGGCTGCGCGAATGTGAACGCATAATGCGGGAAAAACCGGGACATGACCGCAAACCCGTTAAAGCGGCGGAAAGACGGGATTGCCAGCATTGTCCGCACTTTGACAGGCATCAAGGAAAATGTGGCCAAAAGTGCGTAATAAAAAAGTGATTTTACACGAAGGGGCTAGCTCCTCTACTTACGAAAAACGCAGACCGCGCCGTCTTTCGTCATTCCCCTCCTCACCACTG
This sequence comes from Desulfoscipio sp. XC116, assembly GCF_039851975.1. Classification (GTDB taxonomy): domain Bacteria; phylum Bacillota; class Desulfotomaculia; order Desulfotomaculales; family Desulfallaceae; genus Sporotomaculum. The sequence continues at coordinate 1,000,501 of NZ_CP156660.1, forward strand.
CCCCAAAAGCCACCGGCCGAAAAAAGAATGAAAAGCAGACCGGACGGCCTTCCTTCTTTTTCGGTAGGTAAGGCCGTCCTCTAAACTAAAATCTTCGGAAGGAGGAAGTATCACTTTGGAACTAATAAAAAACCGAATCTTTTTAAGCGTCCTTTGCCTTGTCCTGGCGGCGGGCGTTTCTTTTTTGCTCCTGCCGCGCTTCTACGAGGACAAAGGCGCAACGGTCACGGTGCTGCGGGCGGCGCAGGATATCCCGGCTGGAACGGAGCTTGCGGAGCACCACCTTGCAAGCGTGGAGGTAGGCGGCTACGGGCTGTCGGAGGGCGTATTGAACGACAAAGCGCAGCTTGTCGGTAAGGTGGCGCAAACCGCTATTGCCAAGGGAGACTATTTCTTCCCTCAAAAGCTCGGCAGCTTTCTTGCCAACGAGCTGCTTGACCGCCTTGTGAAGAACAACCAGCGCCTTGTTACCATCAACGTTCCCAGCATCGCGGCGGGGCTTTCCTCCCACTTGCGAGCCGGAGATGCTGTTACGGTGGCCATATTCTTAGAAAAGGCGTCCGATGGCCGGGATACCTCCCCGCAGGTCATTATTTATCCTGAATTAAAAGGGCTGGAAACATACAGCGTCGAGAACGCCCGGACCCAGGACACCGCCGAAATGCGGGAGCAGCAAAAGAGCAGCCAATCGGCAAACAGCGATCCGGTTCCCAAGGCCGTGACCCTCATTGTCACCGAAGCCCAGGCGGAAAAACTCATTCAGGCCGAGTACACGGGGAAATTGCATTTAATCTTTGAGAAGCGGGGTGCGGATCATGAGTAAAATCATTGCCGTATGGGGCGGCAAGCACAGCGGCAAAACCACCTTTGCGGTCAACCTGGCCTGCGCCCTTTCAAAGCGGGATGTGCTCGTCGGTCTCATTTCCTCGAATCTCACCTATGGAGAGCTGCAAACCTTTTTCGGCCAGGAGGTTCTCCCGCAAAAGGGACTGTTTGAAGCACTCAACGCGGAGACCCCCAACATCGGTGAAAATTTCACGGCTTATACGGAGAGCAAAAACCTGTTTTTCCTGTCCGCACCTACCAAATACAGTGGACTGCTTTGCGATACCGTGGCCATTGAGGACGTGGAGCGGATGATCAACGCCTCCGCCCTTGCGTTTGACCTTCTCATTGTGGATGGAGCCGCGGAGGTAAACAATCCGGTATCCGGCGTGGGATTGTGGCTGTCTGACACCATTTTCACCCTGCACAGGCCATCTATCGCGGCTAAGATGTGGTACACGGGTGTTTCAGATTTTGCAAGGGAGCTGCATATCGAAGAGAAGCAAATCCACATCCTGCGCGCTCCCAATGGGGAATTTGACGACCAGGCTTACCGGAGCATCATGGAGACGCCTTTTGTCTATGAAGTGCCCCACATCAAACGCGCCGGTGAGCTGGAAAACGCCGGAACGCCCCTGTATTTCTTCCGTGATCGCGCTTGCAGATGCTACGGCAAGGCGCTGGAGCAAATCGCCGGAAAAATCTGCGGGGGTGGGAAGCCATGAACAGCAGATTTTCCGTCAACGACTTAATTTATAGGGCCAACAAAAAGCGCTCCGACAGGGGAGAAAGCGTCAAGGCGCAGGAATATGGGGAAATCCTCGACAAGCTGCAGCGGCTTATCGCCAAGAACCACTCGGCAGAGCTGGCAGAGGTATTGTACTCAGAGGAAGCCGAAGGGAAGCTTAAAGACCTTATCATGCGCTATCTCAACAGTGAGCAGTTGGTAGCCAAAGGCCTGCGGAACATTTCCGAACTGGTGGACGCCGTTTATTACGACATGGCCGGTATGGGGCTGCTGTCCCCGTACCTGCAGGACAGTGAAACGGAGGAAATCAACGTCAACGGCTTCGGGGGCGTCTGGGTACTGTATAAGGACAGAAAGATACGCTTAAATGAAACCTTCAGCAGCGCGGAAGCCTGCGCCAACATCGTTCGGAAAATGAGCCGGTTTGGCGGCGTTATCCTGGACGGCTCCAAGCCTGTCGGGGACAGCTTCATCGCCCGCGGCGTCCGCATGTCGGGAGCCATTGAACCCTGCGTTGACCCCGACGCCGGGGCGATTGCCTCCGTCCGAAAACAAAAGCCCTCCTACATTACAAGGGAAAACCTCATTGAATGGGACACGGCCACAGCCGAGGAGCTGGACTTTTTGGTTATGTGCGTCAACAACGGCGTATCGCTTGCCATTGCCGGAGCCACCGGCTCCGGGAAAACGGCGGATATGGGCTATATCTTAAGCTGTGTCCCCAATGAAAAACGCATTGTGACCATCGAGGACACCCGTGAACTGTCACTGGCGCGATACGATGAAAACGGCGCAATGATAAACGACGTCATCCACCTTTTGACTAAGGAAGCACCGAACGAGATTACCATGCTGGACCTGTTGAAGCTCTCGCTGCGCCTGCACCCGGAAATCCTGGTGCCTGCGGAAATGCGCGGCAAAGAGGCCCTCACCGTGCAGGAAGCGGGCAGAACAGGCCACACGGTTGTCAGCAGTCTGCACGCCAACAGCGCCAGATCAGCTTATGACCGCGTCCTGACCATGTGCCTGGAGGCCGGAACCTCCCTTTCGGAGGAAAGGCTCCTGAAGAATATTGTGGAAGCCTTCCCGGTGCTGCTGTTCAAAATGCAATTGCCCGACAAGTCCAGAAAGTACATGGAAATCTTTGAAGCCACCGGGATAAAGAACGGTGAAGTTGCCGGAACCACGCTTTTCAAATACGTGGTGGATCATTATGAACGCGACGGCGAGGGCAGAATTGCCAAGGTGGCAGGCAGTCACCGGCGCACGGGGAATATTTCTCCGGCCCTTGCCGAAAAGCTTTTGATCGGCGGTGTGCCGCAAAGGGAGATCCGCCGCTTTTCGGAAGGCGGTGCGGCATGAACCTCATAGCCTTTGCCCTTGTCGCCATATTCGCCCTGATTAGCCTGGCTCTGTTTCTTTTGTTTAACTTAAGCCCCTTCGCCGCGGCACAAAATCCTTTGCAAAAGCGCCGCCTGGTTTTGACAGGGACAAAGCTGAAAATCACCGAACGGATTGCCATCCATTTTGCCTCGCTGTTCCGGCAGACCCGATGCACACCAAAGAAATTTTTCGTTATGGCGCTTCTGTCAGCGGCGGGGGGCTTTACCGCGGGAATGCTGCTGTTCGGCGGCGCGGAGCTTGCGGCGGTAATGGCTGTCTGCATGCTGCCCGCCCCTTACTTCTATCTGACGGTAAAAAGCTCGGCAACGGCCAAGGAGGAAATCGAAGGACTGGAAAACACCATGTCCATCATCACCAACGCCTACGCGGGATGCGACGATATCATCAAGGCGGTGGAAGCCTATGTGGAGGAAAAGAACCGCTATGTCCCGGCGCATTTGAGAAGCACGACGCCCTTTGATGAATTTATCACGGAAATCCGCCTGGTCAATCCCAATGTAGAGCACGGCCTTTATCGCCTTTCCGCAAAAATCAAAAACCGCTACTTTAACGAATGGGTCAAGACTCTGATCCTGTGTCATAACGACAGAAGGCTGAAATTTGCCCTGTTCCCCGTCATCAAGGCCATGAATGACGCCAAATCCATGCAAGTCGAGAGCGACGGCATGATGGTGCGGGTGTGGCGCGACTATCTGCTGACGGCGGGCCTGATGTTCTCCATCATTCCCATGACGAGATTCGCCAACGCCGAATGGTTTTACCTGCTGACCCAAACCGCCGTCGGCAAGCTCCTGATCATCCTCATGCTGCTGGCCGCGCTGGGCACCGCCTTCTATGTGATGAAGGCCACAAAGCCGTCCAATAAATGAGGAGGAACGCCATTGTTTTACCAGATCATTATTTTTATCCTGCTGACCGCGGCAGGATTTTTGCTTTGCAGGCAGCTGCTCAAGATTCCGAAGCTCAGTATGAAAAAGAACATCAAAAATCTACAGGCCGCCAAGGAAAGGCCGGATAGATTGATAAATCGCTTTCTCATGCCCCTTGCCAGACCTATTTCCCGGTTTATTCCCCTCGACCCCGTCAAGGAGGCGCGGATGGCCTCCATGCTGCGGCGTGGCGGGCTGGAGTTAACCCCCAAGGAGTACCAAGCCAAGGCTATCCTGGGCGCTCTTTTTACCCTGCCTCTTGCCCTGCTGTTCATGGTCATCGGAGCACCCAATCTCGCACCCATCATCCTGATCTTGGCGGTGGTCGTGTACCGCCATTTCACGACCGATTTGAATGATGCGCTGAATGAGAAAAAACGCCGCATTGAAATGGAGCTGCCGGGCTTTGTGCGGTCCATCCTGTACCGGCTGGAGGACAGCGGGCGCGAGAATGGCCGGATTGTGGTGCAGGTGGATTTAATCCAGATATTTGAGGATTACCTCAAGGTAGCCAGCGAGGCGTTCCGGGAGGACGTGGCGATCCTAATCGTGGAAATGAAGGCGAAGGATATCGAAACCGCCCTGCGGAGCTTCAATGAGCGCCTCGGCTTAACGGATGTTTCCTTTTTAGTCAACGCCTTAATCGGCCTGCACCGGGGCGAGCATCAAGGCGAGGCTTTATCGTATCTTGCCAGAGACATGGACGTTAAGGCCAAGGAGGTTTTCAGGAAAAAGCTGCATACGCTGCCCCGCAGGGTGAAAATCGCGTCCATCCCCCTGGTGGCGCTAACCCTGGCCAGCCTGCTGTATGTCATCGGCTCCCACTTGATTCGGTCAATGGGGGGCCTTTTTTAATCCGTGAAAATGGGCAGCGCCCCTTTTCAAATAAAAAATACATTTTCAGGAGGTACGACCCATGCAAAGCGTCAACACCGCAAGTACAAATTTCCAGGAAAGGAGAATCAATTCCATGAGAAAACGCCTGGCAAACGCTCTATTAAGAGCGAAGGCCGCCCTGATGAATCCCTGCGGCGATCAGATGACCGGCTGGCTCATAGTGGTTCTCATCGTTGTCGTGGTAGGCGCCGTGTTCATGACCCTGTATCAGGGCTCCATCACACAAATTTGGAACAGCATTGTCGCCAAGATTACCAACCTGCTGAATTAACAGCCGGTTCCCCTTTGCACGGGAGGGAGCACGGCTCCCTCCTTTTCCATTAAACAAATTCAATGGAGGTATGTGTTATGTTGAAAACAGTAAAAAGCAAAATCCAGGCAGCGGCTGTTAAAGCCAAAAATGTACTGGCCAATCCGTCCGGCGACCAGATGACCGGCTGGCTCATCGTCGTGCTTATCGTTGTGGTGGTGGGCGCAATCTTTATGACCCTGTATCAGGGCTCCATTACGCAGATTTGGAACAGCATCGTCAGCAAAATTACCGGTCTGTTAAGCTGATAGGTGACCAAAAGGCATATCCGCAAGCGCGGGAGGTGCGAAATCCATGGACAGCAGTCACCGGGGCATACGGGGGAGATTTTCTCCCCCTTTGCTTTTTCCAAAGCTGCTTTTGAGCAAGAAGGGCAGCAGCTATTTTGACCTGATGATAAAAACGCTGGTGGTTATTACGCTGATGGCAACCGTGATATCCTTTTTAAGCGTCTTTACCGCCTATCTTAATCTAAACCACGTCTGCCGCCGCGTTGTAAGGGTGGTGGAGCTGGAAGGGCAGGTTTCCGACCGGGCCTATGATGTTTTCTACAGGCTCAAACAGCAGACCGGCATTTCGCCGGAGATGGCCGTTGAGGATGTGGAGTATTGCGAGGATCAGAAAATCCAGCTGCGGGATAATTTCACCATTACCATGCGCTACAGCCATCCCTTTGCCGTCCTGACCCCATCCTTTGCGCCTCCGGTGGAAATTCAAATTCCGATGAAAGTCAGCATTACCGGCATGTCCGAAAAATATTGGAAGCTTTCGGAATGAGAGCCCTGGAGAGGAGGCGAAGTCTGTGGTCCTGATCCAACGGGCACTGCGAAACCGCAAAGGCGATACCTTTGTGTTTATCATCATTCTCGTCTTTTTCGTCCTGACCCTGTCCGCCGTCCTGATCGAGTATTTCCGCATGGAAAGCCTGTATCAGCAGGTGGAATATGTACTCCAACGGGGCGTGAACAGCGCCGTGGAGTATGCCATGCGCGACGAGTACCGCAGGGACGGCCACGCCCTGCTGGATACGGCGGTGGCGGAAGAAAGGCTGTACGAATACCTGCGCGAAAGCATGACGCTGGACCCGGGGCTGAACAAATACGCCGGTGACGAGTGGGTATACGAGCTGGAAATCGAACGTATCCACGCCACCGAGACCCCGCCCCGGCTGACAATGGACGGGGCGCTTAGGACCCGCAGCATTTTCAGCTTCCTGACCGGGGAGGCCCGGCTTCCCTTCAGCATATCCAGCGTCAACACGCAAATCACGGAAGGAGGTTCCGAATGAAACGAAAAGCTTTACTTGCCATGCCCCTTTTGGTCCTGTGCTGCCTGCTGCTTTCCGCCAAGGCATTCGCCGCGACAGACAGCGATATTGAAATCCTCGTAGCTTCCCCCATAGACAGCCTGACCAATGAAAGCGGCGTGGTGGCCGTGGAGCAGTTTCCGGCTGAAATTCCCATTAGCGTCACGGCGTCAGCCGGAACACTGACAGATGGGGAACTGGAATACGGCGGCGAAAGCCGGACGATACCGCCGAGCTATACTTTGACCATAGAAAGCAAAGAATTTTGCGGTCCCTATACCATCACGGCCAAGACCGATCAGGGCGCTGTTCTCACCGTCACGGCCAATGTGGTGTTTCAGGTCCGCGCCACCTACGACACCAGATACCGTACAGTCGGCATGCTGATTACAGATATCTATGAGGGCGATACGCTGGTGAAGTCCTTCCCGGAACCGCAGCACATTGAACTTGTAAATGCGAACACCGTGGCGGACCATGAGAACCAGCGCATCGCCGGATGGATCGGACGCCTTGACGGGGGAACCTACAGCCTGAAGGGCAGCCTTGCGGTGGAAATTCATAATATCTCTACGGGCGAAGCTTACGGCAGCTATGACGCAAACACGGATTTTGACGCTCTGACCACAGGCTTCGGCTGGACGCACAAAACCCTGATTGCCTTTGCAACTATGCGAAATACCGCCATTTCCTATCAGGCCCCGGTTAAAATTGACGTAAAAGCGACCTGGTGCGGCGACGACAAGCAGGAGGCTTACGGGAAGCTCACGGCACAGGACAAGGGCGTGCCGGAGCTGTTCTACCCTTATCAGACCACCTCCGTCACCTTCCATAAGGATGACATTAAGCTATCCCGCAACTTTCAGTACATGGGGCTGGAATGGTATTACACCCCGGAAACGAAAGAGTTTGCCGACGGGGAAAGCAAAACACAGGTGGAGATCACGCAGAAAATCCATTATCAAATCCCTGCCGCCGATTTCTTTTTCAAATTCAAAGCTCAGAAGGAAAACGACCTGTCGGTTGCCATCCGCGCCCCCGCCACAGTAAACCGTGGGGCGGATTACTCTTTCACCGTTCTGTATACGAACAGTGGAAGCAGTTCGGCCTATGATGTGCCATTGGAAGGTATGGTGGATGAAGCTGTCATTGAGGAAATACCGGTCACGCAGGACTTTCCTCCGAATACAAGCAAAGCCTATGAGGTGAAGCGCAGCGCAGACACCGCCGCCGGTGAAATCCGCCTTTGGGCGCATATCGGAGTACCGGAGGGCTTTATCGACGGGAACCTTGCCAACAACACGGCCACGGCGGTCATCAAGGTGGTTGACTCCGCGCCGGAGCCAACGCCCGGCAACAATGAAACGCCCGACGAGCCGGATACGCCGGATACACCCGACGAGCCCAGAAATCCCCCGGAGCCGCCGCCCGAGACAAAAGAGCCTTGCGACCTGTCAGCCAATATCATGGCCCCGCCCACCGTCTATGAACACGAGGCTTACAGCTTTACCGTGAGCTTTGCCAATCATTCCGATGTTCCGGTCAAGGCGGCGCTCATCCAAGGAAAAAGCAATGAAAATGTACTGCCGCAGATTCCGAAAACAGCGAGCTTCGCGCCGCAGGAAATCAAAACCTACACTATCACCGGCACGGCCGGCAGCGCAGGCCAGGTTTACCGTTTGAGGGCCAATGTGGAAGCACCGGAGGGCTTTACAGATGAAAATCCCGTCAACAACACCGCCGTTTCCAGCATTACCGTAGTGGAAAAGCCGGATACTCCCGATAGGCCCGACACCCCCGACATTCCAGATACTCCTGATGAACCGGATATCCCTGACACGCCGGATAACCCCAATGAGCCTGACAATCCCGATGAACCGGACACACCCATTTACAGGCTTTGCGACGTATGGGTAAACCTATCCTCACCGCCGACTGTCTACGAACGGGAAGGCTACAGCTTTACGGTGTATTTTGCCAATTCCACCGACATGGTATTGTCCGATGTGCGCCTGAAGGTGACCGTCAACGGCGAGACGGTTTCCGCCGTACCTGTGACAGGTAATTTCAAGCCGTATGAAAAGAAAGCCTACCTTGTGACCGGCACCGCGGGTCCAAAGGACGTTCCTATTCAAATAACGGCGCGGGTATGGCCTCCCAACGGCTATATGGACACCAATTTGAGCAACAATCAGGTTTCCGCTGAAATCATGGTGCTGGAACGCCCCTATGACCTGGATGTGCAGCGGATTACACCGGACAGATACAAGGAGAATCAGGCGGTTGTTACCACCGTCAAGGTTGGCAACCGCGGCAGTCTCGACTTTACACCGGGGGAGAATGTCGCCGTGCTGTTCCAGATTCCCGAGCTGTCCGTTTCAAAACGCATAGACGCTGTCGTGATGGAAAAGAATACCTGGAATGTGGTATCCCTGCGTTGGGATACCCCCAATGTGCAGGCTGACAAGGACATTACCCTGACCGCCATCATCAATCCCGACCAAACCCTGGTGAATGAAAGCAGCGCAGACAACAATATTTACAAGCAAAAGGCGGTCATCCGGAACGTGACCTACGGAGAGCCGGAGGAAAGCCGGACGCTGCCCGAACCGCCGCAAAGGAATGAACAGGCCAGAGTGACGTGGTGGGAACAGCGGTATGAAAACGGCCGGTTTGTATGGCGTGAGTTTTACGCCGAGCTGAAGGCGAGCGCCATCCTGGATTATGACACCAAAGGCAAGGACTATCTGAAATCCGGCTACGGCTATTCCATCAAGGTTGCCACATCTGTCAGCACCAACTATGACAGGCCGGAGCTGATCACAAATCCGCAGACGGCGGAGGTTTATCTTCCTGAATACCGCTATGACACCGCCATCCCTCTTACCAGAGAAGGCGGTCAATATATTTTTCAGGAGAATCCCGCCTCTCCCTTCAAATACCGGAAGCAGTACGTCCCCATCTGGTTCCCCGACGATAAGGATTATATCGCGCAGCTCCTGGTCACCGACGTGCATACCCCGGGCGGCACCTTATCCCGATGGATTACAGGAGGGAACCTTAAAATCCATGTGGTGGACAGCATGTATTCCGACGATGTGACCACGTGCGACTGGTAATGGTGCTGCCGCTTTGCGCCATACCTCTCCTGTGGGCGGCGGTTATGGATTACCGGAAGCGGATCATTCCCGACTGGACCTGGATTGCCATTTTGCTGATCGGGCTTATATCCGCTTTTCTGCTGCCGGACCCGGCTCCGTATGAGCGAATCGCGGGATTGCTTATACCGGGGCTTTGTCTGCTCCTTCTGGCCGTGAAATACGGCGGCGTGGGCGGCGGCGACATCAAGCTGACGGTGGCGCTGGGCTTTTGCTTTGGTCTGAACGCGCTGGCGGCCATTCTCTTTTTTGCCCTGCTTCCCGCTTGCATTTATGTAGTGGCTACACGGCAGAGAAGCATACCGCTGGCTGTGTTTTTGTGCATCGGCTTTTTTATCTGCGCCGGTGTTCTTTTTATATATGGACTGACCTGCTGACTGAATACAAGGGGGTGCTTTTTGTGGAGTTGAAGACGATTTTAGCCGTCGTGCTTTGCCTCGTAATTGCAGGGGGTGCGGTTTACCTACGCAAACGAAAGAAAAATACGGACCTGCGGAAAAAGGACGGATAACCGCCCCTTTTCCGCTGCCCGCAAAGGAGCGTGAACCTGCAAATGACTGAAGGAAAACGCATGGTGGATACCTACAAGGTAACACACGCCATCCATGTTGGCGATAGAGAAATCCTTTTTGCGGTTGACGACGGGAAAACCGATTGTCCGTACATGGTATGCGACTGCAACTGGGATAACCCGTTGGGTATCGACCAATTTTTTGATCCTGCCGGAAGCGACGATTACCTGGAAATGATGACCGAGTTTACCAACCGGGTGCAGGCGCAGCTTGAGGCGGTCAAAGCAGAACGGGATAAAATTACCGTTCCGCTTTCGCCCTTCACACAGGAACATTGTACACCAAACAATTACGGCGAAAGCATTGAAAACAAGGTCGTGGTCATCAGGACGGAGCGCCTGCGTCATGAATACCGCACCGTCAATAATCAGCTTGTGCTTGCCGTGGGCGGCTTTGGCACTTATGCCAATGCCAGAGGCCGGGCGGTTTACACCGTCAATCTCTACTCCGGCAAGGAAGCCCGCTGGAATCGGGAGGACATCCTGGGCGTTCTGAAACCCGAATATATGCCCGGTTGGGCGAAGGAACAGCTAAAACAGATCCTGGCCGGGCAACAGGCCAAGCACAAAGAACAAGTACAGGAGCGTTAGGAGGCTTTCAGGATATGGAAAAAGAGATCAATGCAGGGTATGTCATTACCGACCGGCTGGCCGTGGGCAACGCGGAATTCGTCATCGGGCACAACGAGAAAGCATCTACGCAGTTTGTCACCTGGAAATGCAGAAAGGGCGAAAAGGATTACTTTTGGGGCCACTATCTGGGCGACCGGCTGGCCGCCGTGGAGGATTTATGCAAGCGCGCCCTGGAGGAAATCGAGTATTTGCGCTCCCTCCAGCCCCAAAGGGACACCGGGGAAAGACCGGGGCAACAGATAAAAAGACGGCGCGAGCCGGAACGTTGAGGTGAGCAAAATGGCGTTTGCAATCAATGCCGCCGCCCCGGAGGAAGCCGCCCTGTTCTACTCCAATGCCGAAAAGGACAAGGAGCTTGGCTGCATCGGCCATCTGCGCGGCGACTTCGGGCATGGCGGCAAGGAGTTTTGGAGTACCTGGTGGGAGCATCAGGGGGACCTGAAGACACAGGAATTTAAGGACGAGTTTGACGTGCTTATCAACTCCCTGCGAAAACAGGGGCTATTGAAGGACCGCGGCAGCATGGCGGAATTTTGCCATGCACATTCGGAAGCCAGGATTACGGGCGCGTGGCATCCCGACGTTTACGGCTTTCGGGTGGATACCGGCAGACACCGCTACTTTATCCGCTGTTTTCCGCAGGGGGGAGATTACAACTTCTACATCTACTGCTATATAAACGAAAAGGAACGGCTGCGCGAGCAAACCCAGAGCAAACCAACGCAGCCTGCTACCACCAAGAAGAGGCGCGAGCCGGAGCGATAAGTGGGATAACCCTTGTAAAGCCAAAGGCAGGGAGATTCCGCAGGTTCCCCCTGCCTTTGCTTCTATCCCGCGCAATTACTTTTTGATGGGAAAATAAATTTCGGTTACATATTCACTGGGCGGAACATTGTCCTCACAGCCTTTGATATACAACTCAAAGGGCGGCCCGGAAACGGTGTATCCCTCCCTTTCAATCCATTCCATCAGCGCCGTATAGCAGGGAGTGAAATCGTCATAGGGGCCGATATGGGTGGCAAAGCAGCAAAGCCCCGGAGCAAGCGTCCGCACCTGCTCGCCGCTGCCGCCCGACACCTCCACCCCAACCTCAATATCCGTGCATTCATGATTGAATTCCTCGTCATGGTAGACGGACAGGAACGGCCCGGCAGGTTTCAGCCGGTTCTTTTCCAAACCGGCGCATAATGCGCCAAAGGCTTCTTCAAAATCCCGGATACTCATTTTCCGTCTCAGGGAATAGATGGTTTTGGGCTGAATTTCCACGGTTTTAACCAAATAATTCGCTTGCATTATATTCTCACACCTTTCTATTTTCTCAATATCCTGCTCCATTTGCAGCAGGAGGTGCTGCTGGTCCTCGATCTGCCGCTGGAACTCCTCTTTTTTGGCTTGCAGGAGTTCGGCCAGACGGCTGTTGTCCCCGGCAGCCAGAACGGCGGCAATCTCAGGCAAAGAAAACCGATATCGCTTCAGCTTAGAAATCAGCAGCATGTCCCGAAGCTGAGAAACCTCGTAATAGCGGTAGCCGGAGTTCTTGCTGACAAATCCGGGCTTGAGCAGCCCGATCTGATCATAATAGCGGAGCGTTTTTGTCGATACCCTGCTGATTCTGGAGAATTCTCCGATTGTGAGCATAGAATCACCACCCGATGGCATTTGAACATGTTCTGATTGGAGTATACGGCTTCCAGTTAGGGCAAAGTCAAGGGCTCTTTCATATTTTTATAAAATTATCTATCCGCCGACAATGAGGGAGGGAAAAGATGAACGATCTGGCCAGCTACAGGCTGTGAGCGGGCCTCCACGCCCCCGCGTCGGCCAAGCGCTTCTACTGCTACCTGCTGGACATGGCGGGAGACCACCACAACAGCGTGGTCGTATCTATCAAAGGCCTTGGCAAAAGCGTGGGCCTGTCCCGTTCGGCTACCAGCCGTAATCTGAACCGCTTGCGGCGATTGGGCATGATCGGCATTGTTCCCCGGTACTCTGAGGACGGCGGCAGGCTGTCCAACCAATATCTGATGAAGTAAAGGAGGGATACGGATTGGCGACCAAGCTGCAACTGATTACAGAGCTTTCCGAAAGGACGGCCCGCAGCCTCACCGGAAACCATGCCAACTGGATTTCCTTCCTGAAAACCGCGGCCTGGAGCTACAAATATCCGTTTCAGGATCAGCTTTTGATTTACGCCCAGCGGCCTGACGCGACGGCCTGCGCTCCCATTGAAGTGTGGAACGGGAAGCTGGGACGATGGGTGAACAAAGGCGCGAAGGGCATCGCCCTCATTGAGGACAGCGGCAGCCGCTTAAGGCTCCGCCATGTGTTCGACGCGAGTGATACCAACAGCCGCTACAGCCGTCCCGTTCCGCTGTGGGAAATGCGGGACAAATATGCCGAGGCGGTGACGGAATCCCTGGAAAACACCTTTGGCGAACTGGACGATAAGACCAATCTGCCCGCTGCGCTCATTTCCACTGCGCAGAACGCCGTGGACGATAATTTTTCCGATTACCTTTCCGAACTGATGGATTACCGGGAGGATAGCGTTCTTGAAGATGTGGACGACCTCAATATAAAGGTTGTTTTTAAGGATACGCTCAAAATCTCCGTGGCCTGCATGCTTTTAACCCGTTGCGGCTATCCCGTCGGCAAATATCTGGCTTTAGAGGATTTCCAGAGCGTTATTAGCTTCAATACGTTGAATACCGTTTCCCGCCTGGGCGCGGCCACCAGCGACATAGCGGAGATGCTCCTGCGGGAAATCGAGGCCACGGTGAAGGACATGCAAAAAGTGGAGCGAAAGCAAAGCCGCACATTTGCCAAAGATCGAGGACCGGCGCACAATAAAGGCGTAAAACAAACTGATGAAAGGAGCGGTGAGCATGGAACTGACTTACACGCGGCAGGGCGATTATCTGCTGCCCGAACTGGCCCTGCCGGAGGAAGAAACGAACATCGGCAAATATGGGATGTTGCGCAAAACATACCTGAAAAACCACCGGAAAGGAATGTACGCCAGCCTGATGCTGTCCGGGGACCTGAACAGCCACCTGGCGGAGATCGACCGGACGGCGCGGGAGCGCGTCGAGCGGATCACGGCGCAGCTCCTGGCAAAGAACCCCGCGCCGGACAAGGCGACCGATCCGCTGGGCTGGACGGGGCACATGAACAGCCTCAAGCACCAGGCCGAGGAAAGCATACTGGCGGAGCTTATTTACAGCTAACCCTGCTGCCAACCGAGGAACAGCAAATAGCGGCCATAGAACAGGCGGAGGACGAAAAATCCTCCGCTTTCTCTATTCCCAAGGAAGCCATTGACGCGGTTTGGCAGCAGGGCGGGGGCAAAAAATCCGATGTGGAATCTGACTCAGAGCTGTCGGACGGCCAAGCCGGGAAAACGGAAAAGCAACCAGCCGAAAAAGAAATAGCCGCGGGCCTGGAATTGTCCATCGCCGACCGCCGCTTTGCCATTGACACCATCGACGAGGAAACCGGCACAGTCAGCCTGCGGGATATTACCTTTCAAAATGGCGTGGGTTTCCCCATCTTTCGTCGGGAGAGCGTCGGCTTCGTGCGCCGCGCTTTGGAACAACAGAAGACACAGGACGGCGAGGCTGCCAAAGCCCGCCTGCACCTTGCGCCGGAACCGCCGAAGCAGCCCCGCGTCAATTTCCGGATCACCGACGACAACCTGGGCGTAGGCGGCCAAAAGACCAAGTACGCCTGGAATGTCGCGGCCATCCGTCTGGTCAAGCAACTGGAGGAAGAAAACCGGCTGGCCACCCCGCAAGAACAGGAGATCCTGGCAAAATACGTCGGCTGGGGCGGCCTGCCGCAAGTCTTTGACGAGGCCAACCCCCAATGGGCGAAGGAATATACGGAACTGAAGGAACTGCTGGAGGGGGACGAATACAACTCCGCGCGGGCTTCCACCCTCAATGCCCACTACACGTTGCCCGCCGTGATTAAAGCCATCTACACCTGTTTGGAAAACATGGGCTTTCAGACCGGCAACATTCTGGAGCCCGCCTGCGGCAGCGGCAACTTCTTCGGCCTGGTGCCCGAGAGCATGAAAAAATCCAGGCTTTACGGCGTAGAACTGGACGGCGTCACAGGCCGGATCGCCAGGCAGCTCTATCAAAACGCCAGCATTGCCGTACAGGGCTTTGAGGAAACCAATCTGCCCGACAGCTTTTTCGACCTGGCCGTGGGCAACGTTCCTTTCGGTTCTTATGGCGTAATAGACAAGAAATACGACAAATACAAATTTTACATCCACGACTACTTTTTCGCCAAAACACTTGATAAGGTAAGGCCCGGCGGGATTATCGCCTTCATCACGTCCAAGGGCACGATGGATAAGCAAAACCCCGAGGTGCGCAAGTACATGGCGCAGCGGGCCGAGCTGTTGGGCGCTGTCCGGATGCCCAACAACGCGTTTCTGGCCAATGCCGGGACCGAGGTTACCACCGACATCCTCTTTTTGCAAAAGCGCGACCGCGTGATGGACGTGGAACCGGACTGGGTGCATCTCTCCACCACCGAGGACGGCGTGCCCGTCAATAAATATTTTGCCGACAACCCGGACATGGTGCTGGGCACGATGGTCTTTGACAAAAGCATGTACGGCAACGAATCCGAGACCGCCTGCCTGCCCCATGAGGACGCCGACCTTGCCGAGCTTCTCCGGGAGGCGCTGGAAAACATTCACGCTGAGATTACGGACTACGAGCTGGACGACATCAGCGAGGATGCGGATACCTCCTTCATTCCGGCGGACCCCAACGTCCGCAATTTCAGCTATTGCCTGGTGGACGGCCAGATTTATTACCGGGAAAACAGCCGGATGAATCGGGTGGAAACCTCCGTCACGGCCCAGGGCCGCATCAGGGGCATGATCGAGCTGCGGGACTGCGTCCGCGAACTGATCGAGTACCAGACCGAGGATTACAGTGATGAGGCCATTTTGCAGCAGCAGCGCAAGCTGAACCGGCTGTACGACGCCTTCACCGCCAAATACGGCCTGATCAACAGCCGGGGCAACAGCATGGCCTTTGCCGACGACAGTGCTTACTGCCTGCTCTGCTCCTTGGAGGTGCTGGACGAAAACGGCGAGATGGAGCGCAAGGCGGACATGTTCAGCAAGCGCACCATCCGGCAGCGTACCAGCGTGGCCCATGTGGACACCGCCGCCGAAGCCTTGGCCATCTCCATCGCGGAAAAAGCCTGCGTGGACTTAGGTTTCATGCACAGCCTGACCGGGCTTTCCGAGGAACAGCTTGCCGACGACCTGCAGGGCGTAATCTTCCGCAGCCTCGGAGACCAAGACCCGGCTCAAGTGCCGAAAGCCTTTTTCGATATCACCCGCTGTCCCTTCGTTACCGCCGATGAATATCTTTCCGGCAATGTGCGGAATAAGCTCCACCTGGCCAGAGGGCTTGCCGAAATACAGCCCGACCTTGCGGAGCAGATTGCCCCCAACATCAAGGCGCTGGAAGCGGTGCAGCCCCAAGATCTGTCCGCCTCCGAGATCGACGTGCGTCTGGGCGCAACCTGGCTGCCTCCCGATGTGGTCAAGGACTTCCTGTTTGAACTGCTGGAAACGCCGCCCATGTACCGGCAGTATATTGATGTTTTCTATTCAAGCTATACCGCCAACTGGAACGTCAAGGGCAAGAACGACGACCGCAGCGACAACATCAAGGCCAACGTCACCTACGGCACTAAGCGCGTCAATGCCTACAAGATTATTGAGGATACGCTCAACCTGCGTGACGTACGCATTTTTGATACCGTCTACGAGAATAACGTCGAAAAAAGGATTATAAATAAAAAGGAAACCGCAATCGCCCAGCAGAAGCAGGAGGCCATCAAGGAAGCGTTTCGGGATTGGATATGGAAAGACCCCCAGCGCCGGGAATGGCTGACCCGAATCTACAATGACCGCTTCAACTCCATCCGGCCCCGCGAATACGACGGTAGCCACATCCGCTTTACCGGCATGAACCCGGAAATCACCCTGCGCCAGCACCAGGTGGACGCGGTAGCCCATATCCTCTACGGCGGCAACACCCTGCTGGCTCATTGCGTGGGGGCGGGCAAGACCTACGAAATGGCCGCCGCCGCGATGGAAGGCAAGCATTTGGGACTGTGCCAAAAAAGCCTGTTTGTTGTGCCCAACCACCTGACCGAGCAATGGGCCGGGGAATTCTTGCAGCTTTATCCCAGCGCCAACATCCTGGTGGCCACTAAAAAGGACTTTGAAACCAAGAACCGCAAGAAATTCTGCGCCCGCATCGCCACCGGCGACTACGACGCGGTGATCATCGGCCATAGCCAGTTCGAGAAAATCCCCATTTCAGCCGAGCGGCAAAAGCGCCAATTGCAGGAACAGATATGGGAGATTACCGACGGCATCCGGGAAATCAAGGCGGCTAAAGGGGAACGCTACGCCATCAAGCAGCTTGAAAAGACCAAAAAGAACCTTGAATTGAAGCTGAAAAAACTTAACGACACCAGCCGCAAGGATGATGTCGTCACCTTTGAGGAACTAGGCGTTGACCGGCTGTTCGTGGACGAGGCGGATTTTTACAAAAATCTGTTCCTCTACACCAAGATGCGCAACGTGGCGGGCCTGGCCCAGACCGAGGCGCAAAAATCCAACGACCTGTTTGCCAAATGCCGCTACCTGGACGAACTGACGGAAGGACGCGGCGTTGTTTTTGCCACAGGCACGCCCATTTCCAATTCCATGACCGAGATGTACACCATGCAGCGGTATCTGCAATACGAAGCCCTGCGCAAACAAGGCCTCCAGCATTTTGACTGCTGGGCCTCCACCTTCGGGGAAACCGTGACCGCCATCGAGCTTGCGCCGGAGGGTACGGGCTACCGGGCCAAGACAAGGTTTGCGCGGTTTTACAACCTCCCCGAATTGATGTCCATGTTCAAAGAAGTGGCGGACATCAAAACGGCTGATATGCTGGACCTCCCAGTGCCCAAAGCCAATTACCGCAATGTGGCGGTCAAGCCCAGTGAGTTTCAGCAGGACATGGTGGCCGAGCTTGGCGAGCGTGCCGAAAAGGTGCGCAACCGAATGGTGGAGCCCTATGAGGACAACATGCTGAAAATCACCAACGACGGCCGCAAGCTGGCCCTTGACCAGCGGTTGGCCAATCCCATGCTGCCCGACCACGAAGAAAGCAAGGTGAACGCCTGCGTGGATAATATCTTCCGTTTCTGGCATGACCACTGCGACCAAAAGCTGACCCAGCTTGTGTTCTGCGACCTGTCCACCCCGAAAAACGACGGGAATTTCAACGTCTACGACGATGTGCGCCAGAAGCTCACGGCCTGCGGCGTTCCCGCTGACGAAATCGCCTTTATCCACGACGCCAACACGGAAACCCGCAAAAAGGAGCTGTTTGCCAAGGTGCGTACTGGACAGGTGCGTATCCTTGTTGGAAGTACCTTTAAGATGGGTGCGGGCACCAATGTTCAGGATCGCCTGATCGCGCTGCACGACCTGGACTGTCCCTGGCGGCCCCGCGACCTGGAGCAGCGTAGCGGCAGGATTGTCCGCCAGGGCAACAAAAACGACGAAGTGCATATCTTCCGGTATGTGACGGAAAATACCTTTGACGCCTATCTCTATCAAATATTGGAGAACAAGCAACGCTTTATCTCGCAGATCATGACTTCAAAATCTCCGGTGCGTTCTGCCGAGGACATTGACGAAACGGCCCTTTCCTATGCGGAGGTCAAGGCGCTGGCGACGGGCAACCCGCTCATCAAGGAGAAAATGGATTTAGACATCCAGGTTTCCAAGCTGAAGCTCCTGAAAGCAAACCACCTCAGCCAGCGTTACGCTTTGGAGGACAGATTGCTCAAACACTTCCCCCGGCAGATCAAATCCACCGAGGAACGCATTGCGGGCTACGAGAAGGATATTGCCCTATATGAAAGGCACAGCGCGAAGGAACCCGCCGGAGAGAAGGCTGGAGAAAGCAAATTCGCGGGCATGACGGTCAAAGGCATTTTCTACCCCGAAAAAGCCAAAGCGGGCGCGGCCATCCTGGAAGCCTGCAAGCTGATGACCTCGCCGGAGCCACAGGAAATGGGCAGCTACCTGGGCTTTCCAATGCTGTTCTCTTTCGACAGCTTCAACAAGAAGTATCAAATCACGCTCCAGGGCGCTCTCAGCCATACGGTGGCCTTGGGCGCTGATGTGCACGGCAACATCACCAGGCTCAACAACGCTTTGGCCGAAATGCCGAAGAAACTGGAGTATTGCCTGGAACAGCTCAAAACCCTCCGTCAGCAGATGGAAACGGCCAAGAAAGAAATTGATATCCCCTTTGAAAAGGAGCAGGAGCTGCAAAGCAAATCCGCGCGGCTGCATGAACTGAACATTCTGCTGAATATGGACAAGGCGGAAAACGAGATCATGGACGACGGGCCGGATGAGAACCTGGATATTCCCGCAAAAAAGGCCGTGGGCTATGAACGGTAATTGCTGAACACGCATTAGTAGCTTTGACTTTCTATTTTCTCAAGGCTTACAGTAAACAAAAACCGGGAAAGAGGCGCGTAATGAACGAACCTTTTATATTCCAGACCCTGCCGGAACGGATTGCGGCGCTGTTTCCCGAAATTCATAGCGACACCGCCATTGACTTGCTGCACAACAATGACGAGTATGGCCAGCTCTATCAAAGAAAAGGAGAACTCACGGAGCGGCACCCTTTCGTTTCGGCTGTCCTGGAGGGCGAGGGGCCGATTGCTCTGAGCGCGGAAGAACATAAAATCCTAACGGACTATCTGGATGCAGCAACCCGCATGGAGGACATGGAGCATATGCAGCTTTATTTTCGCGGACATACGGACGGCTTTTCCTATCTCAAAAAAATCGGCGCAATATAGCCGCATTGCAAAAATTCCTTAAAGAAGCATCGGAAGACAAAGTCCGATGCTTTTTGCGTTCGGAGGTGATCGTTATGCCCTATGTGGCCCCGGAACAAATTAAGCGCGCCAAACAGATGGATCTGCTGACCTATTTGCAATATTACGAACCGCAGGAGCTGGTGCACTTTTCCGGCAACGTCTATACCACCCGTAGCCATGACAGCCTGAAAATCTCCAACGAAAAGTGGTGCTGGTGGTCCCGCGGCATCGGCGGGCGCTCCGCTCTGGATTATCTCATCAAAGTCCGGGGCATGACGCTCCCCGAGGCGGTCATGCGGATAGACGGGCAGGCAGTTGTTGTTCCGCCTGCCCCGTCAAAGGCGCGGGAAACCGCCGGGCCGAAAAAGCTGCTGTTGCCGGAGAAAAACCAAAGCAACGACCGCGTAGTTGCCTATCTCAAAGGGCGCGGCATGCACAGTGCTTTAATTGATTACTGCCTGCAAACCGGACGGCTGTATGAAAGTCGCTACCGCCACAACGCAGTCTTTGTCGGCTTTGACCCCCAGGGCGTTCCCCGCTACGGCGCGCTCCGGGGCACATCCGGCAGCCGGTTTATGAGGGACGCAAGCGGCAGTGACAAGCGCTTCTCCTTTTCCATTCCGGCAAGGGAAAAATCCACCAAGCTGCGCCTGTTTGAAAGCGCCATCGACCTTTTGTCCTACGGCACCTTGGATCTGCTGGCCGGCAGGGATTGGCGGCAGGAAAACTGCCTCTCCCTGGCGGGTATTTTTAAGCCGAAAAAGAACATCATGGAAAGCACCCCGCCCGCCGCTTTGATGCAGTACCTCAAGGATTACCCGCACATAACCGAAATTGCCCTGCATCTGGACAACGATGCACCGGGAAGGTTGGCGACAAAGACCATTGAAACCCTGCTCTCTCCCTTACTCATCATTTTCGATGAACCACCTAAACAAGGAAAGGACATGAACGATTACTTGAAAATTGTATTAGGGATAAAGCTGCAGAAGGAACCCGATCATTATAGCCTTTAATTGCTTTAATTGTATCTAATTACATCTAATTGTATTATGAGAAAAGAAATAAAATCGTGACATCTCATAATATTTTGTGGAGATTTGCCGAATTCTGTGATATGCTAAAAAAGCAATTTATATCCTTAATTATATGAGGTGTACAATATGGGAGTCAGTTATAAGCGGTTGTGGATGCTCATAATTGAAAAGGAATTAAAAAAATCACAAGTGCGTCAAATGGCTAACGTAAGTGCGAGCACCTTTTCAAAAATGAGTAAGAACGAGTATGTGGCTCTGGATGTATTAGTTCGTTTATGTGTTGCTCTTGATTGTGAATTAAGCGATATCGTTGAGATTGTTCGGTAATCAATTTTTAGCATGTATTTTATTCTTTAGATCCTGGAGGTCGCTTTATGGCAATTGAGGCAAACGAAATATCAGAAATATTTTCCCCTGCACTAAATGAGGAATACGTGGGTAGATTTCAGTGCTTGGTTAAAAGATTCGGGAAGGTCTTCCCTAATTATAGGGATTTATTAATCAAGCAGGAAATAGCAGCTACCGAAGACGGTATCCCTAACGACGATTTCGAGGGGTTAAGATACATAACAGCGCTTAGGGTTCTGTATGATTTAACTCAGCAGGGCTGGGGCCTTGAGGTAAAAAACAATACAGAGCTTCACTTGACAATGCATACTGAAAATTCTAACGACAAGGAATATATCCGGCACCGCTTAAGCACTGAAAGAAAGGCACAGTTTAAGGTCGACTCCACGCTACGCTTTATTGCTTACATGGAACGTGTAAGGGTATATCACGGCCGTGAGATATCTATTAAGAATCTGATCGGCAGCAGGGATGCGTTAATCCAAGCTATCCAAAATGAACAGCGCGTTGTTGACCCTTACCTCCAGTTGGTTACTCATTCAATTGATAAGCAAACAGGCTATCGGGATACAGACATATGGAGATATTTCAGGTATACCTGGTCTATTCCGTATAAATCCATGCCGGGGCGAAATTTGTTCTACCTTGTCAGGGATCGTGCACAGGAATTTCATCCTGTCATTGGTATCTTCGCATTAGGAAATTCCGTTTTAAATCTGACGGTGCGGGATAATGAGATCGGCTGGACGGTGGACTCCGTTCGAGCTGCCTTGGAGCGCAAGGCCTCTAAGGAAATCAGTACACAGGAGGTAAGTCAGACTAACGGCAAAACAGTAACCTCTAAGCGGACGCGATATTTAGAAACTGAAGAGGGGCATATAGCCAGAATTACAGCTTATTCTCGGCAAACCATGGATGTACTACTTAGGAATCTGAAAAATGCAATCAACGATATATATGTGCGGGATCTGGGCTACCATAGGGGCACCAAGTATCCCTCAGAAAAAACAATCAATGAGTTAAAAAGCCTATATGAGGAATTACGTGAGCAAGCAATAGACAATAAAAAAACAGCCAGGGTTACCGATTGGGAGGGTGAAACGAAAGAGATTCTTTTCAAAAAAAAGCGAGCCTTTGAGCTTGCAAAGCTGCTTGACGCTATGCGCTGGTTCAATCATTTCAAGTGCGACAGTCATACAAAATGGCTTGAGGCTATGGTAAAAAATGAGCAAGGCCGCAAAGCCATTAATGTAGCTCTTGTTGCAAACCGGAAAACGAAGATCGGCTCCAATATGATGGAGATCATCGTATGTGGAGCAATACCTCCCTACAATGAATTGCTTGGCGGCAAGCTGGTAAGTATTTTAGCCTGCAGCCCTATTGTAATCCGTGATTATACAGATAAATATAAACATCAGGTTAGTGAAATTGCATCCCGCATGAAGGGCAAGAGAGTAATCCGTGACAGTCGGCTTGCTTTTTTAGGCACAACAAGCCTTTATTCCTTGGGAAGCAGTCAATATAACCGAATCAAGGTTCCCATAACCGAAGACTTTACTCTCCAATTTAAGAAGATGGGAATTACCGAGGGCTACGGCACTGTATATTTTTCCAAGGAAACCACCGATGCAATGATGCACCTTTTAGAGCTTCAGGATGGCGGGCGCAGAATAAACCATGTTTTCGGCGAGGGGACAAGCCCCCGCTTTCGCTTAATCAGTAGAGGGCTAAGCATAATAGGCATTAAGGCTGACGCTTTTTTGAAGCACTATTCACCAAGAATCGTATATTCGATGGAGTTGGCATCGAATACAAATGAATTTCTCCTCGGCTATACAGATGAACTGGATTATCCCTTTGATATCACCAGTGACGAGGATGTCAGGGCAAAAACGCAGGACATGATCGAATATTGGTATGAGCGGTGGATGAGTAAAAGGCTTCAAACCGTTGATATTATTCAGCGGCTCCAGAGCTTTACTCCCGAGAGCATCATACTGAGCTATACGAGGTGAGGTTATGAACAGCTTACAATTCATTAAAAAGCTCTATAATGGGAAGAATTGCTATTCTGACTCTCTTACAGAGGATGAAATAGCCCTGCTCCATATTCCCTCCGGCGTTGAGCGAATCGTTGAGGAAATGGTGGATGCCAATCGCATTGTGTTCCTCACTGGAAACCCAGGGGACGGCAAAACGTACATAATTCGAGCCCTGGAAACAAAGCTGCCACAGAGCGTTTATATCGAAAAGGATATGAACAGTGTCACAGATGAGAAAATGAACGACGTTATAAGCAAAATCGTTGATTGCTATCACAATAACAAAAGCTGCATAATTGCAGCCAATGAGTTTCCGTTCTTTAAGCTTATAAGAGCTTCAAGAAAGCTCGCTCCTGAGCTACATAATGAGCTTATAAATGTGAAAAAAAACGTTATTGTATATGGCCATTCTACCTTCCAACTGCGCCGGATTTGCATTATTGACTTAAACGAGAGAAATCTGCTTGATAAGGATCGCAGTGTGCTCCCTCCCATTGTAAGCAAGTTTGTGGAACTCTTAAAAAACAGTGCTGGAGTTAACCCTGTACTTGATTATAATGTAGCGGCACTGCAAAACGAGCTCGTAATTGAACAGCTATTACGGCTATTTAATCTGGTTGCAATGAGCGGAGAGCATTTTGCCATTCGAGATATCCTTGGTACACTTGCCTATGCCATGACTAGCTGCACGGTGGATGACGAGGATGTTAACGGCCATTATTATGATGCGTTGTTTTCTGGTGAGAACGAGCTAATGTCCTTCATTGCTCAGTTTGATCCAGTTCTTCTTTCTAAGCCCAGCCTAGACGAGCAGCTATGGAACGGGGAAAAAACAGACGGATGGCTTATGGGTGCCCCTACCAAATGGCCGAAGTAGCTTACTGATGAAAGCGTCGAGGAGGCAACCAAGCTATTTAAATCCATAAAGCGTAAATTCTATTTTGAAAACATATATGCCAAAGAGCTAAGCGAGCTTCAGCCTGTAGATTATACTGAATGTGAGCGTATTTTTGTAAGCTTGGGCAATTCAAGCAGTAAAAGAGGCATCCTCAGTATGCTAATTAACTCAATGAATCGCTTATTTCTGTCAACGGACGATGAAAAAGAGCGGTTAAGAATTTGGACCTCGCATAGCTATGATCTTAGCCGCGAAACTGGCGCTGCCGTTTCAACAAAATATATAGATGCCTCGGATCTCGATTTGGTCTATCCTGAGCCGATCTCCTGGCTGAAGGATATGGAATTTACACCAGATAGTCTTATTATGAAGCTAAAAAGGGACAATACATCCCCAAAGCTCGAAATAGACGTTACGCTCTTGCGTGGTCTTATAAGCATAAAAAGCGGATATCCTGCCAGTCTGCTTTCGGGGCAATATGAGCAGTCTATCTCCCAATTCACACAGGCCCTAGCCTCAACCTCCGCTGCCAGAGACTATGGCGATGGAGAGCTATTGATAGCCAACCGTCGAGAAGGCTCAAGGAAAAAGATATTTATTGAGGATAATAAATATCGCTTTCATGACGGAGGTGAATTTTAATGGCGCGTGAAAAGGACTATTTGGACAGATATGGCGAGGATATATGTAATGCACTCGGCTTTAATCCAACCTCAAATTCAACAAAGCCTCTTTCAATTGCAAACGCCTTGTTCCGTTCCTGCTTGGGAACAGTCTGCGATATAAAGGATATCCATGAGTGGATTACAAGTGAACGCAGAAGTAATGCACGTATTCTGCCCTCTACTGAAATTCGCGATAAATATAAGGACATTCTTGCCCATGGTACAAATGAGCCGGTTGATGACATCAAGGAGGCACGGTTTGTCCTTGAACAGATATTCAATCCAGATTCGACGGTTTATCCTGGTTATCAAAACTCCGTTTTGAACATTCCGTCACGCTGGCTGGTGCGCTCATCACTGCCAGCCGAAGCAAGGATTGGCGATTTTATCTTTGGAATTCTCAGCTATCCTATTGAAGGTAAGGCTTCTCCTGCAATCGAGCTTATCCGTGACGCTCTTAAGGATGACGATGATGATATATCACGGCTTATAAAGCCAATTTTGACAAGCTCTTACAAGGAGCGCATATCGGATATTGAAGTCAGTCCTAAAAGCATTAGCTTTAATAGCAGCAAGCAGGCCATAAGAAAGGGCTTTGATAATTTGGCCGTAAACCTGCTTTATACAGGTCAGTCCCGCAATTCGCTTCTGGTGCTTAAGCGAATGTCAAACCTCGCCGTTTTTGCTTCGTATTATTATTTAGTTGACGTGAATAACGCAGAATACAACGGCGAGAGGATTCCGCTTTTACTTGATTCCTTCTCTGATTTAGATGCCATTGAGCGGGCAAGCGAGCTGTGCTACATTGCTTGCAAAAAATCTGTTGAAGCGTATATCGTTAACCTGCTTGAGGATATCATACGAAATGAAAGGCTTATAGCGGACACCACAAGTGCTGAAGCCTGCAAACGCTTTATATCATCGGACATAGCGTTAAATGCTGCGAAGGAGCAGAAAAATGCCCGCGAAATCCTATTGCAATACTTTGAAACCTTTTATACCGGAGGAGATAAACCCTTACGAGCCTTATCACGGGCGCTTCAGTTTGCTATCTATGCCTTTACATATCCAAACAATACCCCCTCCGATTTCTGCCGTGTGCTAGGTACGAGAGCCGGACTGGTGGGACCCGGAGGCGGAGCTAAGTTTAAGCGACTGCTTATTAATCGCTTTTTGCTTGAAACCATTGTTTTAAGCACTGTAACCCTTGAAGGAATGCCCGATGGCATTGAGCTACGTGAGCTTGGAGAGCTTTTGAGATCGCAATACTATATACTCATTGGTACCGATACCGATAAGGATTATTCCTTATTGGATCAAGCTAAAATTGCACAGGACGCACCGGAGGATCTGCGTGGTGAATTAGCAAGTAATGCCCGAAGCATTGCGGATATGCTTATTACCATGGGTTTGGCAAAAAGATATGCCGATGGTGTTACTATAATTGGATGGGGGTTGTAAAATGCAAACGCTTCTGACCAAAGTGATTATTCAAGCAGTTATAGCCAAGGAGAATGCAGATGGCTTTGGCGTATCCATAATAAATCTGCCAGAGATTGACTATAGTCTGCTGGTACAAGGTATTAAGCAGCGCAAGCGCTTGGAGATATATTTTCTCGGCTTTCAAATGGAACAGCTTACGTATTTGCAAAGCAACCTTCCTCAAATAAATGATGTCAGCTATTTCTTTACCGTCGAAGAAGCTGAGGACTCCAGAAACAGTGGTGCCGAGGATGTATTTCGAGTTCATATTGTAAAAAATCAAGAGCTTGAAAAAATATCCTCTCTACGTTGGTATGACACCATAGGTATGGATCAGGTATATAGAAAAAGCTGTGAATATGTGAGGAAAAGCCTCTCACCCTCAAATGAAACCATTTCAAACCTGCTCAAGGCCTTGGGACGTCAGGATATAAGAGGCATACTGAATTTCGAGCGGGTGCTTTGCTACCTTGAAGCATTGCTTAATACCCCTTCAGAGCAGTTGCCCCAGACTATTTCAGATAATCTATACATGCTGGGCTTGCTTGCACATAAGGGCTTTGGAATAGGAGCATCGACAATAGATGACTTTCGCTCTAAAATTAAACGCAATCATGAGTTGACTCGGAGAATCAGCAGCCTTGAGCAGAAGGAGCGCCAAAATATCACAAGCTATGCCTCTGTTAACCCTGAAAATGAGCTAACAAGGTTTATCCTGAACTATTATCGAACAAAGGATATCGAGCTATTAAAGCAGATGGACGTTGACGAGGTTGAAAAATGCCTGAAAAGTGCTGCAAAATCGACAGGCACTACTCCGAAGCAAAGTACTAAGGTATCAACAGTTAACGCCACAACCGCCGCGGCACAATTGGTATTTGATAATGATTTCGAGCAAATAGGCGAGGTTATCGATAAGGTACAGCAGGCTATTGATGAGCGCTCGGACACTGACAAGGCCGATCAGGTTGAAATATCCGTAGGCGGCTCAAAGCTGAAGATAAATGTTGAGCCTGCGACCGAAGCTATTGCTCAGACTGTTTCAACAGAGGAGTATTGGGGTGGCTTAGTCTATGCAGAGGTAAAAAACCCAAAGGACGCTCTTGACGTCTTGGATAAATACGAGCTTATGCCCTTTGATGCCAGCTATATTGACAAACGCATCAGAGAGTATTTAATCAGAGCAAAGCGATACATTACCGATTCTGAAGCCGCTGAGGAAATTTTCTCATCCTTCGAGGCCTTTGCCTTAAGCAGGCAGAAAATCCTGCCCTATAGTAAGCGTCTACAGGATATCCCTATGCTTCAGGTGATTAACAAATACAAGGACTTCGCAGAATACCTTTCCTCCTACGAGCGTCTGCTGGCTTCGATTAAGAATCATTTTGCAGTTCTTTGGAGCGTGGACTCTGTAGGAGCAAGGGATATTGTCAACACCATTATCTCTTTGGATTTTTTATATGTGCTTGGCACAGAAAACAGTCATGTGATCCCTACTCCACTCAATCCTCTTTACCTGTGGAAATATATCAAGCTGGCACAGGAGATGCTGGAGTCGGGAAGTCTTGAGGAGGGCCAGGACTGCTATCTTTCAGAGGATGATAAAGCCTTCATTGTTTGTAAGGCTGAGGATATTCCAGATCCCCTGACGCTTGTGCTTGTGCCGAACAGCATCGCTGAAAGCTCTGAGTGCCTGCCGATTGCAGGTAGAATTGGATGCTTACCGGTGTATTCCACCAAGCCCCAAATCAATGAGGGTGAAACCGGCATGGAGGCAGTGCAGCAGGCCATAATCCGGTATATGTGTCTGTATCCACATTCAAGCATGATGCTTCGCATCACCCTTATAAACCCTCCGACCGTAGAGGCTGTTGTTGGTATGCTCAAAAGGCTTGATAAGGATAAGGAATTTGCGGCCTTTGGCTCAGTCGGTATTGATCTTTCTGTATATCGAACCAAGGAGGCTTCCTCTGATTGGATGGAAATTCAGGATAAGTCCCTGAATGACGGAATGCTCGGCAAGATTAAGGGCAAAAGGTCCGGACGCTTTAATCTTTCCATTGTAAATAAAAAGCTTTCATACACAGATATCCTTGGCAAGCTTAATCGTGAGCAGCATCTGCTGGTTGTTTTTGATCCCAATGAAAAGCAAATTGATTTGGCACGTAACAGCCGGCATATTCATATTCATCCCCTATGCGTACCTAAGGTCTATGAATACAACCGCATTCAGGGCAGTGTGAGAATCCGCCCTGCTAACGAGGGAGGGATATTTGCCGATTATGCAGGAATCCTGGAAAAGCTTCGTGAGCAGCCCTCATCTTTCGGGCATCGGAGCGTATTCGTGAATTCTCCCTTACAGGAGGAAACCTACAAGCAGTTACTTGGCCTTGCAGACTGGCTGATAATTCTTGACCAGAATCTAAAAAGCTGGGATATCTCTCTGCGTTCAGCAAGCGAAAAGCTGTTTTATAAGGGCTACGATTATCGTTCCATAGGGATATATTCAAAAAACAGCGGGAAGTTCGTGCTCGGATATAATCAGTTAATTGCGTCCTTAGGCAACTATATCCCAAACAAGGATGGAGTAAAAAACGTTATAAATACAATAAGAGATATTAATGATGATGGTCTGCTGAGTATCGCCTCCCATTCCACCAATAGTATTTTTGACCAAAATCATGGCAAGGGCAGCCTTGGGCTGGCGCTTGCCGCAATACATTACAAGCAACGGCATCCAGCATCCCTTTTGGTTGGCCTTGACACACAGCTTGCCCGTGAATGGTTATCAGATCGTGAGGACGGTAAGCTTCCTGATCTTATTGGGCTTCGGTTTGATTCACAGAACACTGCGCCACAGATTGATATTATAGAGGTTAAAACGCATGCCGACTACTCCATTTCACAGGGTGCTATCTCTGGGCATGCTGTAGAGCAAACCCTAATTCTTGAAGGACTATTACGTGAAATGTTTGGACACACCGAGAAAATCACCACAGTATCACGAAAGGAAATTCTCCGGGAGCAGGTCTTTGAATGTCTGTTTCATTCAGAGCTGTTCTCTGATGAAAAATACGAGCATACGCAATGGCTTAATGGGCTGTTTGCTGGCGAATACGCCTTCGGTCTTACAAAGACCATATGTCATGTCGATTTCGAAAGCGCTATCACCTCTGAGGAGGTATATCATGGCGAGGGTGATGTAGTGCATGAAAGCTTCAGGCTGCTTAGGCTTGGTAGCTCAGATATACAGGCTTTGCTGACTGATGCGAAGACTACTCAGCTCGGAAGCACTCCTACTCCAGTATCCTCATATATACAGGAGACACCGGCAGAGCAGGCTACTCCTACTGCATGGGAAGAGGCTTCTGAACAGCCAGAAGCACACACTTCTGTTGAGGTACCCGCACAGAATACTATTGACGTAGTAGCGTCGGAGCCTAATGCACAAGCCGATGATGGACAGACTCCCTCAGCATCTGTCAATGAGCCTGTGATTAGCCCTGAGATCAAGGAGAAATGTATTCGTCTGAATATTATCCTCAAGGGGTATGGAATTAAGGCTAACCCTGTAGATGAAAGCCTGGTACAGCAGGCTGCACGCTTTACGCGCTTCAAAATTGAGCTCAAGCCGGGCGAAACCATTAAGAAGCTGATTGATAAGAGCCAAGATATTGCGCGTGAGCTTGAGGCCTTTGGTGAAATCTTCATTGATAATATTAAGGGTACCCGATATGTTGGCATGGATGTTCCCTTCGCTGATATGGGAAAGCCCTTGATGCTGCCCGAGAATCTGCATAGGCTTGATGATGGCACAGGCTCACTTAATGTCTTAGCTGGACAGACACCAGATGGCTCGTATCAACTGGTTGATTTAGCAAGGGCTCCGCATATGCTCATTGCCGGAACTACTGGTTCAGGTAAAACAGTGTTTTTATATTCAGTAATCGTCAGCCTATTACACAAGCTTGGTCCGGAGGATTTGGAGCTTCTTATTGTAGATCCAAAGCAAACAGACTTCCATTTCTTCGAGGGTATTCCGCATCTTCGTGGTCAAACAGTTCTGACCGATGCCAATGAAGCATTGAATGCGTTAGAGCTTATTAACAGCGAGGATAAGGAGGCACGCACTCAGCTAATACGTTCAGTTAATAGCCGCGATATTGATTCCTATAACAGCAAAAATCCAGAAAACCGTATGAAGCGATTGGTTGTAATAATAGATGAGTATGCAGATTTAGTGCAGGCCGCGGAGCTACAGGGTAAGGATGTACGAAGAAGCTTTGAGACCAACCTCTGCATGCTTGCTCAGAGAGTACGTAATTTAGGTATCCATTTAGTCATTGCCACACAGCAGCCCAGAGCAACAATTGTAACCTCATCCTTAAAGGCCGTGCTACCATATCGTGTATCCTTCAGGCTACCCTCCCATGTCGATTCTCAGACGATATTGGATCGCGCTGGCGCCGAGGATTTGCTGGGCAAGGGCGATATGCTGCTGATGACCGATAGCGACATTATTAGGATGCAGGGTTTTTTCATATCAGAGGAACAACTATTGGGCTTCATCGAGTCCAAAAAATAAGGAGCAAAAAACGTGTGAATTCATTGGAGAAGCCCACAGAGGGCATATTTATAAAAGAACGGAAAAATCGCTTTATATGCGAGGTTATGGTGGAGGATGAGGCCATAGAATGCTATGTCCCATCCTCCTGCCGTCTTGATAATTTTATCGATTTACATGGAAAGCGGGTGCTTCTGCTTCCAATAGAGGCACAAAACGCAAGAACAAGCTATTCCTTGTTTGCTGTTCCATATAAGCGCAATCATATCCTGCTGAACATTGGAAAAGTCAACAGTGTGATTGAACGGGATATTAAAAAAAGTTGTTTTTCCACTCTCGGCAAACGGTCTGAGGTTTATAGGGAATATAAAATCGGCTCTTATAAAAGCGATTTGTTTATCGAAAACAGCAAGACACTACTGGAGGTCAAGAGTATTCTTTCTTTAGGAAAAGTGGCAATGTTCCCAACCGTTTTTTCTCAGAGAACCCTTGACCAGTTTAGGGAGATATCTTCATTGCTGGACAAGGGCTATAATGCAGCTCTTGTCATTGCTTCCTTGAGTCCATATTTAGAGCAAATCCAGATCGACCACGCTTCGCCGTTTTACGAAGCATTGAAACCCTGCATTGAAAATGGTATGCAGTTGCTTGCTGTATCCCTACATATTTATCAAGGTGAAGCAAGAGTCAAGAGAAAAATCAAAATTGAGTTATAGCTTCAAATGCAAAGGCCACCTGTGTAATTCCTGTTTATTTGCTCTCACTTTTGAGAAATGCCGTTATCATTAACACGAGCTTCATGGTGAGCAAGGGCAAAAGCAAACGAATTCTTGTTGTATTCAGGGAATTGGCCATTGTCCGGTCAAAAAACCATTTAGATAGATACATATGTAAATTTTTTTAATGTTTTTAGATGTTGTATATTTGTTTTAAAATAATCATCATTAATGATGAAGATGAACACTCGAAAAGCAATATAAAATTGCTATGAGCAGGAGCGATAACCTCCTGCTCTTTCTTTTTCGGCTGATTGTATTTGAGAACAAGCGTAACCCACACCCAACACAAGACTGCTGTCTTGTGTTGTAGCAAGCACTGAATTTGGATAGCCAAATTCGCTTATTAGGGGCTCGCCCCTAATACCCCTTTCATGCTGCACTCCTATTAATCAAGAAAAGAGGTGCTATGAATGAACGAACTGCAACAAAAGTGGCGGAAGGAATTTCGCGCTTTCATCCGGTGCAAGGACATCCATCCTGCGCGAAAGGAGCCGGAGCGATGAGAAAACGGAATATCCAGATCATTGTACGGCTGAACGCCAAAGAACAACAGAATCTTGCCAAGCAGGTAAAGAAATCGGGACTTTCACAGGAAGCATTTATCCGTTCTCTCATCAACGGCTATGTGCCCAAGGAACTGCCCCCTCCTGACTATTTTTCCATGACGCGGGAGCTGCACGCCATCGGCGGCAACCTGAACCAGATTGCGGCCAAGGCCAATGCCACCGGGCATATTGACAAGACGGTATTTCAATATGAAGCCAACCGGCTCAGAAAGGCGGTACAGGATATTATAGAGGCGGTCACAGCGCCGGAAAGGAGAAGGGACGATGGCGACCACAGCGATATGGGACGTGACCGACCGCCTTGACCGGGTGCTTGACTACGCCGCCAATCCCGAAAAAACCGAAAACCCCGATTTTACCAATCCAGACTTTCAGGGCTTGCGCAAGGTGCTGGATTATACCCAGCAGGATGTCAAAACCGAAAAGCAGTTCTATGTGACCGGCATCAACTGCGACCCGGCCACCGCCTGCCAGCAAATGGGCCGCACAAAGCGGCAATATCAAAAGCAGGACGGCATCCTGGCCTTTCACGGTTACCAAGCCTTTGCGCCGGGAGAGGCCACCCCCGAAACCGCCCACGCCATTGGTGTGAAGCTGGCCAAAGAGCTTTGGGGCGACCGCTTTGAGGTGGTGGTATCCACCCACCTGGACAAGCAGCATCTTCATAACCATTTTGTCCTGAATTCCGTGTCCTTTAA
This sequence comes from Desulfoscipio sp. XC116, assembly GCF_039851975.1. Taxonomy (GTDB): domain Bacteria; phylum Bacillota; class Desulfotomaculia; order Desulfotomaculales; family Desulfallaceae; genus Sporotomaculum. The sequence continues at coordinate 1,033,307 of NZ_CP156660.1, forward strand.
GGACGGCAAGCGGTATTACGACAACAACGCCAGCTACGCTCTCATGCGCAAGACCTCCGACCGGCTGTGCCGAGAACATGCCCTGTCCGTCATTGAAAACCCGAAGCGCGGCAAGTCCAAGCACTACGCAGAATGGAGGGCGGAACAGGAAGGCAAACCCACCTGGCGGGGCCTGATCCGGGAGGATGTGGATAAAGCCGTTGCCGCCGCCATGACCTTCACCCAGTTTATCGCCGCCCTGCGCAAAGAGGGCTATGAAGTCAAAACCGGCGTGAAACATCTGGCGGTGCGTCCTTTAGGCAAGGAACGGTTTGTTCGGCTGAAAACCCTGGGCGACGATTACACCGAGGAAGCCATCAAGCGCCGCATCCTGCAAAACCGCGCACCCCGGCGGCCGCCTCCCTTGCCGGAGCCGAAGCAAAAACGCTGCACCTTCAATGGGTCCCTCAAAACGGCGAAAAAGCTCACCGGCCTGCAAGGGTTATACTTCCACTACCTCTATAAGATGGGCATCCTGCCCAGGCACCGCGCGTCCCCCCGAAGGACGCATTTTTTATTGCGTGAGGACCTCCGGCATCTGGAGGAAATCACCGCCCAGACCAGGCTGCTCTGCAAAAACCATATTTCCAGCAAGGAGCAGCTTTTCGCCTACCGGTCAACCGTGGAGCAGGAAATGAGCACCCTGTCCGCCGCGCGCAAGTCCCTTTACAACCGCATCCGCCGATGCGGGGACGAGGAGCAGGCGACAGCCTATAAGGAGCAAATCGCCGGACTGACCAGGCAAATCAGCCAGCTTCGCAAGGAGGTGAAACTCTGCACGGGCATCCTGTCCCGTTCCGGGGAAATGAAGGAAAAGCTGCCCCGGATCAAACAGGAAGAAATCCAGCAGCGAAAGGAGGAAAAAACATATGAGCAGCGGAGCCGACGCCGTGGACCAAGCCGTCAGCCTGAGTCTTAAGGGGATCGAGGTAATGGCCAGAATCTCCGGCGAGGGGGCCAAAAACCTGGCCACCTATTTGTATGCCATTCTCACAGGCCAAAAGAAAACCAGGGGGAAAATCCGGCTGGAGGGGCTGCTGCGCAGCTGCAAGGAGCTGAAAGTCTTTGCGGTCAGGAACGAGGACTTGCAGAAATTCACCCGGGAGGCCAAACGCTACGGCGTCCTTTATTGCGCCCTCCGTGACAAAAAGGACACGGACGGCATGTGCGACATCATGGTGCGGGCCGAGGACGCGGCCAAAATCAACCGCATCGTGGAACGCTTCAAGCTGGCCACCGTGGACACCGCCAGCATCAAGAGCGAAATCGAAAAATCCCGGGCCGCCCAGCAGGAGGAAAAAGAACCCGCCGCCAAGGAAACGCCCGCCGAAAAAAGCGCGGACGATTTTCTGGACGAGCTGATGGCCAAGCCCGACCAGCCGGAGCCGGACCAGGAGCGGACCGACAACCCAAACCCCACCACGGACCCTACGGCGGCGAAGACGGAGAAATCCCCTCCGTCCGAGCCTACTTACGAGCGCAGCGGGAAGGCCGCCGGGGGTACGAGTGAGCTGGAGCGGAAATCCGTCCGGCAGGACCTGAAGGAAATCCGGGAGGCCCACCGGGAGCAGACGGAACCCAAGCGCGAACAATCCAAGGAGCAATCCAAATCCACCGGCCAACCCGCCAAATCGGGCCAACCGAAAACAAAATCCAAATCCAAATCTAAAAAGCCGAAAGGAGGTAAATCCAGATGAGCAATTTTGACGATCTTTTCCGGCAGGAACAAAGCCAAGCCGCGTCCATGAGCGCCCAGCCCTTCGACAAGGAGGCCTGGGCGCAGAAAAAGCAGGAGCAGCGGGAAGCGGTTTACGCCATGATCGACGAAACGGCGACAGCCGTGGCGCGGGACGGAGACACCTTTCAGAAATATCTGGACATGCAGAGCCGTTTTGACCGCTACAGCGTTTCCAACGCCCTGCTAATCCTGGCGCAGAAACCGGAGGCCACCCGCATAGCGGACTTCAACACCTGGAAGGAACAGGGCGCGTACATCCGCAAGAAGGAATCCGGCTTTTACATCATTGAGCCGGGCGAGGAATACCAGCGCCAGGACGGTTCCACCGGCATCAGCTACAACCCCAAAAAGATGTTCGACATTTCCCAAACCGGAAACAGCCGCAAACGGGAAACCCCCGCCTATCCGGACGAGCGTATGCGGATCAAGGCGCTACTGGCCCACGCCCCCGTGCCCGTCCGCATCAGCGACACGCTGCCAAGCGGCGTGAACGCCCTGTACCAGCCGGACACGCGGGAAATCCAAATTCGGCGCGGCCTGGACGCCAATCATATTTTCCGCGCCTTGGCCCAGGAACTGGCCCAGGCGGAAATGGACAAAGGCGACGGCAGCTACAACCGTTCCGAGCAGGGCTTTCACGCCTATTGCGCGTCGTATATGCTCTGCAAGCAGTACGGCGTGGAAACGAACGGCTTTTACCACTTCGAGGGCGTTCCCCAAAGGCTGGAGACTTTGGAGCCGCAGGAGATACGCGCCGAGCTTACCACCATCAAGGAAGCGGCGGGCGAAATCTCCGGCCGGATGAACCGGACGCTGAACCAGCAGCGGCAGCAAAAACGGCAGGAGCCGGAACGTTAGGAGGGATGGTCCATGAAGGAAGAAGAAAGAGTGCTGACCCTGGACGATTACGAATACGGCGTGGTGGTGAACGCCCTCAATGAACTGCGGAACGACCTGATTAAAGAAGAAAGGCCCACCGACGCCGTGGACGAACTGCTTTTGAAAACCATCGACGCCCCGACCAAAAAGCAGAAGCGCAGGGACCACGATGAAACGCGCTGAAACCGCCAAGAGCAATCTCATCCTCTGGGCGGTTTTTTTAATTCCGGTGGTGTGGGCGGCCTTGCTGGTCGCCCCCTCCCTTTCCGGCGGGCTGCCCGAAATCCTGGAAAACCTCACGGCGGCAATGAACGACCCGTTTCATATTCAATGGGTGGATAATTCGCTCAAGTGCGTTTTGATCTTTGTCGCCGCCTACGGGATGGGCATCGGGATTTACCTGTCCACCAAGCGCAATTATCGGCACCGGGAGGAACACGGCAGCGCCCGCTGGGGCGGCGCGGCGGCTGTCAATAAGAGATACCGGGACAAAGACCCGCAAAAGAACAAAATCCTGACCCAGAACGTCCGCCTCGGGCTGGACGGCAGGAGGCACCGGCGCAACCTGAACGTCCTGGTGGTGGGCGGCTCCGGCTCCGGCAAGACCAGGTTTTACGCGAAACCCAACGTCATGCAGACCAACACCTCCCTTAATAATCTTCAATTATCTCCCTTAATAATCTTCCCTTAATAATCTTCAATTATCTTTAAATACCTTCGTTTTTCTTAGTTTTTCAATTTGTGCTTGGAGAGCTCGTCTCTTGTTATTTACATCAATGTGTAATTCTGGATGATGGCGTGTGACCTTCACCAAGGCCGCGTGTTTTTTGTATTGTGGCCAGTGGGATTCCACACCATCTCCCGGCAGCAAACCTCCCATGTCTTCCTGGGTCTCCGCCCGAAATTCCTTCGTCCTGCCTATCCAAGAGGTGGAACGTCAGTCATGCTCCTTAACCGGGTCTTTGCCCTAATGGAAAAATTCAACCTGACTGTCCCGGCTCTCCGTTCTCAAGGTGCGTTATAAAGCATGTGGATAATGTTTGGGTCATTCACATCATCGTCTGGATGGGCTGCGGCACTCTCCACTCGGCGATGATGTGCTTATGTTGTTTCTATGTTTTGTTAGGATGTCTCTACGTCTTTATGCGGCTGTTTTCACCGACTGTTGAATATCGCCCATCATCTTCTCCGGATTGTAATCAACGCCCTTGCTGAGAATGGCGTAGAATACACGGATGAGTTTTCCACAGAGGGCAACAATGGATTGCATCTTGTTTAGCGGGTTCTTTTCCCTGGTCAGGTTGCGGTGGTGCAGTTCCCTAAACTCCGGATTCTTGCCCAGGATGGCGATCATGGTCATGAACAGCCCATGTCGTAACCGCTTCCGTCCCCGGTGACTGATGGTGGTCTTTCCTTTGTGCTTGCCGGAACTGTTCTCTACCAGGTTGAAGCCGGCCAGCTTTTGTATCTGCCGTGGGTCTTCGAACCTGTGGATATCACCGGTTTCACCGACAAAGGTTGTGGCTGTAACCAAACCAACTCCCTTGATGCCCAAGAGTTTGACTGCGTTCGGAACTTGAAGCAACAGTTCCAATATCAGTTGTTCCAAGCGTTCAAGCTGTACACAGTACAATTCGTACTCAGCAAGCAGGTTCTGCAAGCTGGCTTCTGAAGCTACATGGCCGTTGGTTCTGCCAATGCTGTTGGTTGCAGCTTTTACCAGCGCTTGTGCTCTTTTTATGCCCACAGAGCGCTTTACAACTGTCCTCCAGGTGGCCAGTATTTTGTCCGCGCCGGCTTCCAAAACCTTGGCTGGTGTAGAATATATCCGAAGCGTCAGAAGCGCCGTTTTTCCTGTCCATTTCTTGAATACACCGTCAAACTCTGGAAACCGGATATCCAGCCAGCGAACAACCCTGTTGTGGATAGCAGTTAGCTGCTTTTGCAGCCGCTCTCTTTCATCCACCGCTTCCCGTAGTTCTTGATAGATCTTGTCCGGGATGTACACCTCCCGGTAACGCCCGTCTTTCACCAGCATGGCGATTGTCTTCGGGTCCTTGCGGTCATTCTTGGTGGGGCTGTTGTCATCCAGTTCCTTGGTGCGTTTGACATGGAATGGGTTGACTATGGCCAGTTTATGGCCTTGGCGCTTGAGATGGTCACCCAATGAAAACCAGTAATGTCCAGTGGGCTCAAAGCCGGCGATGATTTCCGACTTTCCTTGCTGCTTGCAAATGTCCTGCATCCATCGGTCCAGGAGTTTAAATCCTTCCGCCGTGTTGCTGAATTTCAGCAGCTTACCCAGTTCAATCCCTCTGTAATCAAAGGCTCTGGCGTAGTGGGTTTCTTTCCCAATGTCGATTCCGACTACCAAGGTTTCAATTCTGATTTGCATAATCTTCTCGTTTTGTGTACGCTTCATGTAGAGGCGCCTCCTCAATTTTGGTTTTGTGCCTTCTTTTGCGGGATTAGCACATTACCATTGTATTGATGGGCGTCTCTTTTTTCAAAGGTCGTTTTTAATGATTACAGGAATGCTCCTTTGTAATTCTTGACCCCAAGGGAGAGATTTTACGGGATACCGGCAACCTGCTCCAAGCCAGGGGCTATGACATCAAGGTGCTGGACCTGATCAACATGCACCTCTCCCACTGCTACAATCCCTTTACTTACTTGCAGGACGACAAGGACGTCTTAAAGCTGGTCACCAACCTGATCCGCAACACCACGCCCAAGGGCAGCAATACCAACGACCCCTTTTGGGAACGCTCCGAAACCGCCCTCTTAGAGGCGCTTATTCTTTACCTGCTCTACGAAGCGCCGGGGGATGAGCGAAACTTCCCGATGGTCATGGAGATGATCGCCGCCGCCGAGGTGCGGGAAGAGGACGAAACCTACCAAAGTCCCCTGGACGAGCTGTTTGAGCGGCTGGCCATGCGGGAGCCGGAGCATCTGGCGGTCAAGCAGTACAACATCTTCAAGCTGGCGGCGGGCAAAACCGCCAAGTCCATTTTAATCAGCCTGGGTGTCCGGCTGGAGAAATTCAACCTGTCCACCATCGCGGGAATCACCACGGTGGATGAAATGGCGCTGCCCTCCATGGGGGAGAAAAAGACGGCCCTCTTTGCCGTGATCCCCGACAACGATTCGTCTTTTAATTTCATCGTCGGCATGCTTTACACCCAGCTTTTCCAGCAACTTTACTACCTGGCCGACCATGTTTACGGCGGCAGGCTGCCCCTGCACGTCCATTTCGTAATGGACGAATTTTCTAACGTCGCCCTGCCGGATGAATTCGATAAGCTCCTTTCCACCATGCGCAGCCGGGAGGTCAGCGTCTCCATCATCCTGCAAAACCTGGCCCAGCTTAAAGCCTTGTTCAAAGACACCTGGGAGTCCATCGTCGGCAACTGCGACGAATTCCTCTATCTGGGCGGCAACGAGCAAAGCACCCACAAGTATGTGTCCGAGCTTTTAGGCAAAGAAACCATCGACCTGAACACCTACGGGCAGAGCAAGGGCGCTCAGGGCAGCTATTCCACTAATTTTCAGTTGTCGGGCCGGGAGCTTCTCACCCCCGACGAAGTGCGGATGCTGGACAACCGCTACGCCCTGCTGTTCATCCGGGGCGAACACGCCGTCATGGACGACAAGTACGATATTCTCAAACATCCAAATTTAAAGCTGACCGTTGACGGCGACGGCCAATCCTATCGGCACGGCACCACGGAACACGCCCTGGACTGGAAGGCCGTGGCTTTAAAGGAAGACGGCGATTACGAACTTCTTTCCGAGGAAGAACTCGCAAGCCTGTCCCCATCATAAAAACAGGAGGAACGATTCTTATGAAAATGTTTGGAAAAACCAAAGGGGTTTTTGCCATTTGCTGGGTGCTGGTGTTAATGCTGATCCTTTTCGCCGTCCCAGCATACGCGGCTGACGACCCTCTGACAGTCGTCAATAACCTGTCAGAATTTATCTTCGGGCTGATCCGCGCCATCGGGATGATTCTCTTAGGCTTTGGCATTGTGCAGATCGGCCTGTCGCTAAAATCCCACGACCCAAGCCAGCGGGCCAACGGCTTTCTCACCCTGGCGGGCGGCGTCATCATCACCTTTGCCAAGGAAATCCTTAATCTCATCACAGGAGGTTGATTGCATTTGTTTAGCAAATTCCCCATCACGGAAAACATGCACATTCATTCTCTGGACGGCGAACTGCGGGAAGCTACTATCCTGGGACGGCTGGGCGACAACGATTATCTTGCCGAATATAGCGGCGTCAGGTGCCATGCCATCTACAACCCCTTTGTCAATCATTTCTATGTGGATGATAAGTATGGCGTCATCAGGGACAAGAAGTCCGGCAGAGACGCACCATGCCGGTAACGACACGAAAGCAAAGCCCGTGCTTCAGGCACGGGCTTTGCCTTGGAAACGAGGTGAGTTTATTTGGAAAGCAGCAACTGGGTGATTGAGAACCTGAACAACGCCCTGGGAACTTGGAACGAAAAGCTGGCGGAAATCTGGCAGCTTGTCACCCAGTCCCCTACGGAATTCCGAGGTGGCGGCATCTGGCACGTCATTGCAGATATCCACGGCGCGTTGCAGGCCATCGGCCTGGCCCTGCTGGTCTTGTTTTTTGTCATCGGCGTGGTGAAAACCTGCGGCAGCTTTGCGGAGGTGAAAAAGCCGGAACACGCCCTAAAGCTATTCATCCGCTTCGTTTTGGCAAAAGGTGTTGTGACCTATGGGCTGGAGCTGATGATGGCACTCTTTACCATTGCCCAGGGGATCGTCTCCACCATCATGGGCAGCGCGGGTTTCGGCACCACAAGCCAAGCTGTTTTACCGCAGGCCATCGTGCAGGCCGTCGAGGAGTGCAGCTTCTTGGCGAGCATCCCCCTGTGGGCGGTGACGATCATCGGGAGCCTGTTTATTACGGTGCTGTCCTTCATCATGATCTTGGCGGTATACGGTCGTTTTTTTAAATTGTTCTTATATACCGCCATCGCCCCCGTGCCGCTGGCCTCGTTCGCCGGGGAGCCCAGCCAGAGCATTGGCAAGGCATTCCTCAAAAGCTATGCCGCCGTCTGCCTGGAGGGGGCCATCATCGTCCTGGCCTGCGTTATCTTTTCCGTCTTTGCGGCCGCCCCGCCGGTGGTGGACGCCAGCGCCAGCGCCGTGACGATGGTGTGGAGCTATATCGGTGAGCTGGTTTTCAACATGCTGATCCTGGTCGGCGCGGTGAAGATGGCTGACCGGGTGGTGCGCGAAATGATGGGACTGTAATAGAAAGAAGGGATTAAAAATTGGATATAAAAACACTGCAATTCCATTGAAAGTATAGGAAAAGTCCTATCAAACTGGCAATAGATGTTCAATCTTATCAAATGAACGGCAATCTCTATATCGGATTGTGGTGGAAAAATAGTGGACAGTTTGAATCATTTACTGATCTGACCGTAAATCTTGGAAACAAGCTAAAACCAAATGAGGCTTATGTTAAGACATTCGATGAAAACGAAGGCTTGCTGGGTTTTATTTTGAAAAACCAGTTGGGAACACTTCTGCCGGAAAAAGGATATTCGGGATTTAACGAGTATTTGAAAATCGCTTTTGACATGGAACGCCTTAAAGAGTTTGACCCGGACGGCGTTAAAAATTATATGGAGTCACACGCCAAAGCGCAAAACAGGTCGGCCAAGAAAAAATCCGCCCCGGAGCGGTAAGCCGCAACCACCTCATTATGAATGAACGGAGGAAATCACAATGTCATACGGAAGAACAAAACCGAGCAATGAACCGCTGTCTGCAGAAAAGCTGACCGAAGAATTGAATAAATGTGTGGAATCGCAAACCACTATGAAAGAGGTCAATGCCTATTGGCGCAAGACCGGCACTTGCATGGGAGCGCCCGGTATTACTGAAGCGCAGGCAAAAAAGCTGGACGAGAAAATCGCAACCACGCACTATTCGTGGGAAAAGCAGCCCTTTTCCGCTTACGACCTTACAAACAACAACAGCAAAATCAAACGGCTGCAACAAAGCCTTGCCGAAGCGTCACGCGGTTTTGAGGGCTGGGAATTTAACGGCGGCCGCGCCGAAGCGAATACTGAAATGAACCGTTTGCAGCTTTTCTTTGATGAAAGGCCGAACGATAACCAACGTGCGCTTCTTAAAGCCAGCGGATTCAAATGGGCCCCGTCACAAGACGCGTGGCAGCGGCAGCTTACCGATAACGCCATCTATGCGGCTGGACGGCTGGACTTTATCAAGCCGTCAGACGGCAGGACGGTACGCGAACACCAGCCGAAAGCTCCGCAGCGGGATACTGAGGCGCGGTGATAATGGCGGAATCATAAAGAAGATACCGGAAATGAGATCCGGTATCTTCTTTATATATCCTTGAACTGAACGCCCTCTCCATAAACAACAGGTTCCCCCGTTCTTGGATCAAGCAAATCCCCCTGCTCGTTGAACCGAACCTTGTCAAGGGGTACGCCCATCTCTCTGGCCCGGCGGATCTGCCACGCGACATCATATTCCATGTATTTCTCGTCCCGTTTGCGCCGTATCGCCTTTATCAGAGACACAATCCAACTCAACACGGCCAGGCCGAGCAACGAGAACAGGATGATGTACGCCAAAGTCTCATGTTCCACCGCCCACTTGTTCAGCACGGTGCCGAAAAGCAGGAAGCAAAGGACGGGAATCGTCAGCCGGAGCTTTCCTGCCGCTTTGAAGATAAAAGAAAGAATGAGCAGTCCTACCGTAAGGCAAAGAGAAATAAGGGCCGCGGCTGCCGTAATGGTCACTCCTTTCCACATAAACCGTATATTTCCATTATATCACGCGGCGCAAGTGTAAAAAGTTATCGCTATGAAAGAGGTTGATATGAAAAAGCTCGATTTAAATGAAAAGCTGAAAATAGAGAAGGAAAAACTCAACAGGCTTGCCGATGAAGCCTGGGAAAAAGGTATCCCCCTCAATCAGGATGAGGCATTTATGGCGCAGAACCGCAAGGTTGATGCCTTGGTAGTTAAGATAATCAAGGAGGAAGAACGGCACAGGAAAAACAACAGGAACGATAAGACAACCAATCTGCTAGCGCTTCGTGAAAGAAGCGCTATTTTTTGTGGAGGTGATGATATTTGGAAGTCAAGATCAACCGGGAAATCCGGGACTATACCGAGAGCTTGTTTTTTGGACTGTCCATGCGGCAGTTCATTTTTTCTGTCCTGGCCGTCATCGTGGCCATCGGCATCTACTTCGGCCTGCGCGGCTTCTTCGGCACGGAAACCGTAAGCTGGATGTGCATTTTGGGGGCCGCCCCCTTTGCCGCCCTGGGCTTTATCAGTTATCACGGCATGACGGCGGAGCAGTTTTTGTGGGCCTACATCAAGTCGGAGTTTCTCCTGCCCAAGCGCCTGACCTTTCATCCGACCAACATCTATTACGAAGCCCTGAAGCCCACCCTGGAAAAACGCGAAAAGGAGGCTTGGAAACACCATGATTAAAACCCTGCAAAAAATCATGAAGCAGGACAAGGAAAGGTTTGTCGTCCCCAAGGGCGTGCAGCAGGCCATCCCCATTCGCACCATCTGGCCGGAGGGGATTTTTCAGGTAGGGAACAAGTTTTCCCGGACCTTTCGCTTTGCGGACATCAATTACGCCGTGGCCTCCAAGGAGGACAAGGAAGCCATGTTTCTGTCCTATTCGGAGCTTTTGAATTCCTTTGACAGCGGGGCGACCACCAAGATCACCATCAACAACCGCCGCCTGAACAAGACGGACTTTGAAAACTCCATTCTGATCCCCCTTCGGGAGGACGGGCTGGACGAGTACCGCCGGGAATACAACCGGATGCTTTTAGAGAAGGCCACCGGCGCGAACAGCATCGTGCAGGACAAATACGTCACCGTGTCGGTGGCAAAAAAGAACATTGAGGAAGCGCGGAACTACTTTTCCCGCATTGATACCGACCTCATCACCCATTTTTCCCACCTGGGCTCCAAATGCGTGGAGCTGGACGCCACCGACCGCCTGAGAATCCTGCACGACTTTTTCCGCTCCGGCGAGGAAACGTTTTTCCGTTTCGACCTGTCCGAAACCATGCGCAAGGGGCATGATTTCAAAGACTACATCTGCCCCGACACCCTGGAATTTGAACGCGATTATTTTCGCATGGGCGACAGGTTCGGGCGCGTCATCTTCCTGCGGGAGTACGCCAGCTTCATCAAGGACAGCATGGTGACCGAGCTGTGCGACTTAAACCGCAGCATGATGCTGTCCTTGGACATCATCCCCATCCCCACGGACGAGGCTGTGCGGGAGGTTGAAAACCGGTTGCTGGGCGTGGAGACCAACATCACCAACTGGCAGCGGCGGCAGAACCAAAACAACAACTTTTCCGCCGTGGTGCCCTACGATATGGAACAGCAAAGGAAAGAGAGCAAAGAATTTCTGGACGACCTGACCACCCGCGACCAGCGCATGATGTTCGCCGTTTTGACAATGGTGCATATCGCGGACAGCAAGGAGCAGCTTGACAGCGACACGGAAACCCTGCTGACCACGGCCAGAAAGCACCTGTGCCAATTCTCCCCCCTGACCTGGCAGCAGATGGACGGCCTGAACACGGTGCTACCCTACGGCCTGCGCAAAATTCACGCTATCCGGACCCTAACCACCGAAAGCACGGCGGTGTTAATCCCTTTTCGGGCGCAGGAAATCGCCCATAGCGGCGGCATTTACTATGGACAGAATGTGATCTCCAAAAATATGATTATCGCTAACCGCAAGCTGCTGCTCAACGGAAACAGCTTTATTTTAGGCGTATCCGGCTCCGGCAAATCCTTCACGGCCAAGCGGGAAATCGTCAACCAGATGCTGGCCGGTGACGACGACATCATCCTGATCGACCCGGAAAGGGAGTATTCCTCCCTTGTCAAAGCAATGGGCGGCGAGATCATCCATATTTCCGCCACCTCGAAAAACCACATCAACGCGATGGATATGAGCAAGGACTACGGCGACGGCGCTAACCCGGTCATCCTGAAATCGGAGTTCGTCCTGTCCCTGTGCGAGCAGCTCATCGGCGGCCAGAATCTGGGGGCGAAGCAGAAATCCCTGATCGACCGCTGCACCGCCAATATCTACCGAAAATACCTGCAAAGCAATTTCAAGGGGAAAACGCCCACCTTGCAGGACTTCCACGGGGAGCTTTTAAAGCAGGCGGAGCCGGAGGCCCAGGAAATCGCTTTGGCGATAGAGCTTTTTACCTCCGGCAGTCTGAACACCTTTGCCAAGCCCACCAATGTGGACGTGACTAGCCGCCTGATCTGCTACGACATTCTGGATTTAGGCAAGCAATTGCTGCCCATCGGGATGCTGGTGGTATTGGACAGCATCCTGAACCGCATCACCCAAAACCGGGCCAAGGGCAAAAACACCTTCATTATTATTGATGAAATCTACTTGCTCTTTCAGCATGAATACAGCGCCAACTTCCTGTTCACCCTCTGGAAGCGCGTCAGGAAGTACGGCGCTTTTTGCACCGGCATTACCCAGAACGTGGACGATCTTTTACAGAGCCACACGGCCCGGACCATGCTGGCCAACAGCGAATTCATTGTCATGCTCAACCAGGCCAGCACCGACCGCATGGAGTTGGCCAAGCTCCTGAACATTTCCGACCTCCAGCTTTCCTACATTACCAACGTGGACGCGGGCAACGGCCTTATTAAAGTAGGCAGCTCCCTGGTGCCCTTCACCGACCAATTCCCGCGCAACACCAAGCTCTATAACCTGATGACCACCAAGCCAAATGAAAAGTAAGCTCTTATGGAAAGTTTTAATGTGGAAAGGCTACTTTTCATATATTCATTTCACATCTCTTTTCATAATATTTTTGCTAAATGTTTGCCATTGTAAAGTGCTCCGCGCCTTATAAGCGAAAAAGCAACTCTTTTCAAAGAAAAAACAAGGAGGCTATATTCGTTGTGATAAAAAATAATCGAAAGAGTTTTGTTCTGCCAACGCCTGAATATCAGCCGTTGGCAGATTCTCTTTCCATAACCTATAACTTTTCATTTGGCCGGTTATGGATAGCTTTGCATAAAAAGCCGGGCGAACAGGCCCAAGGCTGAATCAAGCCGCCAAGCACCAACGGCTGGCCGTAATTTTCCGGCCAGCCGTTCATTTACTTTGAAGGAGGAAAACAAAATGGAACCCATCTTGTTTGCAGGCAGGGAACACAAGGCTTTTTTTAGCGAGATGCTGACCAAAACCCGCAATAATGACACCTACCACCGGGCGTTTTTTTACGCAATGGGCATCTGCGCGGAAACGAGGCGCAATATCCATGCCCTCTTTGATTTCCAGGAGGGCGGCATCAAATCGGAGGGCCTTGCGGCGGCGTGGCAGACGGGCGGAACCCGCCGCCTGTGCCGTCTGGCCTTCAACCTCTGGAATGGCTGGACGGAGGAAGGAAAGGAAAACCGTTTCACGCCTTACGAACTGTTTGACTGTGGCTTTGCCCCCTACTTTTTTGAAGCCATCCGGCTGCGTTATCCCGAATATTGCCGAAGCTTGGAACGCACCGCGCCCCATATTTTTGCAAAGGCGCGGTAGTCAGTAAACCCCGGAAGGAGGTTGGGCGCGTTGAAAGACATCAAAACCAAAGCCACCGTCAAAGACATTAAGGCGCTGGACAAAAGCCTTGATGTGACCCGCAGGGCGAAAAACACCTTTATCCGCACCAAGAATCAGGCCGAGCGGACGCAGCGACCGGAAGACGACAGCTATGTGGCGGATGCCGGGGATAAGGTAAAGGAAAGCGCGGAAACGGTCGGCAATGAAGCTGTTCACACGATAGGGCGTCAGGGCCAAAAGGCGGTTCAAAAAATCAAGGAACGCCGCAATTCTCCCTCGGACAGCCATCACGCCGATGCTGCCGACGGCCATGCTACAGAGCAGAACTCCTCCCCTTCCGAAACCGGGCGTCCCCAAACACGCCGGAGCGCCGTTTCCCAAGGAAGGCAAGCTGTCTCGCCCAAGGCCGGAAAAGCACCTGCACAGCCCCAATCTCCCGCGCAGGCCAAGCCAGCGGCCCGGCGAAAAGCCGTCCCATTTAAAGTGACGGAAAGAGGTAAACGAAAATATACCCTGGCCAAGCCCAACGAATTGGCAAAGCGCCGGTTTGTTCAGAGTCGGGCCAAGGCGCGGTTTACCCTAAACAGAGAAATTCAGGCGGCGGAAACCAAAACCGTCCAGACCATCCCAAGTCCCGTGTTCAGATCAGGCGGAAGTACAGCACGGTATACCGCCCCAACCGGCATCCGTGGCATCGGCAGCACCGTCCGGCCATCTGCCCGGTCCGGCAGCAAAACGGTCAAGGAAACTGCCAGGGACACCATTAAAACAGCGCAAAAATCGGTCAAGACCGCTGGGCAAACCGCCAAGACCGGTGCCAAAGCCTCTCAGGCGGCGGCCAAAACCGCCGCCCAAACCGCGCGGACCACCGCTAAAGCAGCGCAACGGGCGGCGCAGACGGCAAGGGCCACCGCCAAATTTACGATTCATATGGCAAAACTGACCGTCAAAGCCGCCGCCGTGCTGACCAAGGGATTGATTGCCCTGGTGGGCTCAGGCGGGGCTGTCCTTGCCCTATTCCTGATTATTATCGCCGTGGCCGCCTTGTTATCGTCTCCCTTTGGCGTTCTCTTTTCCGACGAGAACAAGGACGCGGGGGTAACGCCCGTTTCCGTGGTGATACAGGAAGTGAACGAGGAATACAACCAGCGGATAGAAGACATCAAAAACGACAACACCTGGGACACGCTGGATGTTCAATACGTGGGCACCGGAGGCAGCCGGGGCAATATCTGGATAGACATTCTGGCCGTGTTCGCCGTCAAAACTGCCCTGGCCGAAGACGGCATGGATGTCGTCACCATTGACCAGGCCCGTGTTGACCTCATCCGGGAAGTGTTTTGGGATATGACGGAAATTGACCACTGGACAGAAACCGTGGCGCATACCGACAGCGACGGGGAAACATGGTATGAGCGCGTTCTGCATATCGTCATCACCCAGCGAACCGCAGGGGAGCAGGCGGAAATCTACCGCTTTAACGACGACCAGAAGGAAGTACTGGAGGACCTTCTGAGCGGCGACTATGACCAGTATTTTATAGCCCTGATCACGGGTTTGAGACACCTGGGGGACGGGACGGAGGTTGTCGCGGAGGGCTTTTATATCTGGCCCAGCGCCGCCAGTGACTATGTAACTTCCTTTTTTGGCACCAGGCTGCACCCCATCCTGGGAGTCTACAAAACCCACAGCGGCATTGACATCGGGGCGGGATACGGAACGGCGGTACTGGCTGCCGCGGACGGCGTGGTCACAACCGCAGCTTACGACGCGGGCGGCTACGGAAACTATCTCATCATCGACCACGGCAACGGCAATATGACCCTTTACGCCCACATGAGCCAAATGAGCGCCGGTGTCGGACAAACGGTGACGCAGGGCCAGACCATAGGCTTCGTGGGCAGCACGGGATTATCCACGGGTCCGCATTTGCACTTTGAGGTTTATATCGGCGGCACCAGGGTTGACCCCCTGCTGTACTTCTCTAATTATACGGCGGCATGGTAAGGATTTGGCTGATTAAAAAATTGTTGACGACCATCCAAAAGATAACGGAGGTGTGATACCGATTGATTGGCTGTCACGCCATCGTGCTTTTTATTAGTGTTAAATTATACGAAAGGTGGAAGAAAGAATGGATTTAAAAACATTAAGAGAGTCGGAATATAGAAAGTGCGCGGGTTTACTGGCTGAATTGCTTGACTTGGACGGGGATACCAAAGAAAAAATTCAGAAATGCTTTCAGCGCATGGGAATCAGAAATTTTTTTCGGCATCTTGAATCGGCGGACTTAGCCCCTGAGACTTCCGGGAAGCTGCAAAGTATACAGGTCCTGATTGAGATATTAGATGACAAAAGGGGGCGGATATAATATGAGGCCAGACACACGCCATACCGAGAAATTTCTAAAAGGGCTGACAACCTTAACGGGTCTGCCCTACAAAAAGGTTCAGCGGTATGTAAAACAAAACAACCCCTTTAACATCTTGGAGCATCCCCGCATTATGGAACCAAATGAAAAGCAGCTCGAAAAGATCGGACTGCTCAACGAGTTCATTGCCTCCTACAACCTTTTGAAAATCTATGAGAGCAATGAAAAAATTACCTTCAATTCATCAACCGCGGCGGGCCAATATTTTTACGCCCTCTTAAGCGGGATGAAGGATAAAGAACGATTTATGGTCGCTTTTTTAGACAGGGGCAATAACGCAATCGAAATAAAAACCATGTCGGAAGGGAGTGTTGGGCAGACAGCCGTTTATCCGAGGGAAATCTTAAAATACGCCTTGGCCTGTGATTGCAATGCGGTCATTCTGGCCCATAACCATCCCGGAGGCTCCCGGAACTTTTCCCCGGAAGATCAAGCATTAACCCAGAGGATTGTGGATATTTTCCATCCTTTAGAGATCAAAGTCTTAGATCACATTATTGTGAGTGCCGGAAACTATTCTTCTATGGCGGAAAAAAAAAGTATACCTGACTTCTGTAAAGATAAAGCAAATTATGATGCGATTGCATTAGGCGCAATACCCGTGGCAGAAAAGCGAAATAGATTTCAAAATACCCGCTAATGGAAGAAAAAACGCCGCAATCTATAAGGTTACGGCGTTTCATACATATTTTTAAAAAGAAAGCGGGAGATTTTACTCCCCCGTTTCTTTGGCTTCTTGTATTCCCTTTGCGGTAGCCGCCATGATAATTAAATCCGCTTCCTCTAATCCGTCAAGCTGACTTTCAAGCTGGCGGCGGCGCGTTGTCTTTTCCGCGCCGGTATCCGGAAAAAAGAATTGGTCTACCGATATGTGAAACAAGGTGACAAGCTCATAGAATACCTGGAAAGCTCGGATGCTGTCCTTTGTTTTCAATGGACATAAGATAACGGGGCGCAAGTCCTACTTCTTGCGCCAACCGTTCCCGTGTCCAGCCTTTGCTTTCCCGCGCTTCTTTTATAGCCTGCCCGAAAGCCGAAAAGTCGTATTTACCTTCGTTACGCATTATCATATCACCCTATATCATTTTACAAGTCACCCAACGAAAGCTAAACGATGCGATATGATACACTATGTAGTTTTTTATATCTACCCTGAAAAATAATCTTTAACTGATTTGCGAAGGACAAAAAACGTCCTTCCAAACCTATTTTCAATAGGCCCAAATACTTTCAATAATACTCTTACTAAAATATCTAGTTTGCACCCCTAATTTCTTATGAATATCTAACCCACAACATCTTTGATAAACGACTTGTATGATACGCAGCTCCTTCTACGGCAGTAGACTTACTACGGCTGGTGCAGTAACCTCAAAGGAACAATATATTGGTTGAATGATTAATTTATTTCAAAGTATAATGAAGTTGACATTCATTTTCGGTTACAGTAAAGACTCTATCCTGAAAATACTATTTTCATCCTCTGATGGTGCCGCCCTGGCGGCATGGGTGTCTAAGGGGTATTATCATGAATAATGAACTTGAGATATTAAGTCTTAAAGAAAAATTCCATCGGTTCGGATACAAATACACAGACCAGCGTCAGCTGGTCTTGGACGTATTATCGGAACATCCCGACTTACACTTAAGCAGTGACGATATATGTGAATATCTCAAACAGAAGAAAATCAAGATGGGGCAATCCACTGTTTACCGGACGCTGTTGATACTGGAAAAAATGAAAATAGTAAGAAAAATGGATTTAAACGACGGTTTTACCAGATATGAGCTTTGTGATCATGAAGAAGAACATGCCCACCATCATCTAATCTGTTCCAAGTGTGGGTCCGTGACAGATATCAAAGGCGATTTATTGAATAACTTGGAGCAGCAAATATACCGAAGCTATGGTTTTAAGATCAATGATCATATCCTTAAATTCTTTGGGGAATGCAGAAATTGCCTAGATAAGAATTCGTAGCTGCTTTGTTTTAGAGCTGAAGTAAATGCCCAAGCGCTTCCTCGTTGATAATAGAAATTTTATCTCCATTCATTTTTATTATGTTATCGTTGCAAAGCTTTTTTAATTCTCTGCATAGTGAAGGGCGGGATACGTTCAGGTATTCCGCCCATGTTTTTTTTGTAAATGGCAGATGAATCAAACTATACCCCGGTATTCTTTGTTCATTTAGGAGATAAAATGCTATTTTCTTTTGAATTGAGGAATAGGAAAACAATTCCAATCTTTTTTCGTAACATAAAATTCCATTTGCGAAAAGATTCAATAGATTTTCTGCAAAGAAAGGCATTTTACACAATTCAAAAATGGACTGCTTATGCAAGAACAAAATTTTGCTTTTCTTTCTTGAAAAAACATCGCAAGGGAAAACGGCGGAGTTGGAAAATACAACCGCTCCGCCAAACATGTCTCCCTTATTTTTATAAAATATGCAAACAGTATTGCCGGATGGAAAAACTTTTTGTACTTCAACGCATCCGCTGATGATTATGCCGACATAAACTGAGTGCTGATCTGTGCGGCAAATAAATTCGTTTTTATCAAATTCTCTAATTTGGAATTCTGTTGCAGATAAAATTCGCTCGATTTCCATGCCGCTTATGCCGTCAAATAATACGCAGCGGCTTAAGGCCTTTATCATATCCTTCACTTAGCCCTCTTATATTTTATCGGTGTATCCACAGATACACGGTTTTCCTGTGAGATATATTACCATGTTGAATGTATCTTAATTGAAAATGAAAGTCAACATCAATTGTAAGGAGGAAAATAAATGAAGAAATCTTTCGTTTTAGTACTGATGTTATGTTTAGGCTTGCTGGCCGGCTGCGGACAAACCGCAAATCAGCAGGATGCGGAAAACAAAAACAATGACCCGGTCAAGCAATCAGTTATTACTGTAGTAGCCCCTAAATCGCCCGCTTCAATCCCGATTTTCAGAATGATTGAAAGCAATTGTATGGGAGATGGCGTCCAGATTGATCTCCAGCTTTACAGCGACATGGAGGCGATGATGTCCCTGGCGTCCAGCGGAGATTACGGAGCTTTGATCGTTCCTGTGCATACCGCGGCTAATCTTTACAATAAAGGGATAAGCGTTGAACTGGTCAATGTATGCAACTGGGGCGGGATGTATTTGAGTACAACCGATCCCGATTGTAATAGCTGGGAAGATCTTGAGGGAAAGGAACTTTATGTCCCGTCTAAAGGCTCTATTCCGGATGTTTTGACACAGTATTTTTTGGATCTGCATGATCTGGTCATCGGGGAAGATGTTGAAATCGTATATTCAAACCATACGGAGATCGCGCAGTTGTTGTCGGCGGGAACCATAAAATACGCCATTGATGTGCAGCCGTATGTCACCTCAAACACAAAGAAGATTGAAGGCTACAAGGTTATCTCGGAACTCTCGGAGGAATGGAAGTCAACGCAAGGAAAAGAGTACACCATGCCTGCCAATTGTATGGTGGCAAACTCAGAATACATCAGTGGAAACGAAGAGTTGATCGCTAAGTTTAACTCAAAATTTGCGGAGGCAATCGAGTGGACGGCAGGAAATTCGACAGAGGCAGGCGTTCTTGCAAACACGTATTTGAAGGCTGACGCGGAGTTGATTGCTGCGGCTATGCCGGGTTTCTGTTTTGATTACAAATCAGCCGCCGACGCTAAAAGTGATACAGAGCAGTATTATAATGTCCTATTAAAACTGAAGCCCGAGAGCATTGGCAGTATGCTTCCTAAAGAGAGCTTTTATTATAGGGGGAATTAGTCGAAGGGCCTCCGGGCCTCTCTTGCAGATTTGATTATTAAAACGAAGGGAAACTTTCGTTTGTTATCTGCTAATTCACACATGCGGAGGTATAAAAATAAAAAATTTTATAAATCGTGACAAGAAAAAAAGAGATGTCGGGCTCATACTTATTTTCGCCTTAGTACTGCTGATTTGGCAGATCTTATCCATGATTTATCCGCCAGTGGTTCTTCCAGGCCCCACCTTGACTTTTCAATCTCTGTATAGAATCATCCAAAGCGGTAGCTTTTGGTCGGAAACAGTCGTTACACTGCAAAGACTTGTTATTGCGCTGCTCACATCTATAATAGCAGGCAGCCTATTGGGGATCATAATGGGTGCCAATCAAAAACTAAAAAACCTGTTTGAACCCATTGTTTATCTTATTCAGGCAGTTCCCCCAATCTTGTATATGACGCTTGCCATGATCTGGTTTGGCCTTAATGGTAGGGCAACGATATTTATCGTGTTTATCGGAAGCGCGCCTGTTATGGCCGTAACCATTAAGGAAGGGTTTGAAAACATAGACCCCAGACTGATTGAAATGGGAAAGGCTTTTAAGTTCTCCCCGACTGAAACGATCAGAGAAATCATACTGCCTTCATTAAGCGCCTACTTTAAAGCAGGCTTAATTACAGTATTCAGCTTTGGCTGGAAACTGGTTGTAATGGGTGAAGTGCTGAGCGCCAGTACCGGGTTGGGCGCACAAATTACAGACGCCAGAATGAACCTTGAAACACACATGGTATTTGCATGGGGAATTGTTGTCATTGTGCTTTGCTTTCTGTTTCAGAAGATAACCGCAAAAATTTTTGAATTTAAACCAAAACGGAGAAAAAGCTATGACAAATAACACAATACTTAGGTTCTCAAATATCGAAAAAAGCTTTGACAATATCGGTGTATTGAATAATTTGTCCTTTGACGCAAACAGAGAAGAAATCGTGTGTATCATAGGGCCTTCGGGCTGTGGAAAGTCAACTATGCTAAATATCATGTCGGGGCTTATTGAACCTTCCTGTGGCCAAGTGATCAACCAAAGTCAGAATACAAGCTACGTTTTTCAGGAGGATAGGCTCCTGCCTTGGAAAGACGTATATCAGAACATCCGGATAGTAAATAAAAAAAGCTCTCATGAATACATCATGGAGTTGATCCAAAAAGTGGGCCTGAAAGGCTTTGAAGGATTTTACCCTTCCGAATTAAGCGGCGGGATGCGGCAGCGGTGTTCCATAGCAAGAGCTTTTAATTATGAAGCCGACCTGTTGCTTATGGACGAGCCTTTTAAGTCGCTTGATTACAATTTGAGGATCGGCATGATTCGCCATCTGCTCACGCTATGGGACAGCACGAAAAAAACCATCATATTTGTCACGCACGAAATTGACGAAGTGCTTCTGCTCGGCGACAGAGTCCTTCTGCTTTCCGATCGGCCAGCAAAGGTACGCAGAGAATTCCGTTTGGAAAAACCGAAATGCAAAAGAAATCTGACTGATGCAGATTTGATTGATACAAGAAACGAAATTATCAGAAACTTTCAATCCGAAAATGCATTGCCTTCATAAAAACCAATCAAAGCATGCAGATTGTTTATAATGAGAGGATTTTCTCCAGCCGGTTCAGCTCTTTGATTACAATTGTCCGTTTATCAAAAGACAGAATGCCTTCAAACTCCAGCCCCCGTAATTCTCTGGAAAGCGAAGTCCTTGAAACATCCATATACTCGGCCCACTCCTTCTTTGAAAAAGGCAGTGATATCACATGCGAACCGTTCATTTTGTAATCATAAATCAAATAGCCCGCTATTTTTGCCCGAATGGAATCCAGCGAAAGGATTCCTATTTTATTCTTCAAAACCAGCGTTGAATTGGAGACATGTTCCAAATAATTGAGAAGAACAGTATGGTCAAGGCTGAATAAGGTGAGAAGGTCATTTTTTGTGATAAGCATGATTTCGCAAGGTTTACAGGCGACAATAGTATCCGAATAATAATCAAGCCTGGAAAACATGGACGCCTCGGCAATCATATCGGCATTCCTTTTTCTCTCAATAATAACGACCTTACCTGTTGGGAAAAGCTTTTGAACGTCGGCTGCACCCGATAACACGATTCCCATTTTGTCGGCGTTTTGAACAGGTGAAAAAATCACGTCATTCTCAACAAAATTGTCTGTCCTGAAATTGATATTTGAAAGTAAATTCTCAATTTCGTCAGGTTCTTTATTTTTAAATAAAGTACATTTTTTTAGTACAGATAATTTCCTGTTCACGTTAACCTCACTCAAGGAAAATACTTCTAAAAAAGTATCTCCAGATACTCTTTTTCTGATTCTATTATACTAAGATAAAATGGAAAAGCAAATGATAATCACTTTCTTTGTTTACTCCGTTAAGACTCTTGCATTGATACGGGTGATACATATGGTCGCAAATACAATTGAATTTGAAAGCGTGCTCCGTTCGTCCGGATATAAGCTCACAGCGCAGCGTCAGGCTTTACTCGAAATAATTGAAGCTACGAAAGGGCGGCATTTATGTACAGAAGAAATTTTTGACGAAGTGAGAAAAAACTTTTCGAGTATCGGGCTTGCAACAGTTTACCGTAATTTACAGTTGTTCGAGAAGCTCGGGCTTGTGCATCACATATTGCTGGGCGATGGCTGTATGCGGTTTCAGATAATAGATGCTCAGGAAAAGCACCGGCATCACCATCTTGTTTGCGAGATCTGCAGTGGGGTCATGGATGTGGAAGAAGACATGTTGGAGACTATTGAAAAGAAGCTGTTATTAGAAATGGGGTTCACCGTAAGGGATCACAAGGTGCAATTTTTTGGAATATGCAAAGAATGCGCAAAAGAAGAAATCAGGAAAGATTTGGAGGAAAAATAATGTACAGCGTTGGAATTGATGTGGGCTATTCGTCTGTAAAGGTAATGCTGACGGACGAAAATAATGATATATGTTTCAGCCGGTATCAAATGCACAAAGGCAGGATGAAGGACACGCTTAAAAGCGTCCTTCACGAAATGTGCGGTTCATTTGACACCCGGCAAATTCAATATGGGGCCGTGACCGGCAGCGGGAGCAAATTCTTAAGCGCAAACAGCGTAATTGCAGCCGTAAACGATGTCGCGGCTGCTGTTGAAGGAGGCCTTGCGGAAAACAGAGCAATCGGCTCGATCATCGATATCGGCGGAGAAAACGCAAGCTTTATTTCCGGCTTGAGCGGCAGCGACAAATCCCGCATTGAGATATCCATGAATTCCAATTGTTCTTCCGGAACCGGCTCCTTTTTGGAGGAACAGATGTCAAGGCTGGATTTAAAGCTTGCGGATTATACCAAGCTTGCCGAAAAAGCAAAATCAATCCCGAGAATTGCGGGCCGCTGCAGTGTGTTCGCAAAAACAGACATTACGCACCATCAGCAGGAAGGCGTTCCGGTCCCGGATATTTTGTTGGGACTGGCGTATGCCCTCGTCCGCAACTATAAGGGCACGGTAATGAAAAAGCTTCCCGTTGCAAAACCGGTTTTGTTTTCCGGCGGCGTTGCTCATAATGGGGGAATTATTACCGCGTTAAAGGATGTTCTGGACCTTTCCGATGAGGATCTGGTCATCCCGCAAAATTTGGGGTGCGTCGGCGCTTTGGGCGCGGCTGTTATGGCAAAGCAAAACAATTTGTCTGTTAATATGAACGAGCTGTTTTCCGTCATCGAGCAGGCCGTAGAAATTCTGAAAAACGGCGAGGACGAGATAAAGCTTCCGGCGCTTGCCGGATATGGAAATGGAGACAGCCTGGGAAAGTATGAATGCCAAGACGCTGCCGTGCAAACGGATGTTATAGATTGCTATCTGGGAGTAGATATCGGGTCAACCAGTACCAATCTTGTTTTGCTAGATAAAGAAAAGGAAATTATTTTCTATAAGTACCTGAGGACATTGGGTAATCCTGTTGACGCCGTTCTGAAGGGGTTTAGGGAAATAAGAAATGAATTCGGAGACAGGATTAACATCGTCGGCGTCGGCACAACCGGTTCCGGCAGATATTTGATTGGAAGAATGGTCGGCGCTGATGTGATCCTTGATGAAATTACGTCGCAGGCAAAAGCGGCAGTAAGAATTAACGGCGATGTGGATACCATATTTGAAATCGGCGGTCAGGATTCAAAGTTTATCAGCCTGGAAAAGGGCGCTGTCGTAGACTTCCAGATGAATAAGATCTGCGCGGCGGGCACCGGATCGTTTATTGAGGAACAAGCAAAAAAATTCAGTATACCGATTGAAGCGTTCGGAGATATCGCCCTTGCAAGCGCGAACCCGATAAACCTTGGGGAAAGATGCACCGTTTTTATTGAAACAAGCATCGCCTCCTGCTTATCCCAGGGCAAAGAACTTGATGATATTGTTTCCGGACTGTGCTATTCGATTGTCAGGAACTATCTTTACAGAGTTGTGGGACAGAAGCGAATCGGAAACAAAATCTTTTTTCAGGGTGGGCTCGCCTATAATCAAGGGGTTGTCAACGCCTTCAGAGCTGTTACCGGTAAGGAAATTATTGTCCCGCCGTTTTTCAGCGTGACCGGAGCCTATGGCGCCGCCATTATGACAAAGGAAGAAATGAGTGGACGAAGGAGCTCTTTCAAAGGGTTTGATCTTACAGTGAATGATTTATCCGCTGTAAGCATGGAGAAAAAATCGGCAAGTGACAATGAAGCCTCTTACAATGAAACGGTAAGAAAACTTGTATTTAAAGATTACCTTCCAGAGACCTCCGCAAAAAAGACGGTGGGCATACCCAGGGCACTCTTTACCTATGGAATGTTTTCCATGTTTAACGCATTCTTTAAGGAACTGGGTTTTAATGTTATTTTATCTGATCCGACAAGCGAAAGCACAATAGCGCTTGGCCAGCATTACGCTTTGGATGAAACCTGCTATCCCATAAAGCTGATAACCGGACATGTGGCCGAGCTGATGAGCAAAGAGGTTGATTATATCTTCTTCCCCGATCTGGTGACCGTAGATCATCCGGGCTCAGCCAGCCGGAAAAATTACGGCTGTGCGTACATGCAGCTTGCTTTTAAGGTTATGAATCAGGCCATGGAGCTTGATAAAAAGGGGATCAGCCTTCTGTCTCCCACCATGGCGTTTCATATGGGCAGGGATCATTTGATGAAAAGCTTTTTGGGGATTGGGCAGCAGCTTGAAAAAACGCCCGAACAAACCGCTCAAGCGTTACAAAAAGGAATGTCCGCTCTTCTGCGCCTTGAGGAGCGTATGAACGAAGACAGCAAAAGAGTGATGAGTCAACTCAAGCCTGATGAAAAGGTGTTTGTCATGATCTCAAAAATATACGGTGTTGCCGATCCGGTGCTCAACATGGGAATACCGGAAAAGCTTGCCGAGATGGGTTATAAAGTCATTCCTTTCTATGCTTTGCCGGAAGGGAATATATCCAAAGAACATCCCAATATGTTCTGGCCGTTTGGACAGCATATTCTGGAGCCTGCGCAGCTCATTCGCAAACATCCTAACCTGTACGCGATTTTTCTTACCCATCATGGCTGCGGCCCGGATTCTATTCTTTCGCACTATTTCAGGGAGGCCATGAGCGGCAAGTCTTATCTGCATATAGAAATAGATGAACATTCCTCAAGCGTTGGCATCATTACCCGGGTGGAAGCCTTTATTAACAGTTTGAAAAACATCAAGGCTAAGCAGGCGTCCGAAATCAGCACTTACGTCAGTAAAATGGTTCATAATGAGGCAAATATAAAGAAAAGTCTCGGCGATATCGATAGCAAATCAATTGTTTATTTGCCTTATCTCTACCCTTATTCCGCAATCTTCAAAGAAATTCTATTGAAAAAAGGAATCAAGGCGAAGTCGCTGCCCGCCTCGACCAGGGCTTCCATTGAAATCGGCCGCAAGTTTACGATAACCGAAGAATATTTTTCTCTTACGGCTTTGTTGGGCGGCATTTTCAAAGAGCTGAACGAAATCGTCAAACAAGAGGCGGATAACATGGTTTTCCTTATTCCCCAAAACGAGGGAACGGAAACGGACGGTCAATACAGCCGCCTGCTCAGAACAAAGCTTGACGAAGAAGGTTTTGCGAATGCGGGTGTCCTATCCCCCTTCTGGGAGGATATTCTTTTCGGAGATGAAAAGGTCTTCAACGCAATCAGCCTGTGCTTGCTTGCCGGGGATATCGTCTGGAATGCGCCGTATAAGTCGCGGGGAAATCATCTGAACACGATTATCGAATTGATCAGAAATGAACGGCTTGACATAAAGCAATTGAAACTGGTTGCGCAGGAAATATCAAAAGAACTCTCCGGAGCAAGCTTTGCTAAAAAGGTCCTGGCGGTCGGAGAATTCAATATCCTGTTTGACGAGTTGTTAAACAGCGGTATTTTCAAAGAGCTTGAGAGCAAAGGCCACCGTGTTGTATACAGTCCTTTCAGCGAGGCCATGTGGATGATGTGGCATGACTATGCCAATCAGAATCACGTTGAAAATCCGGAACCGGCTGAAAAAAGACTGGAGCATTTAAAGGAAAATATCGCAGCTATTTCAAACGCATTGTCAGGTTGGGGTGCATTTGCAGCAGATACGGATACCCTTGTACGGATTGCGGACAAAACATTGGGCTTCTACTCAGGCGCTCACGGAAGATACAGACAGGCCAAGCAGCTTTGCGGCCTGCCGAATATCGACGGCGTTATCACCGCCGCTTCCATGTATGAAAACACGGGAATCGTACTTGGCATGCTGCAAAAAGGTTTTGAGGACGAGCAAACGAAGCCTGCCTTAAATCTCACCTTTGACGGAAATAAAAATGAGAATGACAAAATAAAGGTTGAATCATTTATGTACTATCTTTGAAAAGGAGTGGGGCGTATGGATAACAATAATGTTTGCAGATATGGGCACGGCCAGGGACATAATTGCCAAAGGAACCGTTTTCGGCGTGGGCCGAGCAGCTTTTATATGCAGGACGCCGGACTTGTGTTTGAAAAGCTTGCTTTAAATGAAGGCGATACACTTTTGGATTTAGGCTGCGGAGCCGGAGACTATTCACTTTATGCCGCTAAAATAGTAGGCGAATCCGGGAACGTATACGCATTGGATCTCTGGCAGGATATGCTGGATAAAGTGTGCGAAGAAGCCGCCACGCAGGGAATTCATAATATACATCCGGTGGTGTCAGATATTCGTAAACGAATCAATATCCCGGATAAAAGTATAGACGCTTGTCTGATTGCAACGGTTCTTCATACGCTGGACTTTTCTCTGGCACAAACGAAATTATTTGCTGAACTTAAGAGAACCATCAAGTTCCTTGGGAAGCTGGCAATTATTGAGTGCAAAAAAGAAAACACCTTTCATGGGCCTCCTTTGCATATGCGTATATCACCTGAAGAGCTTGAAAAGGGTCTTGGGGAGTACGGCTTTAAAAAAATTGATTATGCGGATTGGGGGACAAATTATATGGCGTTGTTTGTTTTAAACAATCCTTGAAAAGGTAAGCGCAGCTTCAAACCTTTATCAACTTTCAAAAAATAGCCGGTTAAAAGGTAAACGGCCAAACAATTGTGGAGATATTCATGGGGAAGCTTACTATTTCCAAAGAGCATTATTTAAAAGCAGTTTACGAGCTGTTCCCCGAAGGAGGGGGAGTGCGTATTTCGGATATTGCGGCTAAACTCAATGTCACAAAAGCAAGCTCCTGTATAGCAATGAAGAACCTGGAACAGAAAAGGATGATATATCGGGACGCCGGCAGGCTGGTTTTCCTCACCAAAGAAGGCGAATATCAAGCAGTTTTGGTTTTAGACAAAGTTGCAATCATACGGAAGTTTTTGACTGATGTGCTGGGCATAAGGCACGAAATCGCGGATGCCGATGCCTGCGCAATAGTGCATGTCGTCAGCGTTGAAACGCTCTGCTCTTTGTGCCGCTTTACCAACCGGAAATGTCCAGGAAGTTGCCATATGAAAACAGATACCTCCCCTAATAGGCTTATAAACTCTTATCTTCTGTAAAAAAGGATATGCGTTTTGTTAAAGACAAGAGATTTTGCAGTATGGAGGTTTGTCATTTTGTACTTACAACACACTGGTTCACTTGAAGCCAAAAAACCGTTCTTTAGGCGGTTACAGTAATTCGCATAGAAAGATAACCCATACTAAACGGCGGTTTTGAAATAAAGCAATTCAAAGCCGCCGTTTTCCTTTTCAAAAAATAGGATTTCGGAGAGCATGTTAAAGTCGTCCCTTTTTAAGGACACGGCGGCACAAGGAGGATGCCGCCGTGCTTCTTTGTCTTCGACATAATTTGATATTATTCTGCATATTAAAAAAAGACTTGGCGATTTAGGGGACTATTGCGGTTATGAAGTTACCTACACACGTTACACGTTAAGATATACAAGCTCCTGTGCCCGATTGGTTTTTATCCAGTCGGGCTTTTTTGCGTTTTTCCTCAAATTATTTTTCACTTCTTGCCGTTTACTTTGCCAAATTTTTCATTTCTACCGTAGTAGTGGCGAAAGGGAAGCCATCACCCGCCTTTGCGGATGCGAAGGGAGGTGAGAACATGAAGCCTCATTCCCACAAAGAACACAAACGGCACACCTTTGACAGCTTCTGCAAAAAGATACTCAAGCATGAAGCCCGCGACTATTACGACGAGTTAAAAAGACGCCGAGAACATGAAATATCTTTGGACGAGCTGTCCGAAAAGGATTGGGAGCAATTAGCCGTTATGGACGAATATTTCAAGGATACATACAGCTTTTGCGTGTTGGGCTACGACATTACCGTGTCGGATGAACGCATAGGCGAAGCTCTGAAAGCCTTGCCGACAAACAAGCGCGACATTATCCTGCTGTCTTATTTCCTTGAGATGACGGACAGGGAAATCGGGGAACTCTTGAACCTTGTCCGTCGCACCGTTGCCTATCGTCGGACAAGCACTTTGCAGGAACTAAAAAAATTCATGGAGGGAAAAGCGGATGAATAGTATACGGACCGGTAATACCGGCTTGCTTCCTTTCCCCGTCATTGCGGCGGCAAGCAACGGCGACATCAACGCAATCAACACCGTCCTAAAGCACTATGAGGGATATATTGCCGCATTGTCTACAAGGCAGCTTTACGACGAAAGCGGCAATCCCCATCTGTGCGTAGACCCTGAATTGCGACGCAGACTGGAGACCAAGCTGATAACCAAAATCCTGACTTTCAGGGTAGCTTAACGAAAAGCCTGCTACGGGAGCGCGTCCCCTTTCCACGCTTCCCGCGGTAGGCTTTTCGTGTTTGCCATTTTGCAAAAGTACATCCATAAACCAATGTGCTTTTGCAGGCTGACAAACGCCTTCGTTCTTTGACAAAGAAAGCACGGCAAAACAACGTGCATCATAGGGCAAATCGGATACTTTCGGTCTATGCCGAGCCGGACGGCGGGTGCGCCACGACTTCCCCAAGGGAACGAGCGATCACCACCCATGCCGCAAAATGAGCTTGGCAGTTTATGGGGCGACGACACATAGGCCGGTACAATGATACTTCCGTCCAGCCACAGTCCGAGCGTTAAAAGCGTCGCAGGCAATGGGGATGGCCCGTCAGTATGGGGGGAGGTGAAATGCCTATGAGGACGGTCAGCCGCCGTCCATCCGATAAGCCCGTAACGATAGAAAATTGATAAAGAAAATGCGGCTTAGGGGTACGCCCGTTTTTGGGCAAGCGTTTATGCGAATCCAATCATGGGTGCGCCCCTGCTGCCTGCATTTCTATTTTGAGAGAAAGGGGCTGATACCTTGCTGAAAAGCAATGAAGCATATAAGCTGATTTTTCGGGAATACCCGGACGTGGTCAGTGTAGAGCAGATGTGTGAAATGCTGGGCGGTATCAGCACAAAAACCGGATACCGCCTTTTAAAGCAAAACCAGATCAAGCACTTTAAAATAGGCCGAACGTACAAAATCCCCAAGCTTCATATTTTCGAATACCTGGCGGTCGCGCAGGAATCCGATGCGTAAAACATCGTTCGCACCTTTGCAAGATATTTTGCAGCCTGCTACACTAGACCCGTCAATGGTAGGTGAATATGGACTGTTACTGATTTAAAGGAGGCAAGAATTTATGGTAACAGGACACCTGCGAGAAAAAAACGGCTATTTCCAGATGATCCTCACCTACAAGGATATGAACGGAAAGCGCCAAACCAAGTCCGTCAGCACGGGACTCCCCGTCAAAGGGAATAAAAAACGCGCCGAAACGCTGCTTTGGAAAACCAGGCAAGAGTTTAATCCCGACACGGCAATGAGTGATAAAAACGCCTTGTTTGCCGACTTCCTGAAAAAATGGCTGCAGGACGCTATCAACAGAGTGGACGCCGACACCTACGCCCTTTACACATACGACGCCAAAGCCTTCATCATCCCTTACTTTAAGGATACCGCCGTTACGGTGGCGAAAATAAAGCCGGGGGACATCGAAGGCTACTATCAGTACGAGAGAACGGAAAAAAACGCCTTGAACACCGCCCTGCTCCAATATCACGAGGTCATTGAGGAAGCCTTGGCCTACGCCGTGGAGCTTGAGCTGATCCGGGACAATCCGGCCGACAAGGTAAACCCGATCTCCGGCGAGGTGCGGATACTGTTTACCGACTTCCTGCTGGAATGGCTGGAGATGATCAAGCACAATGTGGAAATGACCACCTACGCCTCTTACGCTATGTCCATCAAGAGCTGCATTATTCCTTACTTTAAGGAATTCAGGCTTACATTGAAGGATGTTACGCCGAAGCACATCCAGGACTATTATCAGTACGAGCTGAACGAGAAAGGCGTAAGCGCCTGCACGGTCATCCATCGCCACGCCAACATTCGCAAGGCGTTGCAGTACGCGTTCAAGGTGGGGCTGATCGCCTTTAATCCCGCCGACCGGATCGAGCGGCCCAAGACCGCAAAATTTGTGGGCAGTATTTACGATGCCGGGGAATTGGAAGCCTTGTTCGCTATCGTGAAAAATAAACCGATAGAGCTGGCCGTTATCCTGGGCGCGTTTTACGGGTTGCGCCGCAGTGAAATCGTTGGGCTGAAATGGAACGCCATTGACTTTGAAAAAAAGACGCTGACCATCAAGCACACCGTAACTGAGGTAAGGGTGGACGGAAAAGCCATCATCGTGGAAAAGGACCGCACCAAAACTAAGTCCAGCCACCGCACCCTGCCGCTGGTAGAGCCCTTTGAAAAGCTTCTCCGGCAGATGAAGACCGAGCAGGAGCGTAATCAAAAAGTGTGCGGCAACGCTTATTGCCGGGAGCATCTCGGCTACATCTACGTGAACGAGTTGGGAGAACGGGTCAAGCCGGGCTATATTACCCAGAATTTCGCGCTCACGCTGAAAAACCACGGCTTGAAGAAAATTCGTTTTCACGATCTGCGCCATAGCTGCGCCAGTTTGTTGTATGCCAACGGAGTCAGCCTGAAAGAGATCCAGGAGTGGTTGGGACACAGTGATATTTCCACCACCTCGAACATCTACACTCACCTGGATTTCAGCTCCAAGGTCGCTTCGGCCAACGCCATCATCGGCGTATATCCCTCCTGACATCCCTCCAAAACGGCGGAATGCCAGGTAAATAGGGAGCTGAGAGCACTGCAAATTTGCGCAAAATGGTTCATGTGAAGGTATGAAGGACGGCAAACGATAGGGTGCCGCCAGAAAAGAAAAAAGCCCTCAAATCCGCTTGTATCGCGGCTTTAAGAGCATTAACTTCTGGTGCCGATGGCCGGAGTCGAACCGGCATGGAGGTTATCCAACGGTTTTTGAGACCGCCGCGTCTGCCAATTCCGCCACATCGGCAAGTTTATTTCAATTTCCCTCTCCATCATCCGACTTTGGAATTTGGAGGGATATGGTGGAGGGATATTAAAAACCTTAGAGACTATTCAATTATCAAGAACCCAGCAACCACGCGGGTTTGGGAGCCGCCGACCGGTCGAAAAGGGCTTCTCACGCAGTAGATTTTGAGACCGCCGCGTCTGCCAATTCCGCCACATCGGCATTATTTGGTCTTATTGGCTAGATAAATTCAACAAACGCTGTCTGGTGACTTGCAAGAAAAATTGTAACACAGTTTGCTTAACGTTGTCAACTGTATTACGATGCCAACAGATGCCAGCATTGCTTGCTTTTATCGCTTATAGCTTACCGGTGGTGGTTGTCGGGCGGGTTTTGTACAGCTGGCTTGACGATTATTCTATAAGCTTTGTGTTCATAAAACTGTCGGAATTTAAGATAAATAAAATCAAAAAACCTAGTTCTTTGGTATTATTAGTGTAATTAAAGTGACAAATTAAGACATAAGAGAGAACTTTTATTTCAGCCTTAAGGACTTGTGCGTTATGAGTAATCTGACTAAATATAGCAAAAAGTAATATTACTTGAGTTAAGGGGCGGTCAAAATTGCATTTTAGTGAGATGTCCAGGGAACAACTGATCAGCGAATTGGTTAGAAAAGATCAAGTAATTGAGAGGCTGCAAAATGACTTAAAAAAACTGGAGATAGCTATTGACCAAACCATGATAGACTGTAACCAAAATGAAGAGGCGTTGACAAGATCCACCCGGGAAAAATCACTGGTAGAGGGTTTTGCCGAACATCAACAGCTGAAAAAAGATGACCAGGTTTTAACTGGAAGGTTTGATAGTGAAGTAAGGGCCGCCACGGAAGAAACGGAGAATGAATTAATCCGTGTGAAAAAGGCCTATGCCGAAAAAGTAGGTATTGGCGGCATAGGTATTTTCTCACAAAAAATGAAGTACATTTTTGAGCAGGCCGGGAAATTTCACGGTGACCGGTCTATACCTGTATTAATCCAGGGGGAAACGGGGACGGGGAAAGAAATTGTGGCTAGGTACATACATTATGACAATTCCTTGGTCAGCTTACCATTTATAGATATTAATTGTGCGGCGATCCCTCCCCATATATTTGAAAGTGAACTGTTTGGTTATGAAGCCGGCGCGTTCACCGGAGGGCTGCAGAAAGGGCAAAAGGGAAAGTTTGATCTGGCTAATGGAGGTACTATATTTCTTGATGAAATCACCGAACTGCCCATAAATCTCCAAGCTAAATTATTGCGTGTGCTTCAGGAAAAAGAGTATTACCGGGTAGGCGGGATGAGAAAAATAAAGATAGATATACGTATTATATGTGCCACAAACGCGGATGTTGAAAAGAGTGTTGACCAGGGGCGATTTAGGCAAGACCTTTACTATCGCATAAATATTGGCCGCATTGTATTGCCTCCTTTACGAGAGAGGCCAAATGAGATCTTGCCGCTGACTAAGATGTTCTTAAAAAGGTTCTCGGCAAAAAGAGGAAAAAGAATGATTAAAATCAGCGAAAATGCAGCTAAGGCCCTGCAATCTTATCACTGGCCCGGTAACGTCAGGGAACTGATGAATGCTGTTGAATATATAGTCTTTATGTACGATGATGGTGAATTAACAATAGAGCATCTAAACAGTATTCCTCAGTTTCAAATCGCAAGGAAGCAAGGAGGCGGATCTTCTACTTCTTTCGAAGGAAGCGGAAGGTCCGCTCCTTTATTTCCACCTGTTACTTTGGAAACATGTCCACTTCCGCCGGATAGGCTGGATTTAGCTCGATTAAACGATAATCTCATAAGCCGGGCGTTGGAAATGCACAATGGAAATAAAACTAATACAGCCGAATATCTTGGTATTTCGAGGCGGATGTTGCATTATCGATTAGAGCGTTTGGGAAAAAAGAATACTAAATAGATATCCTTGCCACTTGGCGGCACTCAAATTGTGAGGATATATTCTGATTTTGGCATGGCGAGGGGCGCGATGCGGCAATTTTATATTGATATGCCAAAAATGTAAATATGTACGTTTTTGTTATACAATTTTGTATGTATATTTATTATTTGACAACAAACGACACGAAAAGTCAGAGCTCGCCATATGGCGAGCTTTTTGCACTAATTGCATCTGGAAATTATTACCCCGGGTTAAATCGGCATATTACACGGTAATGTTTGGAGAGGTGTGATGAAAACGTTATGCACTATTAATTTACAGTGGATCTGAAGCTATTCGGAATATGCAAGTAATCGTTTTTGTATGTCGTCTATATTATTAGAGAAGGGAAGATATAAATGAAATTGGGAAACTTGAAAATAGCCGTTCGTTTGGGAATGGGCTTTGGATTGGTTATAGCCCTAATGATTAGCTTGTTGATAGTTAGCGTTAGCCAGTTAAAACAAATCAATGATAAAATGGAACATATAGTAAACGACAATAACGTCCAGGTTAAATTAGCTAATGAAATGTTGGATTCCGTGCATGTGGTCAGTCGTGTCATCCGCAGTATAGCATTGCTTGATGATGTATCAGCCAAGCAAAGTGAAAAGCAAAGAATTGATGAAGCGTGGACTCAATATGATGCGGCTGAGAAAAAAATAGCTCAGATTATTAACGACGAAGGGAAAGTTATCCTGGAAAAAACCAAAGGATATAAGGAAGAATCAAGAGTTATAGACGACAGTATTATAGAAATGGCTATGCTTGAAAATAGCGATAATAAAGTAATAATTAATGAGTTGTTAAATACATCGGCACCCCGTGTAACACAATGGCGGGATTCTTTACGTGAATTAATCGAATATGCCGAAGGGCGAAATCAAATGCGTTATGAGGAAGCATTACAGGCTTACACCTGGGCGCGAATACGTATGTTTGCCTTAAGTGGGTTCGCTATATTTTTAGGTATAATTATCGCTCTGGCGTTTGCGCGCAGCGTTACCAGCCCGGTGGCTAACTTGGTGCAAGCGGCCAATTCCGCCGCAGCCGGCGATTTAACAGTTGATATTAAAGTAAAGACGAAGGACGAAATAGGCGTACTGGCCGCTGCTTTTAGTAAGATGATTAGCCAGACGCGACAAATAGTAATGGAGATAACGGATAAAGCCAATACCGTGGCCAGTTCATCTCAGCAATTAAATTCCAGTGCCCAGGAAACAGCAGCCAGTGCTAATGAAACGTCCGCCACCATGACGGAAATTTCCACTACGGTTGAACAAGTTGGCGCTAACATTCAGGAAGTCTCTGCTTTATCCGAAGCTGCAGCCGAACATGCCGGTGAGGGAAGCAAGGGTATTGAGAGGGTTATTGAACAAATGCGGAGCATAGCCGATATGGCCGGTGCGGTTTCAATTTCTATAGACGGTTTAAACCAAAAGTCTCAGGAGATTAACCAAATAGTCGAGTTAATTACCAACATTGCCGACCAAACTAATTTGCTGGCCTTAAACGCTGCTATCGAGGCGGCCCGGGCCGGTGAGCAGGGCCGGGGATTTGCCGTGGTAGCGGAAGAAGTGAGAAAATTAGCCGAACAATCGTCAAACGCGGCTAAAGAAATTTACACTCTAATTAACGCAATTCAATTTGAATCGCAAAAAGCCGTGGAGAGCATGGCAAGCGGTGGTAAAGAAGTTGAAGCCGGCACCCGGGTAGTCGGGGAAGCCGGGGCAAACTTTAAGGAAATAATCGGCTCGGTACAAGAGCTAACGTCACAAATTCAGGGAGTAGCATCAGCTGCCGAACAGATGTCCGCGGGGGTGCAGAATGTTGCCGCAACCACGGAAGAACAAACTGCAGCTATGGAAGAGGTCTCCGCTTCGGCTGAATCCTTAACTCAGCTTTCGGAAGAATTAAATGCTTTAGTCGGTAGGTTTAAAGTTTAGGTTGATACTGATAGCTTTGGAAACCGGTAATTGGTTTTCTATACCTGCTTTTCTATTTGTAAAGCTGTAATTTTATGCTGTCGTTAACTCTCTTCGTTATCAATAGCCATAATGTATATGCGGCAGGAAGTATGTTTAACCGTGTCGAAGAATAAACCAGGGGGGATATGCACCCCTGGTTTTTTGTTGGACGGGAGTGAAATTAAAGTGTGTCTTCCCGATGAAGTGCTGGTGCAAAAGACTAAAAAAGGCGATCTGGATGCCTTTGATGAACTGGTGCGTCGCTACGAAGCTAAAATATATGGTTTGGCATACCGCTTTATGGGTAACCACGCCGACGCCAGTGACCTGACCCAGGATACTTTTATACGCTTATACAAGGTGCTGGCCGGGTTCCGGGGTGATGCTGCTTTTTCCACCTGGCTTTATCGAATTGCAGCCAATATTTGTCGGGATGAGCTTCGGAAGCGACAGCGGCGACGAAGTGTTTCCATGGATGAAATGATTGAAGCCTCGCCAGCCAATATGCCGACTGCCGATGATAGCTATTCACCTGAGGAAACCGTACAGCGCCGTGAGGTGCAGCGGCAAGTGCAGATTTGCTTAAGCAAGCTTTCTGAAGATCACCGGTTGATTCTAATAATGCGGGAAATACAGGGATTGAGTTACGAGGAAATTGCCGATGTGCTGCAATGCTCGCTGGGCACGGTAAAATCACGCATCAGCCGGGCCAGGAACGCGCTCAAAGAAAAGATGCGCAGGCGGGGGGAACTTTTACCGGGTAGTGATCGTCATAACGCCAAAGGGGGGAAGAACAATGCCATGTCGTGATATCTGTGCAATGTTATCCGCTTACATTGATGATATGCTGGAATCTCCCCAGGTGGCGCAGGTGGAAGATCATCTTGCTATTTGCGAGGCGTGCAGGTTGGAATGCGATAATTTGCGAGCAACCGTGGAGCTGGTCAGGGGGTTGCCGGAAGTGGTACCGCCTCCGGAGTTTCACGATAATTTACGTCAGAAGCTACAGGCCATGCCTGTGCCGACCATTGGCGAAGACCAAACCGGCCGGCCCAATCGGCTGGCCCGCGGCAAATGCTTCAAGACACTGGCTGTTGCGGCGGTACTATTTCTCAGCGTTGGTGTTACCGCTTTTTGGTATGATAAAAACGAGGGCGGGTTATTTGACACCGCACCCGGTCGGAGTACCGGTCAATTGATGGCCGACCGGGAGGAACAATACGGGGGCGGTGCGGTAAATGGCAAGCGTGCTGTGGAGTCTGGTTCAGAATCCGCTCAAAAACAAACTTTTAAAGGAACGGATGCTGTAAAGGAAGTGGCTCCGTCGAATAATGCAGCTGATAACACAGCCGGTAGCACAGTCCGTAATGCAGCCGGTAGTGTAGACCGGGGGGGTGGTCCAGCCGCATCCGGCGTGCCTGTGTCTGAAAGGCCGAGAGCCGCCTGGGGAGCTTCGGAGGAACAATCCACGCCGGCAGTGGGCGGTGGCGGTTCGGATACCGCTGACGAAGGGGAGCGGGCGGACCGTGATTTTGCTGTGCAGGAAAACCAACCGGAAAATAATGAGCATAAGTTTTTTATCACCGCAGCGCCTGAGAATATTCCGCGGGATGCCGCTCCCCGGTTGGATAACAGAAGTTTACAGGCGGCGGATAATGTGGCCAGGGAGTTTACCGCTACAGTGATGTTAACCGAACGGAAAGATACGGTGGAATACTGGGATAAAGCCGCAGGCAGATATGATGGATTTATAGACACTGATGCGGAACAAACCGGGCAGTGCTTGGTATTGCGTATTCCCACAGGTAATTTGGACGGGTTTATCGAAGATTTGAATAATATGGGTCAGGTGGATATTAAATCAGAGACCAAGGATCTAACCGTTGATGTGCACCAAACCGAAGAGCAGTTAAACGTTCTTAGGGAACGGGAAAAAGCGCTGGTAGAGCAACAGGAGACCGGTCAAACCGAAAACGGCGCGGACGGCGCGGCCGAGTTGGATGCGTTGCGTGATCAAATTGCCCGGCAGCAGCAGATACTTTTGGATTTGCAGGAGGATATAAATTTCGCCACGATTAATCTTTATATAAAATAGACATCAGGCCGCTAGGCGCGGCATCGTTAGATTAATTGTTTATAGGCGGATTAAGTTTTACTATTGCTTCACTGGTAAATAGCAGTTAAAATAGGGATAGTTGCGGTTTGGATAAAACTAATATTATCACTCTTTTGTTGTTATAATAGTTTCAAGAAGGGAGGTTGAAACAGTGCGCGAACAAGTGCAAGCTGCTCTGGATAAAGTACGCCCCATGCTGCAGCGTGATGGCGGTGATGTTGAGCTTGTGGAAGTTACACCCGACGGTGTGGTAAAAGTAAAACTTAAAGGTGCCTGCGGCGGGTGAGCGATGTCTACATATACCCTTAAATTGGGGATTGAGCGGTCGCTCAAGCAAGCTGTGCCCGAAGTAAAGGAAGTTGTACAGGCCTAATTGATGCCAAAGGTGTTCTATATAACCACTTTTTGCCGCTGTTTGCTTGGTGAAAAGTGGTTTTGTACTTTTTGCCGGAAACTTATAAACAGTTATTTTGCGGTAATACATATTGATATAAGGGATTGGGTATATAGAAGGGTGGTCATTTTCATGAGTAAATGCAAGTTAGCCGTATGCCAGGTCAAAGTTACCGCCGATAAAGAGTTTAATATAAGTCACGCCCGGGATATGGTGCGCCGGGCGGCCGGGCGGGGGGCACGGGTAGTGGCGCTGCCGGAAATGTTTAACTGTCCTTACGAGACACATCTATTCCCCCAATATGCCGAGTCATACTCTGATGGGGAGACGGTACAAATGCTATCCCGGGTGGCCGCTGAATCGGGCATTGTGCTGGTGGGTGGTTCGATACCCGAAAGAGAAGGGAATATTATTTACAATACCTGCTTTATCTTTGGCCCGCGAGGCGACTTATTGGGGCGGCATCGCAAGGTGCACCTGTTTGACGTGGATTTGCCCAATTTAAAGGTGCGGGAGTCCGGCACGCTGGGAGCCGGAGGTGAGCTTACCGTTATAGACGCCGGGTTTTGTAAAATTGGCGTGATGATCTGCTTTGATGTGCGATTTCCGGAATTAGCCCGTCTGCTGGCTCTGGAGGGAATAGATGTGCTGATCATACCGGCCGCCTTTAATACAGTTACCGGCCCGGCTCACTGGGATTTGACCATGCGGGCGCGGGCGGTGGATAATCAGGTTTACGTGGCGGCTGTTTCCCCGGCTCGTGATGAGCAGGCGGGTTATGTGGCCTACGGCCATTCTATAATGGTGGACCCCTGGGGCGACGTGGCGGTCCGGGCCGGTACCGGCGAGGAAATTATCACGGCGGAAATTGATCTAAATAGAATTAAGGAAGTGCGCGGGCGTCTGCCGTTATTAACCGGGCGACGTACTGATTTATATGAGCTAAATAAGAAAATGCCGCGATAAAGACATGGTGGCAAGGGACTGTCGCTAAAAACATTGTTGTGATAATATGTTTTGCAGGCGAGCCGTGACACGCGATCATTTGTTAAGGCGCGACTTGGCTGTGGAGGGGCCGCTTGAATATGTCGGTGCAAAAAGTTAAAATTAAACGAAGTGCTCTAGCTTTTTGAGGAAAGGAACGGGAACTGCAAATGTTAACTTGTGGTATTGTCGGCTTGCCGATGGTGGGTAAAACCACATTATTTAATCTGGTGACCAACTCGGGACTTGAAACATCCAATTATTTGACGGGTAAAACAGAAATTAACGTAGCGATGGCCGAAGTGCCTGATGCGAGGATTGATTTTCTTATTAACCTGTACAAGCCCAAAAAGAACGCTTATGCCCAGATCCAGTTCAGCGATGTGCCGGGACTGGTGCGCGGGGCCAGTGAGGGCAAAGGGGTGGGCAATCGCTTTTTAGATGGTATTCGTAATGCTGATTTATTGGTGCATGTGGTGCGTGCCTTTAAAGACAAAGGTGTACCTCATGTGGATGGGGATATCGACCCTATGCGGGATATAGAGACCGTTAACCTGGAATTGCTGCTGGCGGATATGGACCTGGTGGAAAAAAGAATCCGGCGTATTAATGAAGGGAAAAAGATAAAAAAGGAGCAGCTTGCGGAGCTGGAGGTGCTGCGCAAGTGTCTGTCGGCGTTGGAAAATGAAGTGACTATGCATAAGGCGGAGCTTTCCGAAGCTGAGCGTGAACTGCTGGTAAATTATAGCTTTTTAACAGATAAACCTATGATATTGGTGGTTAATATCAATGAAGAACAGCTGCGAGGCGGCGGTTACCCGGGGCAGGAAAAGGTGCGTGCTTGCGCCGCGGAAAAAGATATTATTCTGCTGGAGGTCAGCGGTTTGATTGAAATGGAAATCAGCGAGCTGCCCGAGGATGACCGGCGTGAATTCATGGAAGATTTGGGCCTGCGGCAATCAGGTATTGATCGGCTGGCCCGGGCCGCCTACGATACCCTGGGGTTGATGTCCTTTTTCACTGTGGGCGAGGATGAAGTGAAGGCTTGGACCATCCCGGTTGGTCTGAATGCTAAAAGTGCTGCCGGTAAAATCCACTCCGACCTGGAGCGCGGCTTCATCCGGGCCGAGGTGGTAGCCTTTGATGATCTGCATGGCTTGGGGAGCATGAACAAGGTCAAGGAAAAAGGCCTGGCCCGGTTGGAAGGTAAAGATTATATGGTCAAAGACGGAGATATATTGAATATTCGGTTTAATGTATAAAATGAGCCGACCGCGTTTGCGGCTGGCTCATAAAGATCGTAAACCCCGCCGGATGCCGGTGGGGTGTTTAAATTTTCACTATCTT
Organism: Desulfoscipio sp. XC116; assembly: GCF_039851975.1. GTDB lineage: Bacteria > Bacillota > Desulfotomaculia > Desulfotomaculales > Desulfallaceae > Sporotomaculum. The sequence continues at coordinate 1,073,516 of NZ_CP156660.1, forward strand.
TTCTCTTATCGCCAGTAATGCCGCCTGGGTACGGTCGGTAACGTTCAATTTCTGGAATATATTAGTCAGGTGGTTCTTAACGGTTTTTTCACTGATATATAGTTTGAGTGCGATTATTTTATTAGAGTCACCGTTGGCCAGTAGGCGCAAAACTTCCAGCTCCCTGTCTGTCAAACCGTGTGGCTTTTGCTCAGGATGTCTGGTGGTTGATAATTTATTTATCTGGCTAAATATCTTGGCTGTTAATGATGGTGAAATAAATGATTTTCCTTCAGCCACTTGCAGTATAGTGTTGATCAATTGGTCCGGGCTGATATCCTTAAGCAAATATGCGGCGATACCGTTGCGAATCATCTCCATTATATATTCTTCCTGGTCGTGAATGGTCAGGGCTATGATGCCGATATCGGGCAGCTCTTGTTTGATTATTTTGCACACTTCAATACCTGTGATATCGGGCAGGTTGATATCCAGCAGGATGATATCGGGATGTTTGCTGAGACATAGTTTAACGGCCTGGCGTCCGTTGGCTGCTTCCGCCAGTACATTGATGCGCTGCTCCAAAGATAATATTTTCCTGATTCCTTCTCTAATGAGGGCGTGATCGTCCACGATTAGCACGTTAATTGGTTGCAATATATTGTGCCCCCTTTTGTTTATATTTATTATTTAAATAACGACAATATCTTAACGCTTAAACAGGTATGCTCAGGTTGATTAAAGTACCTTTACCCGGGACGCTGGTTATTTTAAATTCTCCCTTTAATATTTGTACGCGCTCTCGCATATTTATAAGTCCGTAACATTCACGGTCTTTATTCTCTTCTACTGTTTTTATATTAAAACCGCTGCCGTTGTCTTTAATCAGGATGGTTATCTGGCCGGCGAGCTGTTCTATTTTAATCAGTACCTGTTTAGCCCGGGCGTGTTTGTGTACATTACTCAGTGCTTCCTGCACTACGCGGAACATGGCAATCTCTGTGGCCGGCGGCAATCGAAGCTGCTTTCCAAAGAAGATAAATTCGGCGTTGATACCATATTGTTTTCTATAATCTTCCACGTAGCGGTTGATGGCCGGTATCAGTCCCAGGTCATCCAGTACCATCGGTCTCAGGTCAAATATTACTTTGCGCACATCCTGCAGGCTCTGCCTGACTAACTCCTGCAGGTTAACCAGTTCATCTTTAACGTATGCGGGATTAACTTCCAATAATTTTAATATATATTCGGCACGCATGACTATATTGGCCATCAGCTGCGCCGGACCGTCGTGAATTTCCCGGGCCACACGCTTGCGCTCTTCCTCCTGGGCTTTGATGATACTTATACCCAATTGTTGTACTTGCTTTAATCCTTCGATACTGGAAGATATGGTGGACATATTCTTATTAAGGTAATCGAACACCACGCCAAGATGTGAAATCATATTTTCCGCTTTATGCAGCATGGCTTGTAATCGCCTGAGGCTTCGCTCCAAATTATTTCGCTTGTCCCGCAGCAGTTGTTCCTGGCCCTGCAGCATGGCCAATTCCACCTGTATCTTTTGTGCTCTGTCGTAAGCCTGCTTGATATCTTCTTCATTATACCGGTCAAAATACCTGCTGACATCCATTAAATGAATACGGGCCCTTTTTTCCCGTTCACGCATTTTTTCAACGCGTTCGATTAACTTGGTGATTGAATTTTTTATTTCGTCCAATTCGTCAGTAATACTGTTATATTCGGCTTGGGTATGCTCTGCTATATCATATATTTGTTCCTGCGATTCTTTGATGTGCAGCGTTATTTTGTTTAATATAACGTCGAGGTTTGATGCGTCAAGCAAATTCACAAGCAAATTCATTCACCTACCAACTATCTTGTATTTAAATATTCGCTGCTGTACCATGTTTATCCTGCAAAGATTGTCAAAAAAAAGTGATTGCTGGAAAAAATAACCGGCGCACCTATGATTAACAATTGTGCACCGATATTAGCATATCAAGATAATGGGTTTTTAGGTTCGATATCAAAAGCGGTCTTTATGCGGTGTACCGGGCATTGCTGCCGTGTCGGCAGCAGAGACCTCCTCCGCTGCTTCCGGAATGGCTGGAGATGCTGTTTCAGGTATCCGGATCGGTTGTTCCAGAACGATTTGGGGGGTAAACGTTACCTTGCGTTGTTCGGCCTTCCAGCTAACCCGCATTAAAGGCAGCGCTTTTTCCCAGAAGGACAGGGGAGCGTGTGCGATCCCCCGCACTAGCTTAAGTTCAGAGCAGGTAAATACATTTTGACTTGTTGATACCAGTTTACTGGCGCATGAAACGGCTATATTATCAATTCCGTTGGTTATGAAGATGGTGCGGTCGGCGTCATTCCATCCGATGGTATAGTCCAGTGCTTCAAAAATCGTACGCAGCGGCAGCAATGGTGAACCGTCCGTGCCGGTGCCGACCGGCTCTTTGATGTTGATGGTCTTTGTGCCCAGCACTACGGTAACCGGCATAGGTTTGGGCCGTGGTTCAGGTTGCGCCGGAAACAAAGTTGAGCTGCTTCTGATAATCTTTACCGGTGTGCCCACTGGTGTGTGATCATACAGCCAGCTGACATCCTGGTTATACATGCGGATACAGCCACCCGAAGCATAGGTGCCGATGGATGATGGGTTGTTGGTGCCGTGGATGCCGTATGTGCCGCCACCTCCTACGCTAAGGCCCAGCCAGCGACAGCCCAGTGGGTTTTGCGGACTGCCGCCCGGGATGCCTTTGCGTGCATAGTATGGGTCAACCAGTTTAATTACTATTGAAAAGCTGCCCTCCGGAGTAAGTGAAGAATTCTTTCCCGTGGCTACGGGAAAGGTTTTTTGCAATACTTCGTCCTTAAAATAATGCAGCTGGTTGGTTGACTTGTTAATGACAATTCGTATGCCGGCTATAGCCAACCCGGTATGTATAAAACAAAAACAAAGAGCCGTTAATAGCACAGAAAGTTTTTTAATCATCCGCTTGACTCCTCCTACATATAGTGCTTTTACATAATACGGGAGAAGAATTATTTTATGACTCTCATGAATCGGTAATTAATTGCTGCATGAACATTAAATAGAATGTTCATTAATGTCTGTATTGAAACTTTTGCCAGTCGGCAGATTACATAAATTTATCGGAGGCGTAAAAAATAACTTTGTAATTAAATCCCGGAGGAGGTGTAAATTCTATGCATATGGGCAAAGTAACCGAAATGGAAAGACTGGCTATTGAAGAACAGTTGCGGGCCGAAGAAATTTGCACCAGGAAGGTGCAGTTGTACATGAGCGTTACCCGTGACCCGGCGGTCCAAGCCATACTGCAGCAGATGGCCGAAAAGGGACAGCGTCATGTCGGTACTTTAAACAACATGCTGCAAGAGGCCGGTTTGGCTTCCGGCCTGGCGCAGCACTAAATTATTCTTGGCATCGCGCCAAGCGATAACGATGGCGATCTGGCGGAATAAGCAGGGGCAAAAGGTGGAATTCGCTTGCTTCACCGGCGCTCGTGCTGACAAAGAGCAGGAATCTTTTGAAAATACGCTTTAAATTAGAGGAGGGGTGAGGATGCTATTCGGTGACAGGGAAATGATGACTGATTTGCTTATGGGTACCAAGTATATATCCGGCAACTATCACAGAGCGGTGCTGGAATCGGCTAATGACCGGATTCGTAATACTCTTATTCAGCTTAATAACGAGGAGATTAATCTGCAAAAACAAATCTTTAATCTAATGCATGATCGTAACTGGTATGAAGTGCGTCCGGCCAACGCTTCCGCCTGGCAAAACAGTCCGGGCATGGGCGCTGCCGCAATGCAGCACCAAATGCAGTATTAAAGGTTATGCGCCAGGGAAGCAAGGAGAATCACGGGGGCTTGGAAGTCCTATGAAGATAAAGGCTTACTGTCAGGCAATCCCTGATGTTGAGCCTTTATCTTCTATAACGCGCAATAGCTGTCATGTAAAATTTTCAAGCTTTCTTTTACATCCTCGCTTGGGAAGTAAAAAAAACCGTTTCTGTGCTTCTCTTTCAAAAAAGAGCGCTTTCAGCGATGGGAGCGTTGTTGAAACGGTTGGGAGAAAGCGGTGCCGGGTCCAATGGCGGCTGTTCTCCCAATATGAGGCAGGACGTGATCAGGCCAATAGCCGGGGCGTGCATAAAGCCGTTGCCGCCAAAGCCACCGGCACAGTAAAAGCCGTTTATTTCGGTTTCTCCCAGAATACCCAGCCCGTCGGGGGTCAGGGAGCGGATACCTGTGTATATACGGGTGATCTGAGCGTCTTCCAGAACCGGCACCCGTCCTATGGCCGATTCAATGAAATTAGACAGCCGGCTCCTGTCTACCACGGTTTCGAGACCGGGGGCGCTGTCATGGTCGGTGCCGCCCAGCAGCAGTATGCCGTTTTTCTCGGCATGCATGTAGAATCCCGTATCCAGGTCGACGATAAGAGGAATATCGGCGGGGATAGCCGGCATATGGGCGCATACATACACCTGCCGACGGTAGGGGGCTGCGGGCAGTGCAAGGCCGGCTAACCGGGCCAACAGATGCAGGTGGGGACCGGCGGCGTTGATGACTGCCGGGGCGCTTATTGTATCCTCTTCGGTTGGCCGGCCGTCTTGTCGGGTATGACGGCACAACACCCCGGCAACCCGGTTACTCCGTACTTTGATTCCGGTAACTTCCGTATTGCACAGCACTTGTACGCCCAGTCCGCGGCATTGGCGGTAATAACCTTCCATTACTCCGTAAGGGTCGGCATAAGCATCCGGGGGACAAAAGCTGCCCTCCAGTAAATCTTCCGTCAGAACAAAGGGATAAGCGGCGGCGATGTCTTTCGGGGCCAGCAGTCGGGCCGGTACCTCCAGTCGGTTGAGCTGTTCTATGATGTTGTGCAGTTCCTGCCGCCGGTTTTCTTTACCGGTTACCAAAAGGTAGCCGCGCCGGCGAAAATAAATGGGGTATTGCATAGTGGCGGCAAAACGCAGGAAATGAGGATAGCTGATCTTAGTTAATTGAATGTTCACCGGATTGGTGAACTGATATCGGATACCACCGGTGCACTGGGCGGTGGAGCCTGCGCCGTGGAATTTTTCTTTCTCCAGTATAACAATGCGCAAATTATCTTTTCGACAGGCCAGGTGATAGGCGGTGCTGAGTCCTATCACTCCGGCGCCGATGATAATTATATCCGCTTGCATGGACATATCAATAGACCCCCTGTAAAAAATGTATTCTAATAGCAATGAAACGCGGCGTTATGGTTGGGGCGGTTTGCATTATCGCAGTCGGTTCTATATTAAGTTTAAGGCGAATGTAAAAACAAAAAGGTTTTATCGCAAAAAATGCAGAAATAATATTTACAGGTATTGTACATCTTGGGTTACTGAAATGACAAGGGGGATTTCTTTTGTACATATACTCTTTTGACGGGGAGCAGATGAAATACATGCTTGTGGGCGCTGCTAACCTATTGGCCGTGAATAAATCTGAAATTGATGCGCTGAATGTGTTTCCCGTACCCGACGGTGATACCGGTACTAATATGTACCTCACCTTGCTGTCCGGGGTAAAGGAGGCCCGGCAGGTGGAAAGCGGTGAAATTAGCGATGTAATTGCCGCGGCGGCCCGGGGCTGTTTGATGGGGGCCCGCGGCAATTCCGGAGTGATTCTGTCGCAGATTTTCAGCGGTTTTGCCCGTGCCCTGGAGGGGTGCAGCCGCGCGGGTGCCGCCGACATGGCCCGGGCTTTTGTTAGTGGTGCCGAGGTGGCCTACCGGGCGGTGGGCAATCCTGTGGAGGGTACAATACTGACGGTATGTCGCGAAACAGCGATCGGTATGGAAAAGGCCGCCGCTCGGAGCAAGGATCCGGTGCGGGTGCTGGTGCTTGGCTATCGGGCCGCCGGCCGGGCCCTGGCTCGCACACCCGAGCAACTGCCGGTGCTGCGGGAGGCCGGTGTGGTGGACGCCGGCGGCAAAGGACTGGTGGTGATATTGGAAGGAATTATCCAGTCTCTTAAAGATGCGGCGGCCCGGCGTAATATTGAGTTGTTCGATTTGGCGGCCAGCCAGCAAAAAGAATTTATTGACAGCCGGGCTAAGGATTTCACAGCTGATATTGAATTCACCTACTGTACCGAATTTATACTCATGGGTCGCAATATACCGATGGATACGCTGCGGCAAGAGTTGTCTCCTTATGGCGACTGCCTGCTGGTAGTTGGTGACGATCGGGCTGCCAAAGTACATATTCACTCCAATCATCCGGGACTGGTGCTGGAATGCGGCTTGAAATACGGTGCTCTCCAGTCTGTGCAAATTGGCAACATGGAAGAGCAAAGCCAGGAACTGCGCCGTGAGAACGCTATCGGCGAAGCGAAACCGCTGGGTGTGGCGGCTGTGGGTACGGGTGAAGGCATTGCCACCATATTGCAGAGCATGGGGGCGGACGTGGTTATCGAGGGAGGGCAAACGATGAATCCCCCGGCGGAGCAGCTTCTGGATGCGGTGAATAGTGTCAACGCTTCGGCGGTTATATTGCTGCCTAACAATAAGAATATACTGATGGCCGCCCGGCAAGCCGCGGCTATGGCTGCCAAGGAAGTGCATGTGGTACCTTCGATAAGCATTCCCCAAGCTTTTGCGGCGCTGCTGGCGTACAATCCCTACGCCGCCGCCGGGGAAAACGCTGGAAAAATGGAAGAAGCCTCGGGCGAAGTTAAGACGGGTGAAGTAACTGTGGCGGTGCGGGATGCCGTAATTGACGGCAACAATATCTGTAAGGGCGATTTTATCGGTATGGCTGATGACCGGCTGGTGGCCGCGGGCCGTCATCTTGATGCTTTGGTGGGAGATTTGCTTCGGATCATGATTGACGAGGAAGCCGGGCTGGTTACTTTATATTACGGGGCTGGTATGACCGGTGCTGAAGCCCGGGAAATTACCGGAAAGATGGAAGAGGAATTTGAGGAACTCGATTTTGAGCTGCATTACGGAGGCCAGCCTCTATATCAGTTTATAATCTCCGTAGAGTAATAGTGAACTCGTTCGGCTAAAGCCGGACATTGGGGCTCCGGATGGGGATTCTGCCCTATCCAAGGAGTCCAATGCTGTGACCGGCAGTTGGGTGCCGGCGAATTCCGTGGCAAGGAAGGTGTTATGCTATGGCTAAAGTCCGTATAGTGACTGATAGTACGGCTGATTTACCGAAAGAATTGGTAGAAAAATATGGTATTACTGTGGTGCCATTGAAGGTATTTTTCGGTTCGGAGTGTTTTATTGATGGGGTGGATTTATCGGCCGCTGAATTTTTTAGCCGCCTGGCGGCCAGTAAGGAGTTGCCCACTACCTCTCAGCCCTCACCCACTGAATTTGTGGAATATTATCGCCCGTTGATTGACGAAGGCGCTGACATTGTATCCATCCATATTTCCTCACATATGAGCGGTACTCTGCAGTCGGCTCAGCTGGCCAAAACCATGTTAGGCTATGAGGGGCTGGAGGTGATTGATTCCCGCTCAGTCAGCGTGGTGCTGGGTATGATGGTGCTGGCGGCGGCCCGGGCCGCCGAAGCGGGAGGTTCCCGGGCGGAGGTGGCGGCGTTATTGCAAAATATTATTGCCGACCACCGGGTATTCTTCATGGTGGATACTCTTGAATACTTGCAGCGCGGCGGACGTATCGGCAAAGCCCAGGCTTTTTTGGGCACTATATTAAATGTCAAGCCTTTGTGCACTATATTGGATGGTGTAATAAACCCCTATGAAAAGGTACGAGGCCGCAAAAAAGCCATTAACCGGCTGGTGCAGTTGTTTGCCGAACAGTACCGGGACGCCGGGCCGTTGTTTTGTTTCATGACCCACGGCAATGATCTTGAGGGATTGCAAACTCTACAGGATTTGGTGCGGGAAAAGCTCAACTGCGCTGAAACAGCCTATAGCCAGATGGGCTCGGTGGTGGGTACCCATGTTGGCCCGGGTATTGTGGGCATGGCAGTTTGTTCGCAAAAATACCTGCGGGTGTAGATGAATAAATCTATCCATGCGGCAGCCGAACAAGTGCAGACCGGTAAATTAATATAATCGGCGCTTAATTAGTCGCCAACTTAAATAGCTCGTTCTTAAAACGGCTAGACTAATGGCCGGCAGACCTTAAGAGGAGTATTTTATGTTTCTCCCCTTAAAAGAGTAAAATTATGTTATAATAGTTTATCCGGTTAATTGCTTGGTAAATTATTAGAGGAGGTATTAAATGAGAAAAAAATTTTTGTTTACAGTAATGTTAACTATTGCATTTTGTTTCAGTTTGGTTTTGGTCGTTAGTGCTGGACAACCCACTGCCAAAGATTTAGTAATGACTGCCGTTAAGAATATTGATTTTGGAATAAACAAAGGTTTCTATGAAAAATGCCAGGGTGAAAGCCATTTGACGCTTACCAAGTTTGATGGCAGTTTACTAGAGGAAGCCGGTGATTTTGCCGGGGCTAAAGTTGATTTTTTAACGCAGTTGGATAATCCCAATAACGCTATAAAAGTTGACTATAACGCCAGCATCAAGGGCAACACCCATAAAGGCGCTGTTTATTTAAAAGATGATAAGTTAATCTTAACCAGGGACATATTAGGCTTACTGCAGGAATTCGGTATTGATGATGCTTCCCTCTCGATGGATAAAGCTCCCGCATACCTTTATCTCTCTAATGAACAGTTGGGATCTATTTGGGAGCAGGTGGCCGCTTATCAAAATCAACAGGTGCCTCAAGAATATAAAGATATGCTGCTGTTTATAGTTGAAGCCGTGCCCGAGGAATATTTCAGCATCTCCTCTGCCAAGGTGGTTGTTAAACTGGATCAAGCGGGCTTTGAAACTACTATATTTAATTTACTGACTAAAATAAAGAATGAGCCCGAGAGAATTGCGGATATTATAGTTAACGCCAACAAATATAATTGTGAGCAATTGGACACTACACCGGCGGAGATGCGGCAGGAAATTATCTCTGGTATTGAAGATGCTACGTTCCCCACCAGGGAAGAAATCAAAACAATTAGCAGTTTCCTGGAGGTGGAAGATTTTACCTATGAGAAATCGATCCTTCCCGGAGGGCCTCAAAAGTTTAATGTGCGTTTAAATATAAAAACACCGGACGATTCGGTAAACGGCCGTTTTACTATGGCTGTAGATACCGTGGGTGATCAGGAGAACAAGGAAGGTTCCTATCAAATTACAGGTGGTTTCGATCTTGTCGATGGCCCTAAAATTGATTTCGCCTTTGATGCTGACTATAATTATCAGGATACCGTTGCTTATTCCGGTGGATCGATCAATGTAACAGCCAAAGATAATACAACCGGGGAATCGATGCTGGATCTCGGTTTAACAAGTGATTCGGTAAGCGAAGTGGATGACAGCCTAGTAATAACCGCCCCGGTACTGACATCTGATAACAGCATGGACATCACTGGATTGATATCGTCTTTCGACCAGGCAGTCGATGTTCAGGCAACTGATGTTGGTGAACCGGTTTCCGACCAGGCAGCGGATGAATGATAATTATGTAGATGCTGCTGCCAAGCCATATGCTGGGGAGCGGGGAAAAATTGCTATACCGGTAAGGGATGTTTGCAAGACGTTGGGATATAGATTTGCTTCCATGCTGTACTTGGTTTTTAACCGGAAAGTTAATGTACAATAATAAGACCCCCTCTTGCAGCAAGAGGGGGTCTTATTATCCTGGTTGCGGGAGAAGGACTTGAACCTTCGACCTTCGGGTTATGAGCCCGACGAGCTGCCAACTGCTCCATCCCGCGACAACTTATTTAGTATAACACAAATATGATATTTGTCAAACCTGTAATTATTGGGAGCATTGCGTTTGTGGAAAGCTGCGTAATTTGCCGGGATGAGCAGGATGATGACATGAAATCTCTCTCTTATCCCTGTAAGCGTGTGATTGCTGGCGGAAAAGGGATTCGTCAGCCGGCCTGATCTTTGGAGTTTCCTTAAAATCCGGGAGGATTAATTCTAAGAAAATTGAATTGGTTTATTAGATAAAAGCATGTGGAGAAAAAACGATGAATTCTATTCAACGTCAGTTAACATTACTGTTGATCGGTTTCATGGTCATCCTTACGGTCGCCTTGGTGGCGGCCGCGGTTTGGCAGATTCGGGAAAAGGCCGTGGTTGCCGCAGTTGAAAAGGCCCAAAGCGATCTGAACACTTTTGAGGCGATTTTAGACTTGAAATATCCCGGGCAGTGGCATGTGGACGGCGGCGTCTTGTATAAAGGGAATACCCGCATTAATGGAAATGATGAAATCGTTGACTATATCAGCCGGTTAACCGGGGATACCTGTACAATTTTTCTGGGAAACAAACGGGTTGCCACGACGGTAAGGGCTGTGGGTGGTCAGCGGGCCATCGGTACAGCCGCATCCGATGTGGTAAAAAAGGTGGTACTGCAGAACGGTGGTGTGTATACGGGAGATGCCGATGTTGTCGGAGAGATTCACCAGACCGCCTATAAACCCATCCGCGACGGTAACAGCAGCATCATCGGTATGATTTATGTGGGCGCTTCCCATGAATTTTACCGGCAGTTGCTTTATGGCACATTGAAAAACATGAGTTTCGTTATCATATGTTTAATTATTTTGTTTTCGGTGGCCATTCGGCTTTACGTTGAATTAAGAATTGTCCGTCCGCTAAAGGAATTAACCCGGGATGCCTGGAATATCTCCGCCAACGGTGCGCGGAGTGTCAATCCGGTTACAGCGTTGGGACCCTATGAGATCACAGAGCTGGTAAAAGCGTTTAATCAAATGGTGGAAAGTTTCTCAGCTTTGAGGAAGCAGATTTTAACGCCATTTGTCCAGGAGTCTGCTGCCGGCAAGGGTGGAATATCCCAGGTGCCGGATAAGGAATCGCTTGCTGCCGAGCCGCCTCCTTCCTCTGACGGGCCGGTACCGGCGGATGCCTCTCCGTCCGATAAATACCTGCAGGGCATGCTGCCAAAGGGGTTGAATCAGGTAACCCTGAACCTGGTGATCGGCTTTCTGGAGCAAGCGGAAACCTGCTTTACGGCGGAAGAAGTTTCGCTACAAATCAATGTAACCAGGGTCACGGCTATGCGCTACCTGGATTTTCTGGTTGATCAGGGTCACCTTCAGCTGGACTTGAGGCACGGCTCGGTAGGCCGTCCGGTAAAAATTTACAAAAGAAAGATGTAATTAAAAAGAAAACCCAATATAAATGCAACAAAGAACACCTTCAAGGTGTTCTTTGTTGCATTTATATTTAAGTCACAAATATTGGTTTTTAATATTATTTTTTTTAATAAGTTAATTTTATTTATTTACTTTATTTTTTTATTATTTACACTTTCTTGTAAGCTGAGGTGGCTGTTATATAAAATGACAAGAACGGCACTATGGCTTGTTTGATTTTATGAACATCTTTACTTCAGATGGGGATTCTATCCCACCTGAAGTAAAGATAGGAATTCCCACTTATGGAAGTAGGAGTCTTGAGAAAGGAGGTTGATTTACAGGGAGAAGAGTTCCTAGCCGAATTTGCCCGATTATTTGAAATAATAGTTTAATTTTAAAAAATTAATAGCTTATCTAAAAGGAGTGGGCACTTTATGTGCAGTGATATTGAGCAACCGACTCACCTCGTTTTAATACGGTGTTTTAATCCTGTATTGTGCTCATAAATTTAATGGGGGAACCAAGAATGTATGAGGAAATACCACTTGAAGAAGCATTAGCTCTTCTTCTTAACCACACAAAGCCGATTGGCTTTGAAGAAATTGATCTTATAAATGCTTTAGGACGAGTTTTATATGAGAACATCGTTGCTAATTTTTCACTTCCTCCTTTTGATCGGTCTCCTCTGGACGGATATGCCGTCATTGCTGAAGATACGGCTGTCGCCACTAAAGAAAACCCCATTTTACTTAAGGTATGTCAAAAAATATTTGCCGGGGATTTACCGTCAAAATCGCTGGTATCCGGAGAAGCAGCTGCTGTGGCCACGGGGGCGCCGCTTCCCCCCGGAACAAATGCGGTAATAAAGATAGAACACACTCAGCTTGTAAAAGAAAAAGTCGTAATTTTTGCTCCGCTTCAGCCGGGTGATAATTTCATTAATAAGGGCGACGATGTTCTTGAAGGAGAAAAAATACTTTTAAAAGGTATGACCGTCACTCCTGCTGTTATAGGTCTATTAGCCTCTTTGGGAAGAAGGACCGTAAAGGTTTTTAAGAAGCCTCAAGTAGCGGTTTTGACAATAGGAGATGAACTGGTTGGCATTGATGAGCCCAGGTTGCCGGGTAAAATATACAACAGCAACGTTTATGCAATTTCTGCTCAGATAACCGAAGCGGGAGGAAGAGCAGTTCCTTATAAAAGTGCGGTTGACGACATGGATCATATAGCCTACTTATTAAACTGTTGTTTAAAGGAAAATGATATGGTCATAACCACCGGCGGAGTATCGGTAGGTACAAGAGATTATGTAAAAGAAGCGATAAAAATAAGCGGATCCAATACTTTATTTTGGAAAGTAAATATAAAACCGGGAACACCTATTGTCTGTGCTGAGAACAAGGGCCGACTGATTATTGGTTTGTCTGGAAATCCCGCGGCGGCTATGATCACTTTTTACATGCTGATCAGACCTGTTTTGCAAAGCATAAGCGGCATGCGGCATGTAACTCTGCCCGATGTAACTGCTATTATGGCGGAATCCTTTAATAAAAAAAGCAAACAGCGACGTATGTTAAGAGCAAAAGTCTTTTGGAAGAACGGTTGTTATCATGCCATTCCATGTGGGACGCAAAGCCCGGGGGCTTTAAAGTCAATGTTGCGATGTAACGCACTGATTGATATACCGGCGGGACGGGGACCGGTAAATATCGGAGAAGAAATGAAAGCCATATTATTATCTCCAGCCTATGTTTCATAGGTTTCATAGAAGTGTTTTTATGGTGAATATCGAGGGGGATAAAGCAGATGACTAAAATAAGCAGGCGTGATTTTCTGAAGAGTATTAGTCTTGGGACCGCCGGAATGACTCTGGCAGCCAGTCCTGTCTTTGCCGCGGAATCCCGGGACGGGCTTACCGTGGAAAAACTGCCGACAAAAATTAGAAGAGTAAAAGAAACATATTCAGTATGTTGTTTTTGCGGTTGCGGCTGCGGGCTATTAATATATTCCGACGACGAGGGGCGAGCGGTCTTTTGCGAGGGCTATCCGGACCATCCCATTAATGCCGGAACCATTTGCCCCAAAGGCAACGGTATCATTGAAGGAAATACTGTGATTAATAAAAAAAGGAACCGTGTCTTTAATAAACGACGGCTTACCAAACCTCTTTACCGTGCTCCCGGCGGTACCGAATGGGAAGAGAAAAGCTGGGAGTGGGTCTTGTCTGAGGTTGCTAAACGGGTTAAAAGAACCCGCGATGAATCCTTTGTTGAGAAGGATGAACAGGGCGTAACTGTAAACAGAACAACTGCCATGGCCCATTTTGGCGGTGCGGCTTTGGATAACGAAGAGATTTACCTATTGCACAAAATGTACAGAGCCTTGGGCATGATTAATATTGAACACTGTGCCCGCCTCTGACACTCGTCCACGGTGGCCGGTCTGGCCCCCTCTTTCGGACGCGGTATTATGACTAACCATTTTACTGATTATCGGAATGCTGATGTAATTTTGATTATTGGTTCAAATACGGCGGAAAACCACCCCATGGGAATGAAATGGGCTCTGAAAGCCAAAGATAAGGGGGCCAAACTTATTGCCGTTGACCCAAGAACCAGTAAGTCGGCCAGCATGTGTCATGTCCATGCCCGACTTCGTCCGGGTACGGATATTGCCTTTGTTAATGGCATGATCAACTATATCATAGCCAATGATCTTTGGTCTAAAGAGTATGTGTTAAACTATACCAATGCGAGTTTTTTAATTAATCCGGAATACAAATGCGAGGACGGTATATTCTCGGGCTTAACTGAAAGCGACGGAAAATTAAGTTATGATAACGCCACCTGGCAATACCAAATGGAAGGCGAGGAAATTAAAAAGGATCCCACGTTGCAAAATCCCCATTGTGTTTTCCAAGTCTTAAAGAAACATGTGAGCCGTTATGATATTAAAACTGTTTGTCGAATTACCGGCACCCCGGAAGATATTTTCATAAAGGTCTGTGATTTGTACGCTTCCAGCGGTCGGCGGGGCAAAGCGGGATGTGTTGTCTATGGAATGGGTATAACCATGCATTCCGTTGGCACGCAAAATGCCAGATCGCTTTGTGTTTTGCAGCTTTTGCTCGGTAATATAGGCATCCCCGGCGGAGGGGTTAATGCTCAGCGTGGTGAACAAAACGTGCAGGGTTCTACTGACATGGCTATGTTGCATGGCAATCTGCCGGGTTACCTGGGTATGGTTTACGCCGCGAAACACAAAACTTTGCAAGAGTATTTGGAAAAGGAAACTCCTAAAACAAGCTATTGGTCTAATAAGCCTAAGTTTTTAATTAGTCAATTAAAAGCCTGGTATGGAGATAAGGCCGCCAAGGAAAATGATTTCTGTTTTGACTGGCTGCCTAAACATGATGGTAAGAACCGTTCGTACATGAGCTTGTTCAATTATCTTGCGGAAGGCAAGATTAAAGGTTGCTTTGTTGCGGGTCAGAATCCGGCTGTGGGAGGACCATCAACTGTCCAGGCCAACAAAGCTTTGGAAAATCTTGATTGGCTGGTGGTGTACGATATTTTTGAAATTGAAACGGCAGCCTTTTGGCATCGGCCGGGAGCAGACCCAAGCCAAATAAAGACCGAAGTGTTTTTATTGCCTGCGGCCATGTCCTTTGAAAAAGAAGGTTCGGTAACCAATGCGGGACGTTGGATGCAGTGGCGCTATAAGGCCGTTGATCCGCTGGGAGAAGCCAGGTCCGACCTTTGGATTGCTTATAACCTGTTTAAAGCCATTAGAAAAGAATATCAGAATGGCGGTAAATTTCCCGAGCCGATTTTAAATATGGTGTGGAATTACGATCTGCCCGGTGAAGAAGAACCTGATATTGCCAGGGTAGCCACCGAAATTAACGGCTACGAAGTGGCCACCCGAAAAGTACTGCCCGGTTTTGCCGATCTGGCTGATGACGGTTCTACTGCTTGCGGTAACTGGGTTCTTAGTGGTTACTGGGCTGAGGATAAAGATGCCGGGGTACCGGCCTGCAAGCGTCGGGTTAACAAGGACCCGTCCGGTTTGGGAGTATTTCCTCAATATGCCTTTGCCTGGCCGGCCAACCGCCGTATTGCTTATAATCGTTGTTCGGCCGACCCCGCCGGTAACCCGTGGAATCCCGATAAGCCTTATGTCAGATGGGATGCCGGGGCCGGAAAATGGATCACCGTTGACGTACCCGACTTTAAGGCGACGGAACCCGCGGCCGAACCCGGCGGCGTCCCCATGCCGGTACCGCCGGAACAGTCGGCTGTCAACGCGTTTATTATGTCCGAAGACGGTCATGGGCGTTTATTTGCTGTCAAGGGCTTAAACGACGGTCCGTTGCCTGAACACTATGAACCATATGAAAGTCCCTTTAAAAACCTCATCTCTAAACAGCAAAACAATCCCACGGCACTTACTTTTAAGACCGGCGTGTTTAGTAAACTGGCAGAGCTCGGCAGCAAACAGTACCCTTATGTAGCTATTACTATTCACATTGTCGAACACTACCAAAGTGGTGCAACCACTCGGAATTGTCCCTCCTTAGCTGAGATTTCGGCTCATATGTTTGTTAATATTTCACCTAACTTAGCTCAAAAAATCGGGGTTAAGAATGGAGATGACATTATTGTGGAATCCGCGCGGGGGCGGATAACCTGTAAGGCGGCTGTAAATGGTGTCTGTGTGCCGCTAATGATTAACGGTAAAGAAACCGAAGTTGTCTCCATGCCCTATTCGTGGGGTTTTATGGGTATAACCACCGGCGCGTCAGCCAATGATTTGACTCCCTCGGTGGGCGATCCGAATAGTGACATACCGGAATATAAAGCGTTTCTTTGTAATGTAAGGAAGGCAAACTAGAACTCCCAAGCAGTTATTTTAATTGGAGGTGGCACAAGTGTCCAAGGGTGTGCTTGTAGATATAACAAAATGTATCGGTTGCAAAGCCTGTCAGGTGGCCTGCAAACAATGGAACGATCTGCCTGCTAAGATACCTGATTTTGAAGATGGTTTGACGGGGCCGCCTGACATGGACGGAGATACCTATACAGTTGTTAAGTTCAAGGTATTGGAAAAAGACGGCGATTATAAAATTCGCTCAGCCAAGCGCCAGTGCATGCACTGTGAGCATCCGGCCTGCGTTTCGGCTTGTTTTGCCAAAGCCTTGGAAAGGGACCCCAGAACCGGGGCGGTAATATACCACCCGCATCTTTGTGTCGGCTGCCGTTACTGCATGTTGGCCTGTCCCTTCGATATTCCCAAGTATCAGTGGGATCAGACCTTCCCTTTGGTGACCAAGTGCCAGTTTTGTTTTGATCCTGAAGGTAAATACGATCGTTTGGGTCATAATCTAAAACCTGCCTGCGTGAATGCCTGTGTTACCGGCGCGCTTACCTTCGGCGAGCGGGACGGGTTGCTAAAAGAAGCCTGGAACAGAATCAACAGTGATTCCAAGTACATTAAAAAGGTGTTGGGTGAAAAAGAAGTCGGCGGAACTGCCTGGCTGTATATTTCCGACGTGCCCTTTGAAAATTTTGGCTTCAAACCCAATATGGTTACCAGACCGCTGCCCGAGTACACTCATGACTTCTTAAAATGGACGCCTATGATAGCCGTTGGCTGGGGGGCTCTGCTGACGGCGATGTACCTCTATACCAAACGGCGTGAACAGGTAGCCGAGGAAGACAATAAAGACGTGCCTATGTAGGCGAGGTCGTAAATCTAATTTGAGAGGAGTATGAGCCTTATGTTCAACGGTATTTTGCAACCGACCCACCTGATCTTAATTCTGGTTGTAGTGCTCATTATTTTTGGGCCGGGGAAACTGCCCGAGGTCGGGAAAGCCATGGGCAAGTCGCTGAGAGAATTCAGGAGGGCCACCGCATCCGCCATGGAAGAAAATGAAGCAAAAAAGGCGCAGGAGGCAGCGGATCAGGAAACAATTGCTGCTCCAACAAACAATAAATAAGATTGATTAGTTTAAAAGCCTGTTAATTTAGTTTTGGAGTTTAATATTTGGTTTACGGAAGGGGTTGCGGTATGACGGCGAATAACAAATGGACCTTTAAAATGACGCCGGTCAGAAAAGTATTAATCGGTCTGGCCGCAATTTGCCTGTTGGTTGTGGGCTACAGGCTGGCTTTTGGTTTGGGGAGCGCCACTAATTTAAACGATCAGTGGCCCTGGGGCCTTTGGATCGGTTTTGATGTGCTTACCGGTGTGGCTTTGGCAGGCGGCGGTTACAGCACTGCTTTGATTGTGCATATTTTGCATAGGAACCAGTTTCAACCCCTGGCTCGCAGCGCCATACTCACCTCATTGCTGGGTTACCTGTTGGTCATGGGCGGGTTGTTCTTGGATATCGGCAGGTGGTTCAACTTCTGGCGGCCCTTTGTATCCTGGGGTTATCACAGTGTGCTGTTTGAAGTTTTCTGGTGTATATCCTTGTATACTATGATTCAGCTGCTGGAATTCGGTGAAATTGCCACGGAGAGAGTTTTGAAACCCTTCCATAGAATAATTAAGAAGTTAATGCCCGTGCTGTTGATTATCGGCGTGCTGCTGCCCACGTTGCACCAGTCTTCTCTGGGCGGATTGTATGTGATTGAAGTTGGTAAACTCCATCCGCTGTGGTGGTCCATGCTGCTGCCCCCGTTTTTCCTGTTGTCCTCCTTCTTTGTGGGGCCGGCCATGATCAGCCTGGAAACGTCTCTGGCCGGAAAGGCATATAACCACGAAATACCTGTTTCCGTACTGCGGAGCCTGATCAAGATAGCCGGAACGGTGATGCTCTTCTACCTGGTCCTGAAAATTGGGGATCTGCTCTACCGCAATGCCTTTAAATGGGTATTTTCCGGTACCTTGGAAGGGAATATGTTCTTGCTGGAAATCGTCGCCGGGGTGATTATTCCGATTATTATTTGCTTCAGCAGTTTAAGTTCAACCAGGAAAGGGCTGGTTGCCTTTGGCGCTCTCACTGTCTTCGGGGTAGTCTTGAACCGGATGAACGTAGTCTTTACCGGTATGTCCAAATCCCTGGGCGGCAGCTATTTCCCATCCGTGATGGAATGGGTGGTCAGTATCGGTCTGGTATCTATTGGCATATTGGCCTATATGTTTATCGTGGAGAATTTTAGAATTTTGGAGAAGCGCCATGATCATCAGGCATTTTATTAATTAATTTAGGAGTTAAATAAAATGAATGTTAAAAGTTTAGCTTATTTTTATCTTGAGACCCTGGACTCGGAGAAATGTTTTCCCTTTCAGGATCGTCCGGTGCGGTTAACGGCGAAGCAAGTTGAGCAGTGGCATAAGGGGCGGCCTGTTCTGACTATCGTATCGCCTTTAATCGACCAAAATGTTTTTTATAAGCGGTTTTTGGAGGTGGCTTGGGCTTGCTTGAAAAGGCAGCCCATTCCACAGCTGGTTCCCGAATCTTTGATTGACGACATTAACAATTTCTCTGAAAAGGATCTGGTCGAATTGTTGAAGTCGGCGATCCAGGGAGTTCAAAGAGTTCAATGGTCGAAAAAATTAGGGCTTTCTGTCGAAGCGTTTGATTTTTTAATTAAAGTTGCGTTAAAACCATTGCTTACTCTTTTCAGTAAAAATATCATGCACCAATTTAAACCCCATGAATGGCTACATGGCTATTGCCCTGTTTGTGGCGAGGAGCCGGTGATGGCCAGGCTGACCGGAGAAAATGGTCAAAGACAGCTGTACTGCGGCCTTTGTGAAACCGAATGGCTTTACTACAGAATTGGCTGCCCATTTTGCGGTAATCAGGATTCTTCCACTCTTTCTTTTATTGCCGCGGAAGTATTGGGGCAGTATCGAATCTATTTATGCGAGCAATGCAAAAGTTATCTAAAAACAGTCGACGAACGTATCTGTGGAGAAGTCGATCTATTTTGCGAAGACATTGCCACCGTTGATCTGGACGAGCTAGCTTTGAAGGAGGGATACAACCGGCGGGATATCAGACATGGCTTGTATAGGTTCTTGTCCAGGGAGGTGTGACGCATGGCCTCAAAAAACAAAGAAATGGCCATGATTGAGCATCTGGAAGAACTGCGCTGGGTCTTGATCATCTCAATCGCGGCCACGTTTATCATGGCTATAGCCTGTTGGGTTATAAACGACCAAGTTTTACAGATACTGCTGGAACCGGTTTTCACCAGCGGCAACGAGGTTGTTTACATCAGTATTCTCGAAGCTCTGATGACCAAGATTAAAGTTTCTTTTTTCCTGGGCTTTCTCACCGCTTTGCCGGTTATCCTCTGGCAATTTTGGAGGTTCATCATTCCGGCCCTGCGCAAGATGGAAAAGATCTATTTTACCATTTTTGTTATTATATCTTATATCTTCTTTGTCAGCGGGGTGCTGTTTGGTTTTTACGCAGTGTTTCGCGTGGCCGTAAAATACTTGCTGCACTTCGGCGGTGCCGAACTAATCCCAATGCTAACCATAGGGAACTATATCTCATTTGCGATCACGTTCCTGCTGCCCTTTGGCTTTATCTTTGAATTGCCCCTGGGTGTTTACTTTCTGGCAAAGCTGGATTTGCTGAGCTGTAAATTCCTGGTAAGAAAGCGGAAGATGGCGCTTTTGCTGTCGGTGGTCACCGGCGCGGTGCTGGTTCCGTCCCCCGATATTATTACTCCGCTCATGATGGCCGCACCGATGTATTTTCTGTATGAGTTAAGTGTCGGTATTGTGCGTTTTGTAGAATGGGGTAAACGGCGCAAGGCCGGCAAACAAAAAGGATGGGAATGGTTGAATATTGCGCTCCATGGCATACTTTCCAGAAGAAAAAAAACCGGCTGAAGCGAAAAAACTTTGTCATTTTACCTTCAGCCGGCTTGACCCCGGTATTAATCCTTAAAATCCGGGTTGCCGTTCCGGATAGGCATGTTTCCTTCGCCCATTTCGTCTTTTTGAATAAAATATCTGTCATGGCAAATAAACAGTATTACTCCGTTAAAATCAACAGGCACTTCCTCAATTTTTTTCCTGGACGTGATATCTCAAGTTCATAAATGTACTGATATTGAGCCGGAATGTTGAGCGGCGGCATTTTAAAGAGATGCTATTTTTATTTGCACCGGCACTGTCAGGCATAGCGATAATTAAAAACGCTATTCATAGCGGTGGTATGGTTTTCGGATCCGGGGCAAAGATAAGGCTAATGGCGGAAACGGTAACTATAATATGAGACTAACAATCCCATGGCCACGCATTCTGAGCATTCAGCCTTTATTGATTAGACTTTCCGACCGGTTCCCACAAAAATAATCAGTGAACTCGTTTAGCTAATGCCGACATTGGGGCTTCAGATGGGGACTCTATCCCACCTGAAGTAAAAATAGGAACTCCCACTCAATAGAAGTGGTAGTCTTGGAATTTAATAAAATATTTTTAGGAGGAAGAAGTCGTGAAAAGGGTATTGGGAACAGCCTTGGTGTTGCTAAGTGTACTGGCTGTGATGGCGCTGGCGGTTGGTTGTGTCGGCGGAAGGGCCAAGGGTGTAAAAAGTGAAGGAGAACAACAGGCGGCCGCCGGGGATAAGTTGGTCTTTGGTTCGGATACTTCTTATGCGCCCTTTGAATTTTCTGATGTAGATGGTAAACTGGCCGGCTTTGATATGGAGATAATCGAGGCTATAAACGAGACAGTCGGCACCGACATTGAAGTTGTCGGCTATGATTTTAAAGGCTTGGTTCCGGCACTTGAAACCGCCGGCATTGATGGCGCTATTTCGGCTATGACTATTACCGAAGAACGTTTACAAAAAGTTGATTTTTCCATGCCTTATTATCTGTCGCTTCAGAGCGTAGCTGTGCAGGCCAGGAACGAAACCATCAAAAGTTTTGACGATTTAGAAGGTAATAAAATTGGCGTTCAGGCCGGCACCACCGGTGAAATCGAAGCCAATAGGGTGCCTAATGCCCGGGTAATCCCCTATGACACAATAGATAGCGGGTTTATGGATCTGAATAACGGTGCCGTTGATGCTATTGTTTGCGACTTCCCGGTGGTTGCTTATTACATTAATCAGGGCAATGACGGAATAAAAATTGCGGGCGATATGCAAACAAGCGAACACTACGGCATTGCCGTGCCCAAACAAAAACCGGAGGTGCTCAAAGCCGTAAATGACGGGTTGAAAATCATAAAAGAAAACGGTAAATATACCGAAATATATAAAAAGTGGTTCGGAGTTGAACCACCGGAATATTTGCCCGGTGAACCTCAGAGTTAATAATTATTTTAAATAAACATGATATATCTCGACATCAACCAGAAGTGGCTAAAACTACCGGCCATAACAAATACATGAAAAATCTCATGAAAGCCGAGCCAGCCGGGGATAATATTGGGCGGCCATTTGGTGCCGTAAAGTATAGCCCCGATGGTGTAGAACAAGCCGCCTAATGTCAGCCATAATATGCCGCCCGGGGAAACTGTCTGAAATAACGGCCAAAAAGGAATGGCTATGAGCCAGCCCATAAAAACATAAAATAATGTTGAAAACCACCGGGGGGCGTCCATCCATAAGATTTTTATTAAAATGCCTGCAATAGCCAGCAGCCATACGCCTACCAGAAAAGAATAGCCCCAGGCCCCTCGCAGGGGAATCAGACAAACCGGTGTATACGTGCCGGCGATTAGAATAAATATCATCATATGGTCTATGCGCCGCAAAATATAAACGCCCTTATCGGACAAAGGAAGCAGATGATAAAGAGCGCTGGCCGTATAAAGCAGTACCAGGCTGGCGCCGAATATGGAAAAGGCGACAATATGTGATACCGTGCCATGCAATACGGCATTATAAACCAGTGCGACCAAGGCCATAATTGATAAAATGGCCCCGGCTAAATGTGACAATCCGCTGAAAGGGTCTCTTAACCTGCTCATTTTTACCGACTCACTCCCATGTTGATGTTATCAAAGCATATTTTTCCCTTATCGCTTAAATTTATAATAAGTATTAGAGTTTTAATATCTAAACACTTGTCCATAAAATTAATGTTAACGAGAGTTAATTTTCTTGCCTGTGACAGTGATTAAACTGATCTGGCTGCGGTTTAGAAATCTAACCGGCATCACGCTGGTGCCCAGGCCGCTGTCAATATATAATGTGGTATCTGTGTCAATAGTATAAATTCCCTTATCGTACGAGGGGAAAAAACCTTGTCCCGGTACAATGATGGCTCCCGCGAAGGGCAGGCGTACCTGGCCGCCGTGGGTGTGACCGCATAAGACAAGATCGGTTCGGGTAATGGTTTTCTCGGCAACGATTTCCGGTGCATGGGCCAGTAACAAAGTAAAAATTTCCGTGTTGATATCCTGCGTTGCCATTTCCAAGTTGGCGCGTTCCTTGCTGGGATCGTCCACGCCGCAGATGTTAATGCTTATATGATTCCGCGACCAAACCACGTGTTTATTATTTATAATTTGCACTCCGCGGTTGGACAGGCCATCTAAAAATAACTTTGTCTGGCTGTTAGCCCATTCATGGTTGCCGCATATGAAAAAAGTATGCGGGTTTATTTGCACCAGTTCTTTGACTAGTGCAAATACATTATCGAAATTATTGGTTTTTCTGTCAATTAAATCACCGGTGATAACAATCAGGTCGGGGCTTATTTTTTTGATTTTCTGCAGCAAGTCCTGGTGGCGGTCATTGGGGTGCCAGTTGTGAAAGTCTGATATTTGTAGTATATTGATTTCGGCTTCGGGCGGAATTTTTTCAGAACTTATAGCTACCCGGTTGACCTTTGGACAGTTTATCTCAAAGTATATGTTTGCAGTAACTAAACCGGCCGTTAGTACACCAATTGCAGCCAGCTTTAGCCCCCATGAGGATATTGCTTGTATGCACAAATTTTACTACCCGCCTTTTAAATTATATATCTGAAACTATTGTGTTTTCCAAAATATGATTAATATTGTTAAAAAGAGTTTCAGGGGTGACTTAATTTTCTTGTTTAAGTCTCTGCCGACTTATGTTGTGCATCTTACTTAATTATAGCAAAAAATAACCTCCGATGGGCGTTAATTGAGAAAGTTAAATTACGGCTTCATTTACCGGTAATTAACCATCGGGGGACAGTGCGCCCGCGATATTAATACATAAAAAGCCGTAAAGGGATTAAACCCTTTCAATATTACTTAAAATATCCTGCCGGCTTGGAGAGGCTAAAGGTTTTTTTCTTTTTATGTATTTAATGAGCGTTGTTTAGACTGTTTATATTTGCGCCAGGCAGAATATGTAAAAAAATATTTATTATAGCGCATATTGCAGATTATATTATAATGGATTACGATAAAATATATCTTATAAGAGTATTTACAATGCAGTAATTGCGTGTGGCTTGCTTTTGACTTAATAACTGGCCAATAAGCCCCCGGCTGTCGTAATGCATAGTCTAACGGGCTAGTAAGTAGCTTGTTTAATAACCATGATAAATACTATTTGAGCTTATGAGATGAAGAAGGGAGAATTAATATTTTGCAATTACCACAGATTAAAATAGGACAGCTATTGCCCCGATTCCCGATTATTCAGGGGGGGATGGCTCTCCGGGTGTCCACTGCTCCGTTAGCCGCCGCTGTAGCTAATGCCGGGGGGATTGGCATTATCGGGGCCACCGGTATGGAGCCCGATGAATTGCGGAGAGAGATCAAAGAGGCGCGCCGGCAATCTTCGGGTATTATCGGTGTTAATATCATGTTTGCCGTGCGTAACTTTGCTACCTTGGTATATACGGCACTGGAGGAAAAAATTGACGTGGTTTTTTCCGGTGCGGGTTTCTCACGTGATATATTTGGCTGGGGGCGGGAGGCCGGAGTGCCGGTGGTATCCATTGTATCCTCGGGAAAACTCGCTGCTATTGCTGAAAAATATGGCGCCGCCGCGGTGGTGGCCGAAGGGACTGAGGCAGGGGGGCACCTGGGTACTCAGCGATCAATATGTGAAGTATTGCCTGAAGTTAGGAAGATGGTAAAAATTCCGGTAATTGCCGCCGGCGGTATTGTGGATGGATTTGGGGTGGCCCGGATGCTTAAACTGGGTGCCGATGGTGTGCAAATGGCCACTCGTTTTGTGCTGAGTAAAGAATGTGCCGTATCCGCAGCCTTTAAAGAAATGTACCTGCGGGCCACACCGGACGATGTAGTGCTTGTGGAGAGTCCCGTGGGTATGCCCGGGCGGGCGCTGCGCAATGCATTTGTAGAACAGTTGATGCAGGATAGCCTGCCCAGACCGGATAAGTGCCGTAATTGTCTCAAGGTGTGCTCCGGTAAATATTGCATCATGGATGCCCTGGAAAATTCCCGTATTGGCCAGGTGGACAAAGGGTTGGTTTTCTGCGGGCAAAATGTAGCTAAAATAAATGAAATATTGCCGGTAAGAGAAATATTCCGGCGCATAGTGGACGAGGTGGCTTTAGTGAAATAAAAATGTTGCTAATATAATTCTAAAAAAGGTATTGAGCCGCCAACAGTGCGACTACTGCGCTACCCAGGCTGAAAGCCAGGTTGCGGGTAAAATATGCTATTAGGCCCGCCAGTACTACGGCGGTCAGGTCGGTCAAGTGGGCCAGCGGGGCGAAGGCGCCGCTATCCGTTAGCAGCGGCGGTGCGATCATACTGGCGAAAATAACGGTAGGCAACAGCTTCAGCCATTTTTGAACCGCCGCTGATAGAGGGCGTTTATTAATGACGTAATAGGGCAGTAATCTGGGGATGGCAGTAGCCAGCGTCATTCCAATAATAATTAACCAGATTTGTGTATCCATTTTTGCACCCCCGGTACAGTAATTGAAGCCAGCAGGCTGGCCAGTAAAACAGCCATGCCCGCATAGCCGTTAATGGTGAAAAAGATGGCCAGAGCGGCGGCCAACACTGCCGCCAGTACCTCGGTCCAACTGGTTAAAGAAAGTGCTAAAATGGCGGCAAACAGTGCATACAGCGCGGCCTGCATGCCCAAGTCGGCAAGTCCCGGCAGGGCATTGCCCAGTAACAGTCCGGCCAGCGTGGCCAGCAGCCATTGTACATAAACGGACAGGTTGGCGCCTATAATATAGTGATAGTCGGCCTGTCCGCTTTTGCCCAGACGCTGGGAAATGAGGGCAAAGCTTTCATCGGTAATAAAAAGCCCTACCGGCAGGTAGCCGGCTGTCCGCCTTCCCGGTATAACACCGGCCACATATGAACTCATTAAAAAGTGGCGTAAGTTAATGAAGAAAGTACTCAGCACAATGGCAGTCACGGAAGCACCCGCACCCAGCATGGTGATGGCCGAAAATTGGCTGGCTCCGGCAAATACCAATCCGGACATGCTAAAAGCGGCCGGCGCCGACAGCCCGGCTTCGGCGGACATGGTGCCGAACAGCAGGCCCAGCGGCAACAGTTCAAAGGCAAAAACGAAACTTGCCATAAATCCCTGCATAAATTCTCTCCGGCTATTAGTCACATGATCACCCCTGTTTAGAGCATAGTCGCATTCTATCATAAATACGCTTTCTTTAAAATCCATGCTGTAGTTATTTTGCCTTTGCGATGTCATTAATTACATATTTATAAAATTAACCGAAAAAATTAACTTTTGGAGGGAATTTCATGTTCAGTCAGAATATCTTCGTCTACGGGGATAAGGTGCCGGAGGTGCATAAAACTGCGTTTATAGCTCCCGGGGCCCGCATTATTGGACGAGTAGTCATTGGTGCTAATTCCAGCGTTTGGTATAATGCGGTGATACGGGGTGACGTGGATGACGTGCAAATAGGCAGCGGCACTAATATTCAGGATGGTGCGGTGTTGCATGAGGACGGAGGATATCCGCTGGTTATCGGCGATAATGTCACGGTGGGGCATAACGCTACGGTGCATGGATGTCATGTGGAGGACGGCGCTGTTATCGGCATGGGGGCGGTTGTGCTGTCCGGAGCCAGAATAGGGGCTTTTAGTGTTATTGGTGCCGGGTCGCTGGTGCCGGGCGGCAAGCGGATTCCGCCGCACTCACTGGTTATAGGCTCGCCGGCTAAAGTAGTACGGGAGTTATCGCCGGAGGATATAGATAATTTCGGCAAAATGGCACAGAATTATCGTGATCGGGCCGGGTTTTTGCTAGGGGAAATGGAAAAGACGAGAGTTTAGCAGTTATAATATCAACTTGGCCGGCCGGATTAATCGTTGTTGTTTGTGAAATAAAGTTTTATAACAAAATGAACGAATATATGTTATAATACAATCTGTTGTTCTGTATTAGCGGCTAAGCCGACAAGAAAAAACAATATGTTTGTGAAAACGGAATAGCCGGAAATAATCTATGTTGCCTGTGTTTTGGGATTTTAGAATCATATTTATGCCAATTAACTGAATGTTTATAAGTCATACTATCAGCCCCGGGCTTTTTAATTTATAAGCGGACAACCAGTTTTATTATAGTATTATTTACCGGGGGGTGTTCTATGTATAGTAATCCGGTTGAGGCGGGGCAAGCTTCTCGGGTAAAAGTCTGGCTGGATACCGCTAAAAACTATATAGAGGTAACTAAGCCAAGATCGGTATTTTTACTTGTGTTTACAGCATTGGTGGCCATGTTCCTGGCAGCGGCGGAATATGCCATGCCCACGCCCGTACTCATTAAAGCGCTGGCGGCTATTACTCTGGCATGTTCCGGTGTTAATACGGTTAGCTGCTATGTGGACCGGGATATAGATGCTATTATGGAAAGAACCAGGCACCGGCCTATTCCCTCCGGTAGAATTGCCCCTCCGGTAAAGGCGCTGGTATGGGGGTTGGCCCAGTTTCTAGCGGCTTTGGGTATAGCGTTTTCCTTAAATCCGGCATCCTTTGTTTGTATATTTCTGGGTATGCTGGGCTATGTGGGTATTTACAGCCTGTGGTTCAAGCGCAAAAGTGCGTGGAATATTATTCTGGGTGGCTTCAGCGGTGGTTTGCCAACCATGTTTGGCTGGACGGCGGTGTCCGGCAAGGTTGAATTGCTGCCGGTATTGCTCAGCCTGCTGGTGGTTTTGTGGATTCCCAATCACATTTGGAATCTGGCCATATTTTATAAAGATGATTACCGAAAGGTGGGTGTGCCCATGCTGCCGGTAGTCTGCAATACCAGACGTACACTGCTGTATATTTTGTTTACCGTATTGGCTATGTTTGCTTTATCCATAGCTATGTACTATGTGGGTGATCTGGGGACCTTTTACTTTATGTCGGCCATAGTTTGCGGATTGGTCATTGCAGCCGGTAATATCTACCTGTTTTTTGCCCCGGAACAGAAAAAAGCTTGGTTTTTATACAAGTTGTCGAGCCCGTATTTGTTTTTGATATTTTTATCCATGATGCTTGACAGACATTTTTGATTGCTAAAATTTCTAAAAAAATATAGAATATATATTGTTAAGAGAAACTAGCAGCGTAATAACTACATGGTTTTATAACTAAGAGGTGATGACATGAGCTTTAATGATAACCATGTTGTTGATTTAGCACACAGTAACAGTACTATATTAAGGGCTGATCCCATGCTTGACGATGCTGAGAAAGTGCTTATCAGGCAGGCCGGTTCCACGGTGCATTATCCCAAGGGCCACGTCGTATTTGCAGCTGGTGATATATCCGACCGGGTATATCTGCTGGAAAGCGGCTGGGTTAAAATTTACAGGCTTTCAGCCGACGGTCGAAGAGTTACCGTAGGCAGTATCCGCAGTCCGGGTGAATTGATGGGGTTGGCTGAAACCATATTAGGCGTGGATCGTACCTGTTTTGCAGGTGCTATTAACAATGTAACGATGGTAGTCATGACCAGAGATAAATTTGAGGAATTAATGGCCCGGCATGCTTTCTTAGCTGTTAAAGTAGCTAAATTACTGGGAGCCCGGATGCGCGAGGCTGAGTCCATTATCCACGAGATGGTTTGCTGGCAAGCCCCGGGCAGGTTGGCCCTTATGCTTATTAAAATGGGTGAGCGCATGGGAGAACAGACTAAGAATGGTATTAAGATAAACCTTAAGCTTACTCACGAGGAGATAGCCAATATGGTAGGCACATCACGCCAGACGGTTACCTCATTGCTGAATACATTTAAGCAAGAGCATAGCATTGTCTATGAAGGCAGGGCAATAAGCATTGTTGATCCCGATAAATTAGCAAAATGGGTGGTTTAAGAAGACCGGTTGAATATAACCGGTCTTTTTAAGTTGGCCAAACTTATTGCCTGCCCCCCAAGAGCTATTTTGTTTTGCGTACATAAATAGCAAGGGCTTAAATGCTGTTGCGTGGACGGTTTTCACAAAGCTTGCAGTTAACCTGACAAACTATTGTCTGATATAAGACTGAAAAATTACGCTAAAAGTTATTTAATCTTAAGTAGAGCTATTTATTATTACCAACGGAGGAAAAAGGTAATGATTTTTAGAAACGTAATTATGCTTGAAGATTATGAAAGAGAAATGATTCGGCAGGCTGGCTTAATCAGACATTATACCCGGGGAGAAAATATTTTTTGCACGGGCGACCCGGCAGACCGGGTGTGCTTAATTGAAAGCGGTTGGGTAAAAATATTTCGGATAAATGGTGACGGGCGTTACGTTACGGTAGGCTCGATACGCAGGCAGGGTGAGCTTATGGGGTTGGCGGAGGCATTACACTGCGTGGAGCGCACCTGTAATGCCGGAGCTATCACGGATGTCAAACTGATCACTGTCTACCGGGAAGCATTTATTGAGCTGCTTGAGAGTGAAACTACCATTGCTTTAAAGGTGGCTAAATTGCTGGCCATGCGTATGCGGGATGCGGAAACGGGCGTGCATGAGATGGTTACTCACCAGGTATCCAGCCGGTTGGCACTGCTTTTGTTGAAAATTGCCGAAGGCTGTGGGCAACAGGTGGATGACGGCGTTAGAATAGAACCGCGTTTTACCCACGAGGACCTGGCAGCCATGATTGGCGCCTCCAGGCAAACGGTGACCTCCATATTGAGCGCTATGCGGGAGCAGCATTGCATAGAGATGGATGAGGGGATAATAAAAATAACTGATTGGCAGCGGCTGAGCAGGTATATCTCGCAAGGTAATGATTGCCGGGAAAGGCAATGTCTGAAATTAACCAGGGCAGCCAGGGATTGAAATCACAAGAAAAAAGAATATTTGCGACAAAAAAGTGTCATGCAAATGACACTTTTTTGTCGCAAAGGCGACCTATCTGATGTCAAGCCGCCGACATATAATTTGTCAATTATTTGCTAACCTTATAACAAAGATTATGAAAGTTGATGGTTGTTGTCTGGGCATAGGATTGTGCTTAATTGGCTTTATTGGCCTTTTAGGTAGTATTTGCTTTTCTATTTTATGCTTAAATAAGGGGGTGGGCGACAAATAATAACGATAGCTGTACCGGATTGAACTTTACGTGGAAAGCAGGTGGCGTAAAATGAATCTCAAAAAAATGTTGGATAAATGGTTTCACCCTAATGAAGCTGAGCAGGAGCGATTGCAAAATAGGATAAAGGAGTTGCAGGAACTTTCTAAGCTTGCCTTGGAGATAGATAATCGTGAAATCTACAAGAATTTGCAATCCGAGTCAAATGAATTATTTATGAAGTATTTAACCTATATATTTTTTGACAGTTTGCGCTTCATAGTGCCTCATTTATTATTACTGGCTGTTATTACTTCTAAGATAAAGTTTATTCGCCTGCCTGTAAATTTGCCCTTGCTGGGCAGTGAGATTTCCATCGTATTGGTATATCTGGTGGCAGTTATTATGTATTACATTGTTCGCAAGAGGATTAGAAGCAAAAAAATGCAGTTATCCAATGCCTGAATGCACATGATGTGCATGGACAGCATACCGGCGGGTAATCGCCGGTAGCGTCTGAGACAAAAAAAGTTGGGAGGTTGAAGGTATGGAGTTTTCAGTTGCGGGTGTCTCTGTAAGTCCGATAATACTTATTTTGTGGTCTTTATTTGTAGGTTATGTTTTCTCTACTGTGGGTGCCGCCGGTGGTATTCTGGCCGGTGTCGGTCACATTACTATCTACGGGATGAAAAATGCAAATGCTATTAAGCCGATGAACCAGGTATTGACGCTGATCAGCCCGGTTATTTCTTCCCCGCTGTACTTCAAGGAGCGCCGTCTGGTGGTTCCGGCCGCTATTGCCCTGGGCCTCGGTGGTATTCTGGGTGCAATTCTCGGTTCTTATCTTTCTCATACATTTTTACCGGACATGAAAAGTTATAAGCCGTTTTTCGGTGCTATTACCCTGTTCATCGCGGTAAAAATATGGATGGAAATGCTTCCTTCGGCACAAGAAAAACAAAAGTCGGTGAAAAAGGCCAACAAAGCATTTGAAGATAAAGTTAAAGAGCTTAAGGCCTCCGGTAGAATGAATGAACTTAAAGACATCGGTGTAAAATTTAGTGAAATGGGTCTTACCAGCAATACTTTCACATTTGCGGGTGAAACATTTAAATATAACGCTCTGTCGCCGTTTATCGCGGGCGCTATTGTATCAATTATATCGGCGGCCCTTGGTGTAGGCGGCGGTTTCCTGCTGGTTCCGTACTTAAGCAGTATGCTTGGTTTCCCCATGTTTATCGTAGCCGGTACGTCGGTGCTTTCCATCCTGGTATCCTCGGCCACAAGTATCGCCAACTATGTACGTATGGGCAGCAGCCTGGACTTTGCCATGCTGGGCTTTGAGGTTATCGGTGTAGTTATCGGTTCCTACCTTGGCCCCGTTCTTTCCAAGTACATCAAAGGCCAATACCTGAAAATCTTCCTGGCCGTGATTTTAACTTACATCGGCACAGGTTATATTCTGGCTGCCTTTGGTATTAAAATTATCTAATTACAGCTATAGCAATAATACTAATATAGAAAAATTGGTGCACCCGGTCAAAAAGCCGTTTCGGCGGATTATTGACCGGGTGTTTATTTGATCCATGGTTTACTGAACTTGTCTTAAATTATCTTGCAATATATAATATGGATGATACGCTGATTGAACCGTGCTTTGGCTAAATTGAACGTGTTGTCGGTGGCAGGGGGATAGCATATGGGGCTGTTTATGGTAGGTTTGGGTGGTATTCTGGGCGCTTTGGCGCGTTATGGCATTAGTATAATATTAAATGACCGCGGTTTAGTCCCCTGGGGGACACTGGCCGTTAATATGTCGGGCTGTTTTATGCTGGCCCTGTTTTTAACTTTGATTTTATATAAATATAGCAGTCAATCATATTTAGTGCTGGCTGTTTCCACCGGTTTTATCGGTTCGTTGACCACTTTTTCCACTCTAAGTATAGAGGGTGTGACTCTTTTTCGATCTTCCGCGCTTTTAGCCTTTATTTATATGGTCCTGACCCTGGCGGGCGGTTACCTGTTTGTAGGGGCCGGCTACACTGCCGGGCAATATATTGCGGCTACTGCCGGGTTTAAAAAATGGGCCGGGCTGACCGCGGAGGGGGCGGATAAATGATTGACGTGGCAGCGGTAGGGGTCGGCGGGTTTTTGGGTGCTGTGAGCCGCTATTTGGTGGTTAGAATGATTGCCAAAGTATGGCGTGGGGATTTTCCCCTGGGCACCTTCGTGGTGAATATGCTGGGCAGTTTTGCCTTGGGCTTGTTGGTTGCCTACCCTTATTTCGCTGTTCGGCTTATGGGCGGCAGTGCCCGGGTGGCCATTGGTGTGGGGTTTATGGGTTCATTTACCACTTATTCCACCTTTATGTACGAGAGTTTTATGTTGGGCAAGCGGGGAAAAGTGTGGCTTGGTTTTGCCTATGTACTGGCCAGCGTGGCAATGGGCTTATTTTTAGCCTGGCTGGCTGTTTATTGTCTCTGATGCTTATTATGACCCTGCGTATCGGCGCAGGCTATTTTTTTGCCGGCGCCGGCAATTGGAAACATGATTAAATCCGCAGCGTTGCTGTTAATCTTTGGGGATACATGAGCAGTTCCAGACCGTCATTAATATCCTTTACCACCACATCTGCACACTGCAGCGTTTTTACCGCGGCTCCTTCCGGACCCAGTATCACGATACCCAGGGCAGCCCGGGCCAGCATCAGCCTGTCGTTGGCTCCGTTACCTACCGCTGCCACATTTTCCGCTCCCAAATCAGCCACAAATTTTTCCTTTTCTTCAGTGCCAACCGGTTGTTTAAGGATTTGCACCGCAGCGTTTATTCCCCGGCATGCATCCGCGCATTTGCCAAAGGTATCCGCCGTCAATATGTGCACATTAATATGTATACTTAATAAATTTAATTTTTCCTTCACGCCGGGCAGCGGTATACCGTCTTTGGCCAATGTGCCGTTGTAATCCAAGACAATGTGTTTAATATGCAATTGTTCTTGTCCGGGAATGTCAATGCTTATCATAATTAACACCCTTTCTGAGAAGAATATGTTTAGTCAATATTAACATTCGCATTTGCTAAAAACAACGTGTACGCTTTGGAAGGAAGGAATCAGATTGGCAAGTGACATGCAAAGCGAAGCAATCAAATCATGGGTGAACAAAGATATCCTTGACAGGACACTGTCGGCAGCTATTCATGGCGCCCCGGAAATCAAGCACGGTGAAAAGATGCATTATTTGGGCGAGTTCAGGGAACGGGTTTTTCGATTGCTTACCAAAGAACAAGTTGCCCAGCCGGGCATTTACCCGGAAATAGTGGAGGCACTTAATGATCGGCGGGCCGCTAAATTAATTGTCAGCGGCTATATCAATGATCGCACGGTGGAAAAATACAGGCAACTGGCCAGACAAATGGGTAAGAGCTATACAGTGGTTCATGACCCTGCTTTAGTCGGAAATGCCGGGCTGGTGGTGGTTGCTGACGATGCTGTGGATATTATGCATATTGACGTACCGGACAGAAAAGCAAGGCTTGGCCGGTTAGGCATACCGCCGGCTTTAGCGGATGCCGCCGGGAAAAAAGTGTGCGAAAAGTGCTATAAAAAAATTGTCCGGGCAGATCAGGAAGAAGCTCTTAATTATCGCAAACTCACTTTGACAGACCGTTTCTGGGGTGAAGACTGCGCCGCTTGTGAGGACGGACATGGAAATGAAAAAGCATAAGCGCGATTCTTTTGCTTCACGCTAAGAAGTAAAAGAATCGCTTTCACGCTTTTGAGCGGCCAGGGCTGCGCCCAGTGCTCCCACCAATTGCGGCTGAGGGGGCACCAGAACTTGCACGCCTAATTTTTTCGCCAGCAAGGTTACTATGCAGCGGTTGTTGGCTACTCCGCCTGAAAAGACCAGTGGAGTGCTAAAGCTCAATCTTTGTAACATGCCCGCGGTTCTTTCCACCACTGAGGCGTGCAGTGCCAGAGCGATGTCCGCCCTGGGTGTTCCTTGATGCATGAGCGATACCGCCTCTGATTCGGCAAATACGGTGCACATATTACTGATTTTGATATCACTGCCGCCTGTCAGTGCGGATTCGCCAAATTCGGCTACATTTGCATAACCGAGGGCTGCAGCCATAACCTCCAAGAATTTGCCTGTACCGGCGGAACACCGGTCATTCATTTGAAAATCAATCACAGCACCATTATTGTTCAGCAGTATAACTTTGGTATCCTGACCACCGATGTCCAGTACGGTACGTGCGCCGGGGAAAATATGTCCTGCTCCAATAGCATGGGCTTTGATTTCCGTGACCACCTGATCGGCAAAGTCGGAGCGGGCGGCATGCCTGCCGTAGCCCGTGGCAACTACCCGGTTATAATGGCCGGTCAGCAGCTTTTTAGCTGCAGTAAGCGGTTCAAAGCCCGTATCTTCAAGCTTGGAAAAGGTTATCCGGTCATTCGATAATACCACAAAGCCAATGGATCGGGAACCGATATCTATACCAGCGTACAGTTTAACCACCGCTTTCCAATTAATCCGTATTCCATGCAGTGCTGAAATCGTGAATAGCGCTGCTCATTTGATCTTACGCTTTGCTAATCATCTCGATAAACGCTTCTATTCTTGTTTTGAGCTGTCCGGTATCCTCCTGGTCATAGCCGGTTTCAATTTTCAGCAGAGGTATGTTATGTTGTTTAAGCATTATTTCCACCCGGTTGGCCTCTACGGCATAGGGGTCGCAAAAAGACAGTGCACAGTGGATCACCCCGTCCGTCTGATAGTCTTTAGCCAGCTGGAGCAGTCTTTCCATACGCCCGGTGTTGGGTGTGAAAACAGCGCAGTTGATACCAAGGTATCTCGCCGCCACATTTTCCAGCAGGCCGTCCGTTGTTTGTGCATCTTCGGCCACTTCCTTTTCAAAGTAGCGCAGACCGGTGCATAATTCCTCAGCTACTATTACCGCGCCGCTGGTTTCAATGATATGGGGCACTTTCCAGTTGGGAATAGCCATTGGTGTGCCGGTAACAATCACCCGTGGTGTCTTGCGGGGGAAAGCCCCGGTGCCTGTCTGCACTTTTCTTTCCAGCTCATCGCATAATTCATTGACTTTTTCCGTAAACCTGGGTATATCGTCATACATGGCAATTTGTTCAATGACCAGACTGTCCTTGCCGCTTATAAGTGCCGGGTCTTGCTTGCGCAGTTCGGCCAGACGCTGCAAGGCCCGTCGCTTGCCGTTTACCTCTTTGATGGCTTTGGCCAGATCTCCTGTCGATATGTTATGGCCGGTCGTTTTTTGCACCAGCTGTGCGAAGTCCCGTACTTCCTCCAGCCACAGTTCCCGGTCACGTGGTTTTTTCATATGCGGTGTTTCCATTACATGCACCGGAATATAGTCATTTAGTATTTCAAAGGCCTTCTTTTTACCGTCGCAGGTAGTTTCACCCACCACTACATCACAGGATTCGAAGTAAGGGCATACTTTGTCCAGCTTGAAACCCATGAATGATTTAATCAGCGGGCAGATATTGCGCGGCAGCACTTTTTCAGCTTTAGCCGCGCCTATGTCTATCCCAGAACAGAGTCCGATACAAATGCCGCCTGCGGCCCGCACGATTTCCTCGGGCACAAATACACAAAAGGCACCGAATACTTTGCCGCCGGTTTTTTTATGTTCCTGTAACTCCTGTATTCTTAAACCATGTATTTCGTTGACCACAAAATCAAAGTATTCCATACCTTGCGGCCGGTTGGGCTGTGTTAGGTAGACATCGTGATAGGTGGGCGGCAACACTTGAAGCAACTGGTCATGGGCCGCCATATTCAGTCCCAGCGAGCGCCACATTTCATTATAATTACTCATTTAATTAATCGTCCTTTCTAACATTGTACATACATTAGTAATTATAAATAAACAAACCATGTTGCTCAAATAAAACATTTTTATTAAGCGCTATGCGATATGAATATTTGTTTATGATAAAGAATTTTTTGGGTATTGCTTTTTATATAAATAAATTAAATAGTAAGTATAAAGGATATCTATTTCTATTGCCGAATAAATGTTACCGTGGAGAATGGGAATTTGTTGGTCCCCGGGGGGCTACAAACCCGTTGTTGGGTTTGAAATCTAACATGGGCGCCAGTTCGGTTCCGGATTCTCTCTAAATCATTAAAAGGAGGAGGTATTTTTTGAATAAGCAGCGGCTGTTGGTTATTGCCGCCGGAGGCGTGCTGGGACTGCTGGCGGTGGTATTGGTGTCCACCGGCAATCCGGCCAACATGGGTTATTGTATAGCCTGTTTTCTGCGGGATATATCGGGCGGATTGGGTTTGCACAGGGCCGCGCCGGTACAGTACATAAGACCTGAAATTATAGGTCTGGTATTAGGTGCTTTTATTGCTGCCCAGGCCACCAAAGAATTCAGGACTGTAGGTGGTTCCAGTTCCTTTACCCGGTTTACTTTGGGTTTTTTTTCCATGATGGGTATGCTGGTGTTCTTGGGTTGTCCCGTGCGGGCGGTTTTGCGCCTGGCCGGGGGTGACTTAAACGCCGGTGTGGGGCTAATCGGGCTAGTGGTCGGCGTGGCTATCGGGGTTTGGTTTTTAAAAGCCGGTTTTACTTTGGGCCGGGCTGTTCCCCAACAGAAAAGTAACGGTTATTTATTTACAGTATTTATGGTGCTCTTATTTATTCTTTTATTGATGAAACCCGCCTTTTTGTTTTTTAGCGAACAAGGTCCGGGCTATATGCATGCACCTGTTTGGATCGCGCTGGCGGCGGGTTTGGCGGTTGGTGTGCTGGCCCAGCGGTCCAGGCTTTGTATGGTCGGTGGTATCAGGGATTTTATTATTTTACGGGATGGCCACCTGCTATATGGTTTCATAGCTATATTTGTAGTAGCTCTGGTGGGAAATCTGGCGGTGGGAGCTTTCCATATCGGATTTGCCGGGCAGCCGGTAGCCCATACCGATGGCCTGTGGAATTTTTTAGGGATGGTACTGGCGGGTTGGGCCGTGGTGCTTTTAGGTGGTTGCCCGCTGCGGCAACTGGTGGCGGCCGCTGAAGGAAATACCGACTGTGCCGTTACGATCATGGGATTTATGGTCGGGGCGGCTGTGTCCCATAACTTCGGTCTGGCTGCCAGCGCGGACGGAGTTCCTCCGGCCGGTCAGATAGCGGTAGTCTTGGGCATGCTGGTTGTGTTTGCCATAGGAATTATTAACCGCCCGGCGGTGGTAACGGGAGGTGTGAGCGTTGGTAAGGGAAGTTGATGCCCGTGGATTGTTGTGTCCGGAACCTGTAATGCTTACCAAGCAAGCTTTGGACAGCATGAGTAACGGTACTGTCAAGGTGCTGGTCACAAACGCCGCGTCAAGGGAAAATGTATCCCGCTTGGCCGAAAATAAAGGGTGGCAGGTGGAAATATCAAATCAAGGTGAAGATATATTGTTGACCTTGACTAAATAGGGTTGCGGTCAGACCAACCTTACAGGCAGTGCGAAGAGGCTGTTGCGCAACGAGCTAATAGTTCGTAGTGCAGCAGCTTTTTGTAAAGATACCAGGTCATTATCGGAAAGGGAGCATTGCTTACTATTCTAAAAAGTAGTTTTGCGATACTCCCTTCAAGTTTGGGGGGTAAACCACAAGCGCATGCCGCTTACTCCCCGGTGTTCTTTTTAATCTCTCGCGCGGCAGTCAGTATTTGCCGGGCACGGTCGACGATGGGGTATTCCACCATTTTGCCGTCCAGTTGGATTACTCCGGTGCCTTGGGACTCTGCATTATTAAAGGCGGCCACAATTTTTTCCGCCGCTGCCACTTCCTCCGGGGTGGGACTGAATGTTTCCATAATCGGACTGATTTGGGACGGGTGAATAACCAGTTTACCCTGAAAGCCCATTTTTCTGGCGCGGCGGGCGTCTTTTCGGAGTGTCTCGATATTTTTAATAAAGGGGCAAACGGTATCCAGCGGCGGCTCAATGCCGGCCATCCGGGAGGCGGCGATAAGTTTGGCCCGGGCGTAAAAAAGCTCGATGCCCTCCTCGGAGTAGGTGGTCCAGGTATCCGCCGTGTAATCGTTGCCACCAAAGGCCAATCTTTTTATTCTGGAACAGGCAGCCGCTATTTCGCTTGCGTTTTCAATGCCCCGGGCGCTTTCAATAAAGGGTATCAGATCCAGTGTGCCGCCGGGAATGTTCCGTTCCGCCTCCAACAGGCCAATCAGCCAGTCCGCCTGACGTACTTCCTCCGCTGTTTCCGTCTTGGCTACCATGATACCGCTCAGTCCCGGCTGTACCGCAGTCTGCAGATCGGCTAGAATATAGGGTGATGTCACCGCATTAACCCGTACGTATGTGACCGGCAATGCCGGGGATTTGATAATCTTGCCGACCACTTGCCGGGCGGTGTTCTTTTCACTCATGGCCACTGCGTCCTCCAGGTCCATGATGACTGCGTCGGTGTTTAAAGTAAATGCTTTGTCAATTTTTTTGCGATCGGTACCGGGAACGAATAACAAGCATCTCAGTAAACCCATACAAATTCCTACCTTTCTTTTTAGTTTTAGATGACGAAAGCGGTCGTCCAAATAATAATCACGCGCTGATATTGTGCTTAAAATCATTTATGCAAATGGAGATATGCTTAAAAAACTATTGATTTAATAATCTTTTCGCCACTTGACTGGTTATTCCTGTAATGGCCCGGGCATTGGTGTAAATATGTCGCCGGGGCAGTGCTATTGTTATGCGCTTTTTACGCTGCGATATGTTTCTTCATTTATAAACATATATAAACATACGAAAAGATTTTAATAAGAGGATTTTTACCGGAGCGGGTAGAATTTCCCCTATAAATTTTAAGTTTGGCGGGGTGTTTTTATGTTTCAGGTGGAGAAGAGGCATCAGCTGGTGCTGTTGATTTTGGCGGCAGTGATACTTTTTGGTGCGGGAAACAAATACGCCCGCATGCAAACCGCGGCTCCTCTGATTGCGGACACTCCGGTGAACGCTGCGGCTGAAAATAATGATTCCGGGACTGATTCCGCAGCTGAACCAAATGCTGCGCGGGATACGCGGCAAATTGTTGTTCATGTGGCCGGGGCGGTGCAAAAACCTGGCGTATACCGCTTGCCCGCCGGATCCCGGGTGGTGGATGCCGTTAACATGGCCGGCCCAACTGATAATTCCGCCCTCGATTATCTTAACCTGGCCGCAGCACTGGAAGATGGCAAGCAAATCACTGTCTACAGCCTGGAGCAGATAAACAGCCAGCAGTTGCCGGGTTCGGTACCGGGGGCAATGACCGCTGAAGGAACCTCCGCACCTGCTCTTGCCATTGGTGCTGCCGGCGGGGGTATTAACATAAATACCGCCTCAATGACTCAACTGGAGGAACTGCCTGGCATTGGACCGTCCCTGGCCCAAAGAATTATTGATTATCGTACTCAAAACGGCCCTTTTATGACTGTTGAGGATATTCAAAACGTTTCCGGCATTGGCGAAAAACGTTTCGAACAGCTCAAAAGCCAAATCTGTGTCAATTAAGACGGCACTTCTTCATGACAAACCTGCCGTGATTTCAGCGGCGATCTCATATATAGTTTACTTGTACCATTTGCACTGCCCCCTGCCAACTCGCTTTACCGCGGGTGAAAAGGGGGTTTTGCTGTGGTGGCATATTAAAATCTGTCATGTGTCTGACAAAAATGATGTCAAATTACAGACAATATTTTGTCGCTATAAAGACAGTCAGCCTGTCGTTATCCCGACATGAAATTTGTCGTATATCTGTTATCTTTATTATAACAATTAGTTATCTTAAAAATAACTACGACTAATTAACGGGAGGGGTCTGTAACAAATGCTTTTAAATGTTGAAGAGCTTGCCAAGAAGGATCAGCTGAGCTATACCGAAATGGCGGATGCACTGGAATATTTATATAAACTTGATTATCACCCGGTAGCGGTGAAATTTTTCTGGGACGAAGAAGAGTATAACAACTTCAAGGTAGAGAAATTACCCGGACCTAAAATGACTGTCTGTCAAATCGCTTTGGCTTCCCGGATGAATAATTTTATCATCAAGGCCAACGGGGATAATTTAATGTGCGGTAACGCCAAAACTTGTTTTGGTTTACGCGCTCCCAGCGATGAAGAAGTTGACGGGCATGTTAAATATACAGCGGATTGGGATCATGCCAAAGATTGCTTAATGGCTAAGCCAAAGCTGCCTCTGGGTGCATTGAAAGGTTTTATGACAGCTCCCCTGTCCAAGACCCCTGTTGATCCGGACGTAGTATTCATGGTCACCAATGTATTGCAGGCTTATCATATCTTAAACGACTATGTAGGGGGTAAAAAGGTACCCACCTTGCAGTTTAACCATACTGTAAACTCAGCGGTATGCGGTGGTATGGTACATTGCTACAATACGGAAAAACCCAATATGACCTGTATGTGCGCCGGTAGCTATACTTCCGGCAAAACCGAAAAGGGTGAATTAAACGTATTTATCCCCGGCAAGGATATTGCCACAGTAGCTCAGCAACTGGTTCGCCGTACTGCTAAATACGGTGGTGCTTCAATGGTCGGCTCCCCCGGTCAGGAATGGCCCGGCCTTGATGTTTGTAAAAAATGCCCGATGGTTCGCTACAAAGACGCTGAGTAAAATTTTAAAATCAAACACAAATATTTTTGAAGAGGAACAACATTGTTGTTCCTCTTTTTTGGGTTTGTCTACAGTTTATTCTATGACATTTGTTATTGCCGTAATCGGTGTTATTATTTTAGTTAACCGGATAGATAGCCGCTGTAGTTTAGTCGCCAAGACCGATGTAATTCGTTTACCTGCCCCGAACTTGTAAGGCGGTGATGGGGAAGTGTTTTCTTTTGGAAAGGATAAGTTGCCATGAACCGGCCGTTGCTGGCGATAGCATTAAGCTTTATAGCGGGCATTGTTTTAAATGCTTTATGGGGATTCGTGCCCGGGGTGTTATTATTTTTTGCCTTGGGTTGTATTTTATTTGCGCTGGCCAATTGTTACTTTACCTGGAGCGATAACCGCTTGGTTTTAGTTTTACTCTTTGTTTTGCTTGGTTGGTTTGCCGCCGGAGTGGACGGCATGCAGCGCCCGGATGGGGCGGAGCGTTTTGCCGGGCATTTTGTGGCCTTGGAAGGTATGGTGACCCGGGAGCCCGATGTGCGGGAGGAATATACGGGCTATGTATTAGCGGTTGAGTCGGTTTGGCTTGGCGATAAAAGGGCGCCGTCCGGGGGATTGACGCTGGTCAGGATGTATGGGGGCTCTGCCGGTTACAGTTATGGCGACCGCTTGCGGGTGCGGGGATTTCTGTATCAACCTGAGGAACCCGGCAATTTCGGGGCTTTTAATTACCGGGACTATCTGGCGCGGCGGGGTATTTACAGCTTAATGAGGGTGGATAGGCCGGACGAGGTCAAGCGTCTTGGCGGCGGAGGTAATGCTGTTATACGTTTGGCTTTGCAGAGCAAACAAAGATTACTGCAAGTGGCGAGCTGTACGCTGGACGAAAGACAGGCGGCGGTGCTGGCCGGGATGCTGTTCGGCGGCAAGGGTGGTATTGACCGGTTTGTAAATGATATTTTTATCCAAAACGGGGTGTTCCATGTACTTAGCGTCAGCGGCCTGCATGTAGGTTATGTGCTGGCCGGGGTGCTGCTGCTGGCCGGGGTTTTGAGAGTGCCGCGCCGGGCTGTGCCCTTTTTGGCGCTGGCGGTGCTTTTGTTTTATGCGCTGATGACCGGCATGGGTCCGGCAGTGGTGCGGGCCGTTGTCATGGCCATGCTGGTGCTGTTGGCCGTGCAGTTGGGCAGGGAGAGGGATTGGCCCAATAGCCTGGCCCTGGCGGCACTGGTTGTCTTATTGTTCGAACCGTCCGCGTTGTATGAAATAGGCTTTCAACTATCCTTCGCCGCCACCTGGGGGATATTATATCTGATGCATCCGATCGGTAAACTTTTACTGAAGCGGTGGGGATTACCTCGTTGGCTCGGTATTCCCCTTGGGGTAACCATTGCTGCTCAGTTGGCCACATTGCCACTGCAGGTTTATTATTTTAATCTGGTGACTCCTGTGGCTCTGCTGGCTAATTTATTACTGGTGCCCCTGGTGGGCCTGATTATGCTGCTTGGTTTTCTGGGTTCGCTTATCGGCATTATTTTTTTACCCGCCGCCATGCTTATAAACATAGGCACAGGTGAATTAATAGATTTTTTTATTGGCCTTGCACATTTAATCAGTCTTCTGCCCGGGGGATCGTCCTATGTGGCCACACCCTCCTGGTATGCGGTGGCGCTTTGGTATGCCGGACTGGTTGGCCTGGTGGAAGTAATTAGCGGGCGCTTATCTCTGTTATCGGTTTTACCCTTGCCGTTGTCCTCGCTCCGCATGGCTAACCGGTGGAAAAGATTAGCTCCGGCGGGGGTAGCTGTTCTGTTGGTGCTGATTGTTCTTTGGCCCTGGGGCGGTGCCGGCGGGCGGATGCAGGTGTATTTCATCGATGTGGGCCAGGGCGACAGCATACTGGTGCGCTTTCCCGGCGGGCGTACTATGTTGGTGGATGCGGGCGGGCGATCGGGGGACCTTAATGAGGGGAGAAGCGTGGGGGAGTCGGTGGTGGTGCCCTATCTGCACCGGTTGGGCATGGATAAACTGGATGTGCTGGTGGTTACCCACGCCCATGGTGACCACGCCGGTGGAGTGCCGCCTGTGGCGGAAAAATTGCGTGTCGGCGCACTGGTGCTGTCAGGTGCTCCGGGCTATGAGGAATTGCTGGATATTATCGATCCCCTTGATATTCCAGTCTGCCGGGTGGGGGCCGGACAAGTTTTGCATATTGATGAGGCCGTGGAAGTCGCAGTGCTGGCCCCCGCCGGGGAAATGCCCGCCAATGCGGCGGAGGATTTGAACAATGCCTCTCTGGTAATACGCCTGGATTACGGGCAGGTATCTTTTTTGTTAACCGGAGATGCGGAGCAGGAAGCTCAGCAAAAACTGCTGGACAGCGGTGCGCCGCTGCAAGCTGATGTGCTCAAAGTGCCGCACCATGGCAGCCGTTTTTTTGCACCGGAATTTTTTGACGCGGTGGCGCCGGACTACGCCGTTATTCAGGTGGGCAAAAACAACCGTTTTGGTCACCCGGCCCGGGATACGCTGGATGCGTTAGACAGTGCCGGTGCTCATGTTTTACGCAACGACCGGGACGGTGCGGTGCTTATCACCACCGATGGGCGGGATGTATCGGTGCAAACAGCCAGATGAGAATAATTCCCGGTATTGTAAGCATTACCATTAAATGAACCGGTGGCGGCACTGTCTGATTATTTCCGGTTTACATCCCGCGTTCCATGTTATACTTTTCAAACTTAAGGCTTAGCTACCTTAATCTTATATCGGATGCTTTAATTGCTTAAACTGTGTATCGGCGCCGGTATGCGGCCCCCTCGTCCTATAAAGTCGGCGGCGGAGAAGCGATGCACAGGCATTACCGGCGCCCGGCCCAAAAGGCCGCCGAATTCCACATGATCGCCCACCTGCTTGCCCGGAGCCGGAATGATTCGCACGGCGGTGGTTTTTTTGTTGATCATGCCGATGGCCATTTCATCGGCGATAATGGCGGAAATGGTTTCCGCGGGTGTATCGCCGGGCACGGCAATCATGTCCAGACCCACCGAGCATACGCAGGTCATGGCTTCCAGCTTGTCCAGGTATAGGGCTCCTTCTTCCACCGCCCGGATCATGCCTGCGTCTTCACTTACCGGTATGAAAGCGCCCGAAAGTCCGCCCACATATGATGAGGCCATGGCCCCGCCCTTTTTAACGGCATCATTTAATAAGGCCAGCGCCGCTGTTGTACCGTGAGTGCCGCAGCGCTCCAGACCCATGGCCTCCAGTATTTCAGCCACACTGTCGCCTATTGCCGGGGTGGGGGCCAGGGAAATGTCCACAATGCCAAAGGGTACACCCAGACGCGCGGCGGCGGAGCGTCCCACCAGCTCGCCCATACGGGTGATTTTAAAGGCTGATTTTTTTACAGTTTCGGCAAGGGTGCCGAAATCGCTGCCCTTGACCCGTTCCACAGCCCGCTTGACCACCCCCGGGCCGCTTACCCCCACGTTAATCACCGACTCGGGCTCGCCTATACCGTGAAAAGCCCCGGCCATGAAGGGGTTATCCTCGGGAACGTTGGCGAAAACCACCAGCTTGGCGCACCCCAGTCCGTCCCGGTCGGCAGTGCGCGAAGCTACGTCTTTAATCACCCGGCCCATTAAGGCTACCGCGTCCATGTTAATGCCCGCCTTGGTGGTGGCCACATTGACCGATGAACACACTCGCTCGGTAATATCCAAGGCGGCGGGAATGGAGTCCAGCAGCTTTTTATCGCCGCCGGTGATGCCCTTATGAACCAGGGCCGAAAAACCGCCGATAAAGTTCACTCCCACCTCTGCCGCCGCCCGGTCCAAGGTTTCGGCGAAAGCAAGATAGTCATCCGTGCGGCTGCTTTCAGCCACCAGTGAAATAGGGGTGACCGATATGCGCTTGTTCACTATGGGTATGCCGTATTCCCGGGCGATAGCCTCTCCTGCCGGTACCAGATTGCCGGCCAGCCGGGTGATTTTATCGTAAATCTTCCGGCAGGAGGCCCGGGAGCTGTTATCGGCACAGTCGCGCAGGCTGATACCCAGTGTGATGGTGCGGATGTCCAGGTGTTCTTGCTGGACCATGGTAATAGTTTCCATTATTTCCTGTATCGTGAGCAATTAAAAAGACCTCCTCTATTTATAGCCTGTGCATAAATTTAAAAGCGTCTTCATGCTGGGCGTCAATGCGCACGCCCAGCTCGGTTCCCTTTGCTGCCAGGCGGTCCTTTAACATGGCCAGATCCAGGCTGCTGTTCTCGCTATCGACAATCAGTACCATGACTAAGAACTCCTGCATAATGGTTTGACTGATATCAAGTATGTTAAAGCTGTTCGCGGCCAGTATGCCGGTGACTCCGGCAATGATACCCACCCGGTCGGGGCCGATGACGGTAATAATAATTCGTTTGCCCGGGTTTTCATCATTTTTCAGGTATTTCATCAACATCTCTCCCTACATGTTTTATCAAATTCCAAGGGGAGTGTCGCAAAACTACTTTCTTGGAGTAGTGAGCGATGCTCCCTTTCCTGGATTCGGCCAATTATTCCGGTAATAATCCGGTATCTTTACCAAGAGCCGCCGCACTATGAACTATTTAGCCCGTTGTGCAACA
Organism: Desulfoscipio sp. XC116; assembly: GCF_039851975.1. Taxonomy (GTDB): domain Bacteria; phylum Bacillota; class Desulfotomaculia; order Desulfotomaculales; family Desulfallaceae; genus Sporotomaculum. The sequence goes on from NZ_CP156660.1 coordinate 1,118,448, forward strand.
GTCCCTCCCATTTTTACCTCAGGTGGGGCGGAATCCCCATCTGAAGCACTGATGTTCAGCTTTAGCTGAACGAGTTCAGTTTGCCGGCAAGCTTAATGACAAATGGCGACAGCCCGCACGGGTGCGCCATCCGCGGCCTTTATTTTGAGCGGAAAGCAGCTCAGCGTAAATAAGCGGCCTGTTAAACCGGCCAGGTTGGTTAAATTTTCAATGATCACTATATTTTTCTGTAACAGTGTTTTATGGATAATGAAGTCCGCGGTATCCGGCCGGTCGATAGAGATGGCATCGGTACCCACACCCTTGATTCCCCGGCTTGCCAGATAACGAGCCGCTTCAAGGGATGGTACGGGAAAACCCTTAAAAAAAGCGGGCTTACCCCATTTATGATACCATCCGGTGTAAAAAATAACAAAATCGATACTTGTATCCGGTGGCAAATGAATAAAATCGATAGATATCTCCGGCCCTTGGACCCGGGATACATCAAGTACCGCGGCTGTGCCGTAAAAATGTGCCGGTGGCAGGCTATCCAGAGTAATGCCGTCCGTTAATATATGAGCCGGGCCGTCTATATGGGTTCCGGTATGGGAGTACATCGTGAGCGATTTTTCCCTGAAGCCGTTTTGGGCTATGCTGCGTGGCTCGGTAATCCGAGGTGGTTCGGTGCCCGGGTATACGGGCATATCCGGGGCGATGGGATGGGTCAGGTCTATAAATTGCATAGAATACACCTTCCTTGTGTCGTTATCATGATCATAGCTCGTTTTATACGTCGATCCGCTTGGCAAGCATATTGAATACATGTGCTGTTATGATGATGCTAGCTTGTATCATATTTCGCCCGGTACGACGGATATTCCTTGCCGGGGATAAAGTGTTTTTATTTTTAGTCAAATGCGGGGGGCATCCTTGCCAAACCATTGTTTTTTAAAAGCTTACATGGTCATGTCAATGAAAAATAAATCACAAGACCATAATATTTTTAAATAACAAGCTATTCGCAGCTATGGCGTTTTAATTAAGCTGAAAGGCCGTTTGCCGGCTTGCCCGGTCAATAAACCTGTTATATAATATTTAAGATATATTATTAAGATTAATTGAATACTTGTTTCTCTCCACGGGTTAGGCAAACCTGGTAAAAGCCAGGGACGCCAAAGTTACGGATCTAAGGGTATATCATTACCTACGATGGCCGGGCTGTAACGGTATCGACTGCTGGGGGGGGTAGTCTTTTTTTTGGGCTGCCCCCCCCTTATTTTTATCTTTTTTGGAGGGGGTGTTTAAAACGGTGTATTATAAGGATCTTATAAAAATTAATCTATGTAAACCTCGTTAGTTAAGTAAGTTATGCGGGTTAGTTGCTAAAATATCACATAAAGGGAGATGATTATGCACACAGATAATCAAGTTATATTTGCTACCGCTGTTTTTCTGGTCACTTATGCCATTATCGTATCCGAAAAGATTCACCGGGCTGTGGCTGCTTTTTGCGGTGCGGCATTAGTTATCATAGCGGGTATTGTCAGCGAAAAGCAAGCCGTTCACTTTGTGGATTTTAATACCATCGGACTTTTGGTAGGCATGATGATTATTGTCGGCATTACCAGGCAAACCGGAGTATTTGAATACCTGGCCGTCAAGGCTGCTAAAAAGGCCAAGGGTGAACCGGTGCATATTATGGCCGCTATGGGTTTAATTACTGCCGTGTTATCGGCTCTTTTGGATAACGTGACCACTGTGCTGCTCATTGTTCCGGTAACCTTTGCCATAGCCCGGCAGCTTCAGGTTAATGTTGTACCCTTTTTGATTGTGGAAATACTGGCATCCAATATTGGCGGTACGGCTACTTTAATTGGAGACCCACCCAACATAATGATAGGCAGTGCTACCGGTCTGGGTTTTATGGACTTTGCCGTTAATCTGGCTCCCGTAGTGGTGGTTGTTTATATTATTACTTTATTTATCTTGAAATTGATATACAGAAAGCAAATCTTTACCGAGCCTGAGCTAATGCAAAATATCATGAATATGGATGAAAAGGCTGAGATTAAAGATCCTGCTTTGCTAAAAAAATGTGTGACTGTGCTGGGTTTAACTATTATTGGTTTTGTTTTGCATCAGTTTGTGCATTTGGAGAGTTCGGTAATCGCTATGACCGGGGCCGCGCTTTTGCTGCTGGTGACACGTATGGATCCCGAGCATGCTTTTCATGCGGTGGAGTGGCCGGTTATTTTCTTCTTTATCGGGCTTTTTGTAGTGGTAGGCGCTTTGGAAGAAGTAGGCGTTATTGAAGCTATTGCCAGGTTGGCGCTCGATGTAACGGGTGGGGAACTGTTGCCCGCCGGTATTTTAATTTTGTGGCTGTCAGCTATCGCCTCGGCCTTTGTGGATAATATTCCCTTTGTGGCCACCATGATTCCGCTGATTCAGGATATGGGCCGCCTGGGCGGTATCCAGGACTTGAATTTCCTGTGGTGGTCCCTGTCTCTGGGTGCTTGCCTTGGGGGTAACGGTACTATTATCGGTGCTTCGGCCAATGTGGTGGTTATAGGTATGGCGGAAAAAAGAGGATCACACATAACTTTTATGACGTTTTTTAAGGTGGCCTTTCCGTTGATGATTCTTTCCATTGTTGTTTCAATGCTGTATCTGTTTGCCTGGTATATGTTGCATACCACAATGGCTATGCTGGCTACTTTGGCCTTTGGCTTAGTTCTGGTGCCGGTGCTTGGCCGGTTGGGGAAAGATAAAACTTCCGCCGGCGTGCCGTATTCTGATGCTAAATTGTTTAAGAAGTAATGTCTGTAAAATACTTGATTTAATGTGCGGGTATTGCGAACTGGACGAGGTATGTTACTTCTAGTATAATGTAAACAGGCAGGGTTTGTGGGGGATAGTCTCCCTGCACAGACCCTGCTTATTTTATTAGTTCTTTTGCTGCCGGCCTATGTGGCTGCCTTTACATTGACTCTGCTGCAGCAAAGAGAGGACGCTATCAGTCGGCTAGAATTTATGAAGTTAAGAAGGTGTAAAAATGCAGGACAGATTCCAACGGCAAATTAATTATCTGCGCATTTCGGTGACCGACCGGTGCAACCTGCGCTGTGTCTACTGTATGCCGGCCAGGGGAGTTCAAAACATACCCCACAGGGAAATATTGACTATAGAAGAAATCGCCGCCGTTGTTAATGCCGGTGTGCTGGCAGGTATCAGAAAAGTGCGTCTTACCGGCGGGGAGCCGCTGGTGCGCCGTGGTATTTTGGATTTGATTAAACAACTGAGTAATATTCCTGAAATAGATGATATTGCATTGACGACCAACGGAATTTTACTGGGCGATATGGCGATTGATTTAAAGGCGGCGGGATTAAAACGGGTCAATGTAAGCCTGGATACCTTGAAACCGGCGCGTTTTCATCGTATTACCCGGGGCGGCCGACTTAATCTGGTGCGCAGCGGTATCGACACCTCCTTAAAAAACGGTCTTGAGCCGGTCAAGATAAATACCGTGGCTATCCGGGGTTTTAATGACGATGAGATAGTGGATCTGGCTAAACTTACTTTGGACAGGCCCCTGCATGTCCGGTTTATTGAATTAATGCCCATCGGTACTTCCGATGCCTGGTCCCGGGGAAAGTTTATTTCCAGTCAAGAAGTCAGGGAATTAATCACCGGAGCGCTGGGTAATTTGATAGATGAGGAGAAAATTCCGGGCAGTGGCCCGGCTCGCTACAGCCGTTTGCCCGGAGCCGAGGGTACTGTCGGCTTTATTTCGGCGTTGAGCAATCATTTTTGTGCTACCTGCAACCGGCTGCGCCTGACAGCTACCGGGCAACTGCGGCCCTGTTTGTTCAGCCGGCAAGAAATCGACTTGAAACAAGCGCTGCGAGCCGGTGCCGGCCCTGGTGAACTGGCCCGTGTTTTCCAGGAGGCTGTTATGGCCAAGCCCGACGCTCATGACCTGGCGTCCGGCTGGCAGAAGGACGATCGCATCATGTCTCAAATCGGAGGTTGATTATATTTATGAACGATAATGGTTATCGGGGTTTGAATCATTTCGACAGCAGCGGCGCTGCCCGGATGGTGGACATCAGCAGCAAGGATGACACCGTGCGTGTGGCAGTGGCCCGGGGCGAGGTACTCATGCAGCCCGCCACGCTGGAGCTGATTGACCGGGGCGGGGTGGCTAAAGGTGATGTGCTGGGCGTGGCCCGGGTGGCCGGGATTATGGCGGCCAAGCAGACGGGTCGGCTTGTTCCTATGGCTCATCCCATTACGTTGACCGGAGTCAACGTGGATTTTCGTTTGCAGCCGCCTGATCGGGTGCAGATTCAGGCTCGGGTGCGCACCACCGGCAAAACCGGGGTGGAGATGGAGGCGCTGACGGCGGTTACCGTGGCCGGGTTGACTGTTTATGATATGTGCAAAGCCGTGGATCGGGAGATGGTGCTGGGACATGTTAGACTGGTGCATAAGACCGGTGGCAAAAGCGGCACATTTGAGAGGGAAGGTGAGCAGCTGTGGGATACGTAGCAGCGGTTTGCACCAGCCTCGGAAAAAGAATGCACAGAAAGAACGCCGGTATCGGCCGGTTGGCGGCGGAGCTTGGTCTGGAAAGTGACGCGCATGCCGGGTCTTGGCACAGGCGGGTTGGCCTGTTGGCTTTGGAAATGGTCTTAAACGGGGGGCAAATAAGAGTGGGCGATGAGGTGCGGGTCATTGGCGAATAACAGTAATCCTCCGTTAATCTCCGTAGTGGGCTGGGCCAACACGGGCAAAACCACCTTTCTTGAGAAATTAGTGGCCGAACTGCGTGGCCGGGGGGTACGGGTGGGAGTAATCAAGCACCACCGGGGACCGTTTGAAATGGACAAGCCGGGTAAGGACAGCTGGCGTGTGGCACAGGCCGGGGCGGTCTGTACCGCTATTGCCGGACCCGGCAAGGTCGGCCTGGTTATGGAGATGGAAGGCGACCCTGACCCCGGTGACATCGCCGCTTTAATGTGTGGTGTGGACCTGGTTTTCACCGAAGGCTATAAAGAGGGGCCATATCCTCAGCTGGAAGTGCGGCGGGCCGGTTACGGCGAGGCCCGGCCCGCGGCCCGGCCCGGGCAGCTGGTAGCTGTGGTGGGGGATTGCTCCCCTGGCGCGGAAAAGGTGCCTTGTTTTGCGGTAGGAGATATCCCCGCCGTGGCGAATTTTATATTAGAGAAATTTTTATAGACCTCCATGCCGTTTGTACGGCACTATCAGAGGATGAAAATTAGCTTAGTCTGTCATAGCTATGCATAAAACCCGCGGATGCCTAAGAGTGCGTCGTTGCTATGCATAAAACCTGCAACACTTGAAAGTATGCCATTGCGAGGAGCGAAGCGACGAAGCAATCTCCGCTTTGCAGCTCGCATTTCTTTGGGGATCTGCTTTGGAGTCCGGGATTGTTTCGCTTATGCTCGCAATGACAGCTGCAGGCATGCCGGAAGCAAGTAACCTTAAGCTTTTTCAGGATGTTTTATAGACTATGCGCGGCGGTGTTATATTTTATGAAATATTTTATTGATTTCCTGGCCGAACTAAAAAAAGGGAATGTTGCTCCGGTTTACTTGTTTTATGGTCCGGAAGGCTATTTGCGGGAGCAGGCCGTTGAGCGCCTCAAAGAATACGTTTTGCCTCCGGGCGGGGAACAGTTGAACTTTGAGGTGTTGGACGGTTCAGTAATGTCGGGGCGAGAAATCGTTGCTGCCGCTGCTTACGCGTCTTTTATACCGGGGCGGCGGCTGGTACTGGTGAAAAGTCCGCAAATATTCCAGGCGTCTGCGGAAAAGAATGACCGGGAGATAAAATATGTGCTGGATTATTTAGCCGCCCCATGTCCGGGTACCTGCCTGGTATTTGATTCGGCCCAAAACGTGGACCGCCGTAAAAAGATTTATAAGGAAACAGCCCGGGCGGGGCGGACTATCGAATTTACCTTGTTAAAGCCGGCCGATCTAATCAAGTGGCTGGCCAAGCGGGCGCGGGAAGATGGCTGCGCTATCAACCGGGAGGCTGCGGAAGAATTGCTGGCCCGCTGTGGGCGGGACATGTATACTCTTTATCATGAAATGCAGAAGCTGGCTTGCTATACGGAACCGGGCAAAACTATCGGTATTGAGGTGGTGCGGCAGCTGGTCGCGGCCCGGGTGGAGGAAAATATATTTGAAGTGGTTGACGCCATTGGGGAAAAGAATTGCGTGCGGGCGTTGTCCGGTATTCGCAATCTGCTGCTGCAAAAACAGCAGCCCCAGCAGATTATTGGTATGGTGGCCAGGCAGTTCAGACTAATATTGCAGGTGCAGGGACTGGCCCGGGCCGGTCAATCGCGGGAGCAAATCATATCTCTCCTAAAGATACACCCTTTTGTATATAAAAAAATTTATGCCCAGCGTCAAAATTTTCCGCTGGAGCAGCTGGTGAAGGCTTTAAATAAACTTACCGAGCTTGATCATAATATAAAAATCGGCCTGGTGGACTTTTATCCCGCTATGGAGACTTTTGTTTTAAAAATTTGTGCTTAAAAATAAATTAACCACCCATGTTTTTTCGCAACCGGGTGGTAGTTTATCAAATTTCGAAACTCCCGCTTCTATGAGAGGGAGTTTTTATTCTATACTTCAAGTAGGGCGGAATCCCCATCTGAAGCCCCGATGTTCAGCTTTAAGCGGAACGAATTCACTATCCCGCGATATTCTTATTAAAGAACTTGGTCAGACGGGATTTTTTACGAGCTGCGGTATTCTTATGCAGTACACCCTTGGTAACCGCCTTGTCTATGGTAACAAGTGCCCGGCGTAATTTCATTTGAGCGTCTTCCTTGTTATCGGCAACTATTGCTTCCTGGAAGCGGCGGACAGCTGTACGAACCGTGGATTTAATATGCCGGTTGCGCTCGGTGCGCTTCTTCGTAATGAGCACTCGTTTGGCAGCAGATTTAATATTAGGCATTTTTTCACCTCCCAACAGCGTCAATTTTACCATGAGCTTAAAAAAAATGCAAGCACCGCCTGGTATACAGGCGGTTTTTTTGGTTAATCCTAATTATAGAATCAAGAAAAGGAGGTGAAGCATAAATGACACAATGGATCGGACTGGCCATTCGCTTTGTCGTTTCAGCACTTGTACTAATAGTTGTTAGCTGGCTGGCTCCCGGTTTCGTCGTACACGGTGGCTTTACCGGTGCATTAATCGCCGCTGCTGTGATTGCGGTGCTGGGCTATGTGGCCGAGGCGCTGTTGGGTGATAGAATTTCACCGCAGAATCGCGGCATTGTGGGTTTTATTACCGCTGCCGTGGTGATCTATCTGGCACAATTCATTATACCCAATATGCTCAGCGTCAGCCTGGTGGGTGCGTTAATTTCGGCTTTCGTAGTCGGTCTTATTGACGCCGTGGTGCCCACGGTACTGCGCTAACGCGTCGGCTATTGGTGCAAACGAGCTTGTCAAGCTTGTGGGTGCCTTATGTAATTGTTATCCACATGCTTGTCCAACAGCTAAACCCCCGCCGCTAAAACGGTGGGGGTTTAGCTGTTGGACAGGCGTGGTAAGGAACGCGCCATCCCTGTGCTTTCCGGGTGCTTACCAGGTGGTAATAATCACTCCGGTTCGGGCATAGTATAAGACAAGTCATTATCATAAAGAAAGGGTGTGGCGCTGCATGATGCGGTACTGCAGTCGGATAACACCGAGTTAATAAGGGGGGAGATTTAATGCACCCCGCATATCATTATCGCTATCGCCGGTACAGGCCGCGTACCGGGCTTGGTCCGGTCAAATATGTGATACTGATCCTGGCGCTGCTAATACTGATAAGCAATTGCCTGGTTGTTTTGTCTCCCGGTCTAAGCGGGGCCGGGCATGGGTTATTGAATATTTTGTTGTCGTGGAGTGACCGCGATCCCCGTGGTATTATGCGGGTGGCCGTTCCGGTCCTGGCCTGGTCGGGGAGCCGGGAGGATGTCCCCCAGGCGGTCGGGCCGGGTGTCCTGGCAACTCCGCTGGCGCGGATGTTTCGCCCCGACCCGCAGCGTCCGCTGCATATTCTAGCCTATCAGATGCCTTTTTTAGCCGAAGCAGTCGGGGATGAACCGGTGGCCCCGGTAATGTCACCTGAAATGGTGTCTGAAATTGAACCGTTGCCTGATGAGGAAGCGGTGGTAAACGCTCCGTCTCTTTCGGAGGAAAGTCTGGTGGCTATTTATAACACTCACACTGGTGAGACCTATGCTCTGACGGACGGTATGGAGCGGCTTACCGGTAAGCGGGGCGGGGTAGTGAAGGTGGCCGAAGCCCTGGAGGAGGAGTTGGAAAAAAAATACGGGGTACGGGTAGCCCGCTCCGATACTATTAACGATGCCAACTACAACAGCTCTTACACTAAATCTCAGGAAACTTTGCAGAAACTGTTGGAGGATAATCCGGCGGTGCAGGTGGTGCTGGATATTCACCGCGACGCGGGCAAGCCGCGGAAAGACAGCCTGGTTACGGTGGACGGGCAGCAGGTGGCCCCGGTGTTGATAGTCGTTGGCTCCGATGCCCGGTCACCTTTCCCCGCCTGGCGGCAAAACTATACTTTTGCGAAAGAATTAGCGGCTGAAATCGACAAAGAGAGTCCCGGGCTGTGCCTGGGAGTCCGCATCCTGGAGGGACGGTATAACCAGTTTCTGCATCCCCGGGCTGTGCTGCTGGAAGTGGGCAGCGTCAGTAATTCTACGGAGGAAGCGGTACTTGCCGCACGCATGCTGGCCGGTCCCGTAGCGGAAATGGTTAAGCGCAATTTAGATAGCGAGTAAGCATAAAAAAACCTAATATGGTGAAAATAAGTAATAAAAGCAAGCAAACGGTGATGTTATGCAAATACCAAGTAAATCCTTGCTGGTTAGTTTGGGTATATGTATCGGCCTGGTTTTTTTTGGCGCAAATATTGCTCTAACCAACTATAACCGCCTGGTGGCGCCTGAAGAGCCTTTAACACTGCTTAATTGGCGTACGGCGGGCGAAGAGCTGGAAGTATGCCTGCTGGGCGAAAATCTATCCTTGTCGCTGGACGGCTGCAACTGGCCGGATAGCGACGAACTCTATCAAATGTTTGAACAGGCCGGTGCATTATACCGCATTGGGCGGGATGAAATAAACCGCCGGCTGGCCCCGGTGCAGCAAAAAATACGTGAGAGTATTGACTGGCCATAATAGATATAATAGTCACGGTTGACCGTCGCTGAATTATAACTGTATGCGGTCGATTACTGCGCTTTTTACCCGGTAAATCGAGTAAAAAGCGTTTTTCTTATTATTTAGGCCTGTAAAGGCAGGAATTAGTCACGCGGACAGCTAAATGTATATATAGTTAATATCCTTACAATTCAGCAGGTGTTATTATTAATTGATCTCTAACAGGCATGGTATTGGACATATGAAAGGGGTAACAAACAAATGACGCAAATTAAAAGCCCACTGGATATTTACAAACTGCTGCCCAAATCCAATTGCCGGCAATGCGGTGTGCGAACCTGCCTGGCTTTTGCCGATGCGGTATTTAAAGGCAATAAAAGTATTGCTGAATGTCCCCACATGGAAGGCGGCGACAATCAAAAGATAGATGGTCAAGTTGTCAGGCCGCGGGGAATTACGCAGCAGCAGGAACAAATGCTGGAACAATTAAAAAGAGACCTCGCCGGCGTGGATTTATCCGCCGTGGCCCCAAGATTGGGCGGGTCTTATGCGGACGGCAAATTGACTATAAAAATCCTGGGCAAGGACTTTCATGTTGATGCCGCCGGTAACGTTACATCAGCTATCCATGTCAATACTTGGGTGACGGTGCCGCTGCTTAATTATATAATAACTGGTAAGGGGAAAAATCCTTCCGGCAGCTGGGTTGCGTTCAGAGAACTGCGCAATGGACACATCAGACAGCCGCTTTTTGAGCAGCGCTGTGAAAAACCACTGCAGAAGATGGCTGAGCACGATGTTGATCTTTTTGAACACTTGCTTGCTGTCTTTGGCAAGCCGGTCAGGGATATCTTTTCTTCAGATATGGCGTACATACTGTATACTTTGCCTAAAATGCCCATACTGATTAGTTGCTGGATGCCGGAGGAAGCGGGGATGGAGGCCCGGGTCAATCTATTCTTTGACCAGGCGGCCCAGGAGAATCTCGATATAGATTCCATTCATATGCTCTGCAGCGGTATTGTCACGATGTTTGAAAAAATAACCGCTAGACATGGCAAGTGAATGATGTCGGAAACATTGACCGGTGCGTGACTATAAATATGTTGTTGTAATTAACTTTGTAAAGTTGATATGTAAATTTGACGTTTGATGTTATAATAACTGTTAGCCGGCTATTTTAGCCGGTTGTTTTTATACTGAAGTGGAGCGTGATTAAATGTTGGTAATTGATCGTTTTGAAGGTGAGTATGCGTTGATAGAGTATAAAAGAAGGATATTTCATATTCCCAAGGTGTTGGTGCCCAAGACTGCCAGGCCCGGCGATGTGGTGAACATCCAAGTTACGGTGGATCAGGAAGCTACCGGGCAAAGAAAAGAGTCCATAGCCCGCCTGGCCGATAAAGTGTTTACCGATTAGGAGACGCTGACTTATGCCGCAAAATAAAAGCAAAAAACGCGGGCTATTATGCACTATTGTCATGGCTGTATTTATATTATTGGCCGCCGGCTGTAACAACGGGCCTGTAGTACCCGCCGGCTCTTCCGGTCCTGAGCCGAACCAACCGGGTACTGAGCAGGCTGATGCGGTACGGCCTTCCGACGATACATCATCCGGCCGGTTAAAAGTACATTTTATTGATGTCGGTCAGGGTGACAGTATTTTAGTGCAGTTACCCAATAAGCAAAACATGCTCATTGACGCCGGCGATAACGATGACGGCGATACAGTGATTAATTACCTTACCGAGGCCGGGGTAAAGCGAATTGACTATCTTGTCGGCACTCATCCCCACGCGGACCATATTGGTGGAATGGATATGGTAATTAAGAAATTTACCATTGGGCAGGTATTTATGCCCCGGGTAACTGCCACTACCCAAACATTTGAGGATGTGCTTAAAGCCGTAGATGATAAGGAATTAAAGGTTACCGCCGCTAAAGCAGGCCTCAAGCTGGTGGATGACGGTTCGGTCCGGGCGGTAATGTTGGCTCCGCAGAACACTAAATACGAGGATATGAACGATTACTCGGCGGTAATTAAGATAACTTTCGGTGAGGTTAGTTTCCTTTGCACGGGTGACGCCGGGGAGCAATCGGAAGCGGAAATGCTGGCGGGCGGTGCATCTGTGCAAGCTGATGTGCTTAAAGTAGGCCATCATGGCAGCCGTTCATCAACTTCAGAATCTTTTTTGCAAGCGGTGCGGCCCGGGTACGCGGTTATCTGTGCCGGCGCCGGTAATGACTATGGCCACCCGCATAAAGAAACTTTGGACAAGCTGCAGGGGATCAAAATATATCGAACCGACCTTGACGGTACGGTTGTCTTTGTCTCCGACGGACGAGAGATTAGTGTAACCACCGGTAAGCAAAACCCCGGCTTATCCCGACAGCCGGACAAGGCCGGGCCGAACAGCGGTCCGGATGGCGGCGGCGCGCCCGTATCGAATAACGAACAAGTTTACGTGGATGCTGATGGCCGAGGTCTGATTAAAGGCAATATTAACTCCAAGGGCGAAAAGATTTACCATATGCCGGGTGGGACTTATTACGGGCATACCAAGCCCGAGCAGTGGTTTAAAACAGAAGCGGAGGCCGTGGATGCCGGATTCAGGCCGGCGAAGGAGTAGTCAAAGGTCCTTTTCACGTTTACCGGCAAATGCTATAATATGATGAGTTGACCTATTAAGGAGAGAGGAATTCCTTTGGAAAGCAGACAGGATCTTATTCGTAATTTTTGTATCATTGCTCATATTGATCACGGCAAGTCCACTTTGGCGGACAGACTACTGGAGTATACCGGAGCTCTGACCCAGCGGGAAATGGCCGAGCAGGTGCTGGATAATATGGAATTGGAGCGGGAGCGGGGCATTACCATTAAATTGCAAGCTGTGCGCTTGAACTACCGGGCTAAAGATGGGCGGGATTATGTATTGAATTTAATCGATACGCCGGGACACGTTGACTTTACTTATGAGGTCTCCCGCAGCCTGGCTTCCTGCGAGGGAGCCCTGCTGGTAGTGGATGCCGCCCAGGGTATTGAAGCCCAAACGCTGGCCAATGTCTACCTGGCTATCGATCATGACCTGGAAGTAATCCCCGTGATTAATAAAATAGATTTACCGGCGGCCGACCCCGAGCGGGTTAAAAGTGAAATAGAAGAGGTTATCGGGCTGGATGCTCAAGACGCTGTACTGGCGTCGGCCAAGACAGGGGAAGGGGTAGAGGAAATCCTGGAGCAAATTGTACAAAAAATTCCCCCGCCCCGGGGTGATGAAAATGCTCCGCTGCAGGCACTGATTTTTGACTCTCATTATGACTCCTATAAAGGTGTTATTTGTTACTTTAGGGTTATGGAAGGCAAGATTAAAAAAGGCCTGCCCATTAAAATGATGGCTACCGGCAAAGAGTTTGAAGTTAACGAGGTGGGGGTGTTCAGACCGGCCCCCGGTTTAGTGGACGAACTGCGGGCCGGCGAGGTGGGTTTTCTGGCGGCCAGTATTAAGAATGCCCGTGACTCCCGGGTGGGGGATACCATTACGGATGCCCGCCGCCCCGCCGCCGAGCCGCTGCCGGGCTATCGCCGGATCAAGCCGATGGTCTACTGCGGGCTGTACCCCGTGGAATCAAATGACTATGGTGACTTGCGGGATGCCCTGGATAAACTTAAGCTTAATGATGCGTCACTGGTTTATGAGGCTGAAACCTCCGAGGCGCTGGGGTTTGGTTTCCGTTGCGGCTTTCTGGGGCTTTTGCATATGGAGATTATCCAGGAAAGGCTGGAGCGGGAATACGGGCTGAGTCTCATTACCACTGCGCCCAGCGTGGTATACCGGGTTAATACCACCGCCGGCGAAACGCTGGAGATTGATAACCCCAGCCTGATGCCGCCCAGCGGCAAAATAGAATCGTTGGAGGAGCCCTTTGTAGCGGCCACTATTATGGTGCCCCAGGACTTCGTGGGAGCGGTGATGGAAATCAGCCAGGAGCGCCGGGGTGTTTATAAAGACATGGTTTACATGAGCCAGAGCCGGGTGATGGTTAAATACGACCTGCCCCTGAGCGAAATTATATTTGACTTTTTCGACCAGCTTAAATCACGTACCAGAGGATATGCCTCTCTTGACTATGACTGGTCGGGCTACCGGCAGTCCAAACTGGTTAAAATGGATATTTTAGTAAACGAGGAGCCTCTGGACGCTTTAAGCTTTATTGTGCACCAGGAAAAGTCCTACCAGCGGGGCCGGGCACTGGTGGAAAAACTGCGAAGCCTGATTCCCCGCCATCTGTTTGAAGTGCCCATCCAGGCCGCCATAGGCAACAAGGTGGTGGCCCGGGAAACGGTGCGGGCCCGCCGCAAGGATGTGCTGGCCAAGTGCTACGGAGGTGACATCACCCGTAAGCGTAAGCTGCTGGAAAAGCAAAAAGAGGGCAAAAGGCGGATGAAGCAGGTGGGCAATGTGGAAATACCCCAGGAAGCCTTTATGGCCGTGCTGAACATCGGCGAAGAAAACAAGTAATAATATGGGATGTGCGATGGGAAAAAATAATGTCAATGCGGCGCTGCTGAACAGCTTGCCTGTTGCTCTGTATATACACGTGCCGTTTTGTGTGCGCAAATGCAGGTACTGTGATTTTGTTTCATATGCGTATAATGAATCGAACGCCCGCCATTATATTACCGGCCTGCGCCGGGAAATGGGGCTGCGGGTGAGAGATAAGCCTGAAAAGCGGTGGCATTTGTCCACCGTTTTTATCGGTGGGGGTACGCCTACTTGTTTATCAACCGCCATGCTTCTGGAGATAATAGCTTTAATAAAAGAATATTTCATTTTATCGCCGGGCGTGGAATTTACTATGGAAGCCAACCCCGGCACGGTGGACGCGGACAAACTGTCGGCGCTGCGCCGGGCCGGGGTCAACCGGCTCAGTCTGGGGGCTCAGGCTTGCACCGAGGCTACGCTGGGCACTTTGGGACGTGTACATACGCACGAGCAGACGGTGATGGCGGTGCGGCGGGCTAGAGAGGCGGGCTTCCTCAATATCAACCTGGACCTTATCTTTGAGGTGCCGGGCCAGACGCTTACCGAGTGGCAGTGTTGCCTTGAGCAGGTAGCCGCTTTGCAGCCGGAGCACGTATCCGCTTACGGCCTGCAGTTGGAGGAGGGCACACCTTTAAAAGAATTGGTGGATAGCGGAGCTTTGGCGCCCTGTCCCGAAGAAACCGGTTTAGCCATGTACCGGGCGGCTGTGGATATATTAAAAACAACCGGTTGGGAACAATATGAGATTTCTAATTTTGCCCGGCCCGGGCGGCAGTGCCGTCATAATCTGGTCTACTGGTATAATGAGGGTTATCTGGGTCTGGGGCCGGCGGCCCACTCCCGCATCGGGGGAAAACGTACTGCCAACGAGACCGGCCTGACAGAATACGCGGCCAAATTGCGGGACGGGGCGCTGCCGGTGGCCTGGTCCGAACAAATCAGCCTAAAAAACGATATCTTTGAAACTATTTTTCTGGGGCTGCGTATGACTTGCGGGCTGAACTTGGAGCGTTTCAGGCAGCGGTTTGGCGCATCGCTTGAAGAAATTTATCCCGGTGTGCCGGAAATGCTGATAGATAAAGGTTTGTTGGAACCGCGGGGCAAGTGCCTGCGCTTAACCGCAGCCGGCCTGGCGGTGGCCAATGTGGTAATGAGCGAGTTTGCTCCTTCCTGAATATTCTTGACAAATGAAACCACTAGTGCTATGTTTTTATTAGGTGTTAGCACTCAATATGGGAGAGTGCTAACAAGGAGGTGTCGCAAATGACCCTTGATACCAGGAAAAAGAATATTTTAATGGCTATCGTGCAGGATTACATTGCCACTGCGGAGCCGGTGGGCTCCCGGACCATTGCCAGAAAATATAAACTGGGGGTGAGTTCGGCAACTATTCGCAATGAAATGGCCGACCTGGAAGAGATGGGTTATATTGAGCAGCCCCATACCTCTGCCGGAAGAGTGCCCTCTGACCAGGGGTACAGGTATTATGTGGATCATTTAATGCAGCGTGAGGAGTTCAGTTCGGAAGAAGCCAAATTAATACTGAACGGCTATTTGACCAAGAAACAAGAAGTCGGTGACGTGCTTAGGAGTACCGGGCAGTTATTGTCACAGATTACCAATTATGCCGGGGTGGTAATGACTACTTGTTACGGTAAGGGTAGGTTTAAGCATATTCAGCTGGTTCATATGGGTGAAAGGCAATCTATGGTGGTGGTGGTAACCGATGCCGGGGCTGTGTATCATCGGATTATTGATATCCCGGAGAACATTGATGCCGCCGACTTGGATACTATTTCCCTTGTATTGAATCATAAGCTGCAGGGTAAAACAATTGAAAATATTCGTTTGACATTGATTAAAGAAATCTATTTTGAACTGGCCAAACAAAAACATATTTTGAATATGGCGATGGATGTGGTTCAGGAAGGGTTATCTCTGGAAACCGGGGAAAAAATATATTTGGGCAGTATATTTAATATTTTAAACCAACCCGAGTTTCATAACATAGAAAAGGTAAAAATATTGCTTAGCCTGCTGGAAAATGAACAGGAGCTGGCCAATATCATGGCTGATGTTTTCCGGGAGGAAGGCGTGACGGTGCGCATCGGCGAAGAGATGGTGGACGGCAGGATGAGAGATTACAGCCTGGTTGTGGGTACGTACCGCATGGAGGGCAAACCGGTGGGGAGTGTCGGCCTGTTGGGACCTACCAGAATGGATTATGCCCGGGCGTTTGCCGTAGTGGAATATATGACGGATAACCTTTCGCTGGTTATGGAAAGGCTGATGCGCTGGCGGGGTAAATAAACAGGTATTAGGTTATATTTATTATTTATTGTATTTATTAATAAGACCACACTATGAGCATAAAAAAACATTTAACTTTGTTTGTGGTGACCAAGGAGTGATGGTATGGGTAAAACATATTATACCAAGGTCGACGGGGAATCCGTTCGGTGCGCGGACACTGCCTGCGCGGCGCCGGGTGAGCATTTTGCTGATGATTTAAAGCAGACGGACTGCCGGGCAAACAGCGAGGCGGATAACTTCAGCGGCCCCGAAACCGTCCCTGAGGATCGGGAGATTGGTGACGCGGAGGTTCGTGCACAAGGGGAGTCGCCGGAAGAGCCTGCGGAGCAGCCGGTGGACATACAGCGGCTGAAAGAAGAGCTGGCCGGGCAAAAGGCCAAGGCTGAGGACTATGTAAACCGTCTGGTACGTTTGCAGGCTGATTTTGATAATTACCGCAAGCGTACAGTGAAGGAAAAGGAAGACTTTTTTAAATACGCCTCGGCTTCCCTATGTGAGGCGCTGCTGCCGGTGCTGGATAATTTCCAGTTGGCTCTGGCCGCCAAAGAGCAGGACCCGGCTCAAGTGGCCGAGGGGGTGGCCATGATCTTTCGGCAGCTGCAGGATGTACTGCAAAAAGAGGGACTTGCGCCGATAGCGGCAGTGGGTGAGCAATTCGACCCTACCCGGCACGAGGCGGTTATGCAAGAAATAACGGATGAATATGCCGAAAATACTGTAACAGCGGAATTGCGCCGGGGGTATTATCTAAAAGATAAACTGCTGCGCCCTGCGATGGTTAAGGTGGCTAAATCCGAAAATTAGTTGACAGCAAAATATTAGGAGGCGATAGATATGGCTAAAGTACTGGGTATTGACTTGGGTACCACCAATTCCTGTATGGCTGTTATGGAAGGCGGCGAAGGGGTGGTTATACCAAACGCCGAAGGTGGGCGTACCACCTCTTCCGTGGTGGGATTTTCCAAAACAGGTGAGCGGTTGGTGGGACAAGTGGCCAAAAACCAGGCGGTCAGCAACCCCGACCGCACCATAAGCTCTATAAAAAGGTATATGGGCTCCGATCATAAAGTAAATATAGATGGTAAGGATTATACTCCCCAGGAGATATCCGCTATGATACTGCAGAAGATGAAAGCTGACGCGGAAAGCTATCTGGGTGAAAAGGTAACCCAGGCTGTGATAACCGTACCGGCCTACTTTACCGACGCGCAGCGTCAGGCTACCAAAGATGGCGGTAAAATTGCCGGTCTTGAGGTGCTCAGGATTATTAACGAGCCTACGGCGGCAGCGCTGGCCTATGGTCTGGATAAAGGCGATGAACAAACCATATTGGTATTTGACCTGGGCGGCGGCACTTTTGACGTGTCAATTTTGGAGCTGGGTGACGGAGTGTTTGAGGTTAAGGCTACCAGCGGCAACAACCGGCTGGGCGGCGATGATTTTGACCAGCGCGTTGTGGAGTACCTTGCCGGTGAATTTAAAAAGGATACCGGTATTGATTTAAAAGGTGACCGGATGGCCATGCAGCGTCTTAAAGACGCGGCGGAAAAAGCCAAGGTGGAACTAAGCGGCGTGATGTCCGCCAATATCAATCTGCCTTTTATTACGGCCGACGCCGGCGGTCCCAAACACCTGGATATTAATCTTACCCGGGCCAAGTTCAATGAACTGACGGCGGATTTGGTGGAAAAGACTATGGGACCTACCAGGCAAGCGATGACAGACGCCGGTCTAAAGCCCCAGGATATTAATAAAGTTTTGCTGGTGGGCGGTTCCACCCGTATACCGGCAGTACAGGAAGCCATTAAGAAATACCTCCAGAAAGAACCCCACAAGGGTATTAATCCGGACGAATGTGTGGCCATTGGCGCGGCTATCCAGGGCGGTGTGCTGGCCGGTGAAGTTAAGGATGTGCTCCTGCTTGACGTTACTCCGCTTTCCCTGGGTATTGAAACCTTGGGCGGCGTGTTTACCGGATTGATTGAGCGTAATACCACTATTCCTACCTCTAAGAGCCAAGTATTTTCCACCGCCGCCGACGGTCAGACTACGGTGGAAATCCATGTGCTGCAGGGTGAGCGTTCCATGGCGGCCAATAATAAAACGCTGGGGCGGTTCCAGCTGTCCGGTATACCGCCGGCACCCCGGGGGGTACCGCAAATTGAGGTCAGCTTTGATATAGACGTTAACGGCATCGTCAATGTATCAGCCAAGGACAAAGGTACGGGCAACAGCCAGAGCATTACTATTTCAGGTGGCTCGGGTCTTAGCGACGAGGAAATTGATAAGATGGTTAAAGACGCCGAGAAGAATGCTGCGGATGACGAACGGCGCAAAGAACTGGTGGAACTGCGCAATCAGGCCGACAGTATGATTTACCAGGCTGAGAAGACTATTAAAGACCTGGGTGATAAGGCCGACAAAGATAAAGTTGAACAGGTCAACCAGGCCGCCGAACGGCTTAAAGAGGCTGTCAAGGGTGATGATATCGACGCTATTAAGGCCGCCACTGAAGAATTAACCAAACCGCTGTATGAGCTGTCCGCCGTGCTGTATCAACAGCAGCAGGCCGGGGCCGATCAGGCCGGCGGCGCCGGTGCGGGCTGTGGTGCAGGCGGTTGCGGTGCGGCACCTGGGGAGAACAAAGAAAACGTGGTGGATGCCGAGTATGAGGTAGACGAGGATAAAAAGGATAAATAAAGCTTATTTGTTTTAGTAACAGGATTTTAGTGCGTTGCGTAGAATAATTTAAGGTTGTGTGATATAAAATAACTGCCGCTGCGGGAGGGCTGTTCGAAGCCCTCCCGGTGGTGTTTGAAGTATGAGGTGGTGGATGCCGTGGCAAAGCGGGATTATTATGAGGTGCTGGGGGTTTCCCGGGACGCTTCACCGGATGAGATTAAGAAAGCTTTTCGTAAGTTGGCCCGCCAGTATCACCCCGACGCCAACAAGCAGGATCAAAACGCTGCGGAAAAGTTTAAAGAAATAGGCGAGGCCTATGAAGTGTTAAGTAATGCCGAAAAACGGGAGGCTTACGATCGTTTCGGTCACGCGGCTACAGACGGCCAGTTCAATGGTGGCTTCAGCGGCTTTGGCGGCGCTGATTTCGGTGGTATTGGCGATATATTTGATATGTTTTTCGGCGGTGGCGGGCGTCAGCGGCGGCATGGCCCCGAGCCGGGTGCTGATTTGCGGGTTGATATGGAGATTACCTTTGAGGAGGCTGCCTTTGGCTTAGAAAAGGAAATTAAAATACCTCGCATCGAAGACTGCGGCACTTGTGGCGGCAGTGGGGCGGCGCCGGGCACCACAAAGAAAAACTGTGATGTTTGTAAGGGTACGGGGCAGGTTCAGTATGCCCAGAACACTCCGTTCGGACGTATTGTGCAGTCCCGCGCTTGTGACCGCTGTCGCGGCACAGGGGTAATTATCGAAAAGCCTTGTTCCACTTGCCGGGGTTCCGGTAAAGTGCGGCGCAGCAGGACCTTAAAAGTAAAAATTCCCGCCGGAGTGGATACCGGCTCCAGGCTGCGTTTGACCGGCGAGGGAGAAGCCGGCCTGCGCGGCGGGCCGCCGGGCGATTTGTTTGTTTATATTCATGTGCGGCCTCACGCCACGTTCAAACGTGATGGCAATAATGTCATAATTGATGTATCAATCAATTTTGTTCAGGCATCTTTAGGCGATGAAATCAGTGTACCCACTTTAGAGGGTCAGGCCAAGCTGAAAGTACCGGAAGGAACGCAGTCGGGCACGGTGCTGCGCATGAAAAGCAAGGGCATTCCCGATGTGCGGGGCTATGGCCGCGGGGACCAGCATGTGCGCATTAGCGTCGTTACACCTACCCGGCTGACCGGTAAACAAAAGGATTTGCTGCGTGAATTTGCCCGTATTGAGGGTCAAAAACCGCATAGTGGAGAGAAAGGATTTTTTGAAAAAATGAAGGACGCCTTTTCCGGGTAGCAGCCGAAAGGGTGTGCCGGGTGGTCCTGGGCGACTTAGTAAATAGATTGGATTAAAGTAACAATGGATTTAAGGCGGGTATGGTATTTAAAACTGCTGCCTTTTGCGTGTTGCCTTATTTTCCGGATCACAGCCCGTTATGTAAAGTATGGCTGTTTATGATTGTATGGGAAGTCACGTTATTATTTGTCCGGAAATTTATGAAAACCAAGTTTGACCCGGGGGGTTTTGGTTTGAGATGGCTGGAGATTGCGGTTGCCGCTCCCGCTGAGCTCGTGGAAGCGGTGGCCAATGTATTTAACGAAAATGGCTCGGGCGGGGTTGTGATAGAAGACCCCGCCTTAATTGTAGATTTGCTTGCCAAAGGTACTGCCGAAACAGTGGCCCCCGCCTTAAAGCCGCCGCCAAGCGGGCAGGCTGTGGTGAAGGGGTATTTTTGCTGTGATTGTTCCCTTGCGGATCGGCTGGGGACTTTATCCCGCAGGTTCACCGATTTGTCCGTGAGTTGGCAGACCAGGGAAATCAGGGAGCAGGATTGGGCTACTGCTTGGCAGGAGTATTACAAGCCGGTGCGGGTGGGTAAGAATATTGTTATAAAACCATCTTGGGAGGATTACATTGCCCGGGTGGGGGAAACCGTCATTGAACTGGATCCCGGCATGGCCTTTGGCTGCGGAACTCACGCTACCACGGCCATGTGTCTGGCTTTACTTGAAGAATTGGCGCCGGGCTGTGCAGTGGTTTATGATGTTGGTACGGGGTCGGGCATATTGTCTGTGGCGGCCGCGCTGCTGGGTGCCCGGCAGGTGATCGCTGTGGATATAGATGAGCCGGCGGTGCGGGCGGCCCGTGAAAACGTCGAGCGTAACGGTGTAGCCGACCGGGTTGCGGTAGTGCGGGGCAACCTGTTGGATAACATGACGGGTGGTCGGGCCGATCTGGTGGTGGCCAATATTATTGCCGATGTGATTATCCGCCTGGCCCCGGATGCCGCAGCGGCGCTAAAACCCGGCGGCAGGCTGATCGCCTCGGGAATTATCAATGACCGGGCCGGTGAGGTGCGTCAGGCCCTGGGTGATGTCGGGCTTGAGCCTGTAAAGGAGCTAACCGGGGGCGAGTGGGTGGCCATGGTTTATCGCAGGCCCGACCTTTCGGTGCCGGGTACCGGGTGTTGAAAGTTGAAAGTTGAAAGGTTGGCCGGGGATGCTCATGCCGGATGATAAAAAGTTCTATAAGTTTGCCAGGCTAAAGAGTTAGCCGCTTTTAAGGTTGTGATCAGAAATGCCCAGGTTTTTTGTGCCGCCGGAACAGGTGCGAGGTGACAGCGTTACCGTTACAGGTCCGGAGGTTAACCATATTAAAAGAGTATTACGACTGGGCCCGGGGGATATAATTACTTTACTGGACGGTCTCGGTAATTTTTATGAAAGCCGCATTGAAGGCTCGGCGGGAGACGTTATCATGTGCAGGGTGCTCCGGAGGGGTGCGGCCGGCGGTGAACCTCCCCTGCGGGTGGTGTTGGTGCAGGGATTGGCCAAGGGCGATCGGATGGATACTGTCGTTCAAAAGGGAACTGAACTGGGGGCGGCGGCTTTTTGGCCCGTGCTTTGCAAACGCAGTGTGGTGCGCCTGGACGCATCCAAAAAGGCTGCCCGGCTGCAGCGCTGGCAGCGCATCGCGGCCGGGGCCGCCAAACAGTGCCGCCGGGCGCTGGTTCCCGAGGTGCTGCAGCCGTTGGATTGGTCTGCGGCCCTTAACATTATACCGCCCGGCGCACTGGTTTTGGTCCCCTGGGAAAATGAGACAGGTTGTACGCTTAAAGAAGTATTGCAAAGCCGGTCCAGGCCGGATGAGGTTTATTTGTTAATCGGCCCCGAAGGCGGTCTGGAGGATAATGAAGTTGAAGAAGCCCGCCTGCGGGGGGGCATCCCCGTTACACTGGGGCCGCGCATACTGCGTACGGAAACGGCCGGTCCGGCTGTAGTGGCCATGATATTATACCAGTGGGGCGATTTGGGGGGTAATCTTTTACATGTCTGAAAAGAAGGTGGCCTTGACCACTTTGGGCTGCAAGGTCAACCAGTATGAGTCGGCGGCACTGGAGGAATTATTCCGGCGGCGTGGTTACCGGGTGGTGGACTTTGACAGCCCGGCGGATGTTTACATAATTAATACCTGTACGGTGACCCACCTGGGAGATCGCAAATCCAGGCAGCTCATTCGGCGGGCCGGCAGAACCAATCCCGAGGCCGTGGTGGCGGTAACGGGCTGCTATGCTCAAACGGCGCCCGATGAGGTGCTGAAAGTGGAGGGTGTCGATTTGGTGGTGGGTGCCGGGCACCGGGCGGATATTGTGGATCTGGTGGAAAGCGTGTCCAAAGGAAACCAAATAAAGGCGGTTGAGGACATTGCCCGGTGCCGGGAGTTCGAAGAGCTGCCCGGCGAATCGCACCAGGGCCGGGTGCGGGCGTTTCTAAAAATTCAGGAGGGCTGCGAAAACTACTGTGCTTACTGTATTATTCCCTATGCCCGGGGACCTCTGCGCAGCCGCGCACCGGAAAACGTGCTGGACGGGGTGCGCAGTCTGGTGGCGCGCGGCTTTAAAGAAGTGGTACTCACCGGTATTCATACCGGTGCTTACGGTCGTGATAAACACGAAGGTGTCAACTTGGTTCGGTTGCTGGCTTCGCTGGCTAATGTGCCGGGTCTGGTCAGACTGCGGCTCAGTTCTTTGGAGCCAAATGATATTACTCCGGAATTGTTGGATTTGATGGCGGAGGGGCCGCCGTTTTGCCGGCATCTGCACATCCCCCTGCAAAGCGGGGATGATTATATTTTAAAGAGAATGAGGCGGCGCTACGATACGAACTTTTTTCGCAGGCTGGCAGCGGGCGTGCGTGACAAATTGCCCGAGGCGGGTATAACCACCGATATTATGGTGGGCTTTCCCGGTGAAGAGGACGAACATTTTAGGAATGGCTGTGCTTTTGTCCGGGAGATGCGGTTTTCGGCTCTGCATGTGTTTAAATATTCTCCGCGCCGGGGTACGCCGGCGGCGGAATTTCCCGGACAGGTGGATCCCCGGGTTAAGGAAATGCGCAGTCGGGAGCTAATAAACATTGGTTATGCACTGGCCCGTTCTTTTGCCGCCCGGCATTTGGACAAAATCTTACCCGTGCTGGTGGAGCAGGCCGTCGATGTAGGCGAAGACTCTTCCCGGCGAGTGGACCAAAGCTCTTCAGGCGGTGATGCGGCGGAATTACCCGCCGCCGGGGAAGTATATGAAGGCCTGACCGATAATTATATACGCGTGTTTTTCCCGGCCCGGGAAAAATGGCGGGGACAACTGGCTGATGTAAAAGTAACCGCACTTAGTGGCGCCGGGCTAAAAGGAAGAATAATTTATAAATAAGGCAGGATTTAGAGGTGTTGTGTTGAAATGTAATATCATGCCTTAAATCACCGTTATGCTTATGTTTTTAGGGAGGAGGTGGAAGAAAGTGCAGGATTGTATTTTCTGTAAGATAATTAAGAGGGAAATCCCGGCTGATATTGTGTACGAGGATGACCATGTACTGGCGTTCAAGGATATTCAACCGGCCGCCCCCACCCACCTTTTATTTATACCCAAGAAGCATATTCCCACGTTTTTTGATTTGCAGCCCGAGGACAGCCACATTCTGGGGGAACTGCAAAAAGCCGTTGCCAATGTGGCAAAAGACATGGGACTTTCGGAGCGGGGATTTAGGCTTGTTTCCAATTGCATGAAGGATGCCGGTCAGTTGGTTTGGCATATACACTATCATTTTATGGCCGGTAGGACCTTCCAATGGCCGCCGGGGTAATTGACTGCCCGGAAAGCATATTGTATAATATTATGGTGTGGCAATTTCTATTTGGAGGTTGTTTTTTAGTTTGATTTTAGAGCAAGTTTTACGGTTTAAGCGGAGGGGAGGGAAGAGTCAGTGGCAGAAGTTAGAGTAGGCAAGAATGAAACCCTGGACAGTGCCCTCCGGCGTTTTAAACGCACCTGTCAAAAGGCAGGGGTTCTCGCTGAAGCCAGAAAACATGAACACTACGAAAAGCCCAGCGTAAAGAGAAAGAAAAAATCAGAAGCTGCTCGTAAGCGCAAGGCCAAATTTTCCAGATCCTTTTAATTTTATGTTATCCACAGACCTTGCGCGGTCTTAATTAACAAACGTATATGCCCGGTGCTTAAATAGCGCCGGGCATTTAAAATATCTTGATTTCCCAGCTTATTATAGTTTACGAGCATACGATAATGATAAAGCAGATTCCTGGAGTAAAATCTTTGTGTAAATGTATTGTTGGGTACAACCCATGATTAACTGTGCAATGGAGGTGGTTTCCGATGTTGCCGGAACTGGTTCCGTGGTTGGCCGCCTTGGCCTTTTTGCTGGGTATTTTGGCGCTGGTGCTGGAAATATTTATATTGGGCTTCGGTGTGGCCGGCCTGGTGGGTATTATATTAATCGGCTGGGGTATAGTGCTGTTAAGTGTAGATGTTGCTCTTACTTTTAAGTCCCTTGTGATTGCCCTTACGGCCAGTATAATTATATTTATTATTGGTATTAAGGTTATGTCCAGGTTTAATCTCTGGCAGCGGCTTACTCTGGTTAGCAGGCAGCGTAATGATGAAGGGTACAGGGCGTCCAGGGCGGAATTGGCGGATTATGCCGGCCGGGAGGGTATTACCTTGACTCCGCTGCGCCCGTCCGGGGCTGCTCAGGTAGGCGAAGAACGCCTGGATGTGGTCAGTGAGGGAGGATTTATTCCGTCCGGGGCCAAGATCAAGGTGGTGCGCGTGGAGGGCATTCGTATAGTAGTGCGGGCGTGGGAGTGAATTTAAAAGACATCCGTGCCGTTTGCACCGCACCATCAGAAAATGAAAATTGACCCGGCACCAGCTAAACGGTACTATTATTGGGGCGGCATATGTAACGGCGGGGCCGGGGTGAAGGCGGGCAGTGGGGCTAAACGGCACCGTTATTGGGATAGCATGCTTTCTATTACGCCGAGGAGCGGTAAATCCTTTGCGGAATAGAATATATAGATCGCTGCGGTGTATTGCAAACTGTGTTAAGGGTAATAGTATAATTTACCGGTTGCGGTTATGGAAAGAAATCAGTCGGGTAAAGATATATTAATATATATAGACATCCATGCCGCTGTCGCTACACCGGCGGAAGATAAAAATTTTATTTTCAGGATAGAATACAACTTTTGGTATGGCTGTCTATAGTAAATTATTAACTGCAATATATCGGAGCTGTAACTCAAACATTGTGTCTATATATAGATTTATAGGCCCATAATGATATGCCGGAAGTTTAGTGAACAATAATAATTATGAGGGGGTATTTAATGCTTGCCGGTGTTACTTTTTTAATTTTAGTGGTACTGATTATACTGGCCGTAGTGATTTTATTCAGCTTTATCCCGGTGGGATTGTGGATTTCCGCTCTGGCTGCCGGTGTGCGGGTGGGTATTGTCACCCTTATCGGCATGCGTTTGCGCCGGGTGCTTCCGTCTCGTATCGTTAATCCGCTGATTAAAGCTTACAAAGCCGGACTGGATATAACAGTGGATCAGCTGGAAGCCCATTATCTGGCCGGCGGCAACGTGGACCGAGTGGTGGATGCGCTGATTGCTTCGGAACGGGCTAATATCAATTTGCTCTTTGAGCGGGCAGCCGCCATTGATTTGGCGGGCCGCAATGTTTTGGAGGCCGTACAGATGAGCGTCAACCCCAAGGTTATCCAGACACCTCTGGTATCCGCGGTGGCCAAGGATGGTATCGAAGTGAAGGTAATGGCCCGGGTAACGGTGCGGGCAAATATTGACCGGCTGGTGGGCGGTGCCGGTGAGGAAACCGTTTTGGCCAGGGTGGGTGAGGGAGTAGTATCTACTGTGGGCTCAATGGACAATCACAAAGAGGTGCTGGAAAACCCCGATTCTATTTCCCGCACTGTGCTGGGAAAAGGACTCGATGCGGGTACTGCCTTTGAAATACTGTCGATTGATATTGCCGACGTTGATGTGGGCCGGAACATCGGTGCCACACTGCAAATGGATCAAGCCGAGGCCGATAAGAATATTGCCCAGGCTAAGGCTGAAGAACGGCGTGCTATGGCGGTGGCTCGGGAACAGGAAATGCGGGCGGCCGTGGAGGAAATGCGGGCCAAGGTGGTGGAGGCCGAGGCCGAAGTGCCAAAGGCCCTGGCCGATGCATTCCGACAGGGCAATCTGGGGGTTATGGATTATTATAATATGCAAAATATACTGGCCGACACCGGTATGCGGCAGAATATATCCAAGATGGGTGACAATAAGGAGGATAAGGAAGGCGGTAGTTATCCTTCCAAATGACAGCCCATCAAGTGATTCCCGGAAAGCTTGTCAAAACTCCATTGGGTGCGGGGAGGTTTAGCCCTTGTCGTCAATTATTATTATTTTGATCATCGCCTATGTGATTATGAGCAAATTCATGGGCCGGGATGGCCGTAACATGCCGGAAAGGTCTGCCGGCCGTCTCCCGGAGGATATCGAACAATCCTTTCCTGATTACGCAGCTTCGCGCAGTGACGACGGCCCGCTGACCGGACCGTGGAATACATCCCCACGCAGTAGCGACGGTCCGTTGCCCGGCCCGTGGAATACATCCGCCGGCGGCGGTGAGGATGGCCCGCTGCCCGGCCCGTGGGAACCGGACTCTCCTCCCGCCGCTGAAGATAAACCGCGGTCAGCGCCGGAGCCGGAAGATGAGCCGCGGACCCCGCGGCGAGAGCGGGAACAAGCTTACTCCGCCGGTGTCCCGGCCTCGGAATTGGGCGAGAAAGCTTACGCCGGGCCTCGTAAACCTTCTCGGGCAGCGGCGGCGGAAGGGATGGCCTGCTCCACTGATCATGCGAGTGCTGCTTCGCTCCAGCCATCCCCGGCGGCTCCGCGGCAGCGGCATGCCGGTAACCCTCTGGCAGTTGCATTGCGCAGTAAAAAAGCTCTGGTAGGGAGTATGATCATTGGTGAATTATTAAACTCCCGTGGCGGAAGGATTAAAAGAAAGCCGGGGCAATTTTGATTAAATTCCAAGACTTCCACTTCTATAAATGGGAGTTCCTATTTTTACTTCAGGTGGGGTAGAATCCCCATCTGAAGCCCCGATGTTCAGCTTTAGCTGAATGAGTTTACTGCATTATCAATAATTGCCGGTGATATTTTTAAAGTGCCGGGTATTGGTCAATTATCCGAATAATTAGGACCGTTAGCGGCACCAAAACACAAGCCGGTACTTCCTTCTTTGGGATACAAGGAAGACCGGCCATATGGTTTTACTTCATTTTTTTCTTGATAAAATAACCCTCCGGATCTATCTCTTCACGTACCAGCCTGATTTCTTCCAAGGTCGGCGGCTCAAACTGGTATACATTATCGTCGACCAGCAGTTCAAAACCTGTGTTTTCCTGTACGCTTTGCACCGTTTCCCCGGGCATGGTCGCTAAAAGCTTCATGCGGTGTGTTTTAGCGTCAAACCCCAGCAGTGCGCGGGTGGTAATGACCCGGTATGGTCCCTTGCCTGCCAGACCCGCCTTTTTACGGGCATCGGGGCTGCCATCCAAAAAGCCGGGACTGGTCAGGTAGCTTAGTTTTTCTTTAAAACGCCTCTTTTCGTGAACCATGATAATCATAATTCGCTCGCAGGAGGCGGCCACATCACTGGCGCCGCCGCTGCCGGGCAGGCGAACCTTGGGGGTCTGGTAGTTTTGAGGAAACTCCCCGATCATGGTGGAGTTCAGGTTGCCGTAGGCATCTATCTCAGCACCGCCGATGAAGCCGTAATCGCAGAAACCTCGCTGGGCCAATTCAAAGGCGGAATTAAGCCCCTGCAGGTACATAGCCTTGCTGGTGGTGCGTGAGTCACCCACGGAAAGCGGCAGCCCCCTGGTTAGCCGCGGTCCCACCGCTCCGGACTCAAACACCGGTATAATGCCCGCAGCGTGGGTTAGCTGGGCCAGGGTTATGGCTACCATTGGTAATCCGGTGCCCGCAAATACTACCTTATTATTTTCCAGTGTTCGGGCCCCGGCTACCACGATCATTTCCTGGGGGGAAAAATCGTCGGCGTAGTAATCCAGAATTTCCATATTACATACCTCCCCGGGTGCCCGGCTGTTTTATCTGCCCGGCCGGTGTCTTTAAATCCGCCCTTGTTACGCCCTGAATGAGACGGAAGTCTCTAATTTCAATTTGTTGAATATACTGCAGCTGTTTATACGGTATTTGGCTTAAAAATTCTGCTGTGTTCCGAGCTCCGAAAATATAACGGTCATAATAATTTTCCAGAAGTTTATGGTCACCTTTTCGAAAAGCTTCCCCGGCCACATGCAATTCTTTGATATGTTGATCATCAAAATAATAATGACTGTGGCAGTTGCCGGGGTAGGCGCCAAAGGGTACTTCCACTACTGCGTCCACGGAAAAATAAGGTATGTTCACACGGTTGGGGTCATTGACGATATCTTCATGCTCTGCTATCCGCTCGCAGGTCAATATGGTATAACCCGAAGCCATAGCTATTTCAGGGCAGGTAAACAGCGGCCCTTGGATTCTACAGTTGCCGTAGATATCAGCTTCTTGTACATGTACCAGCGCCACATGGGGGTGAGCGGCGGGCAGCAATGCCACCGGTTCGCCTGTGAACGGACAGTCCATCAATTGCGAGCGGTTGGCTTGCATAACATCGCTGCCCAGCGGGCTGCGGCAGGGGATGAACGGTATGCCCATGGCGCCGGCTCTAAACCTGGCGGACATATTGAAGTTGCTCCAGTCTTCCAATTCAACTTGACCGCTTTCCGCCAAATACCGGAAAAGAGGCGATAAGCCAAATGATTCATGTGCCCAATAAGCTAATTCCAGTCGTCTGATTGAACACTGGGCCGGGTTGAGAACCATTGCGCCGGCCAGATATTCCACGGCCAGGCCGGCGGATTGAAACGAAAGGGTTAAATCCTTTTTCCCCTGCCTAATGATTTCGTGAATTGCGGCCACGGGCTGGCGGCTGTTGACAAAACCGGCTATACCAATGTTGTGGCCGTCTTTGACAAATGTGCCGATGGCTTCGGCCAGTCCCATACGCTTGTCCTTTTTAGATTTATCCTTGTTAACAAGAACTTCCCTGGCCTCATCCGGCGTAAATCCAGTCCAGTACATAAATCCCTCCGTTTTGTGTGTAATTTCAATGTTAGCACAACTATTATAGCATATAACGCCGGTTAATTAGTTTTATAACATCTAAAAATACAAAATACATAAAAGTGAATATTTCGACAAAAATTTCCATGCGTAAAGGCAAGCTCTAAGCGCGTAGCGTTAGGCAACGGTGATAACTTTTTGCAGCCCTATAAGCCAGTTGTTAATTTCGAACATATTGGAGACATCCCCCAACAGCAGTTTTTCTTTAAGGTGATAATATTCCAGGCAAGTGCCGCAGGAAAGCACGGCGGTGCCCGCGGCATGTAATTGTTCAAGCTGTTCACGCACAGAAGTGCCTTCACAGGTTAAAAACACCCCGGTATTTAAAAACAACAGCGCCGCGGGCGGCGGAGTCATGGCGGCCAGGGTGGTGAACAAGCTTTTCATCAGCACCTGTCCCAGATCCGGCGAGCCTTGGCCAAGTATGTTTGAGGTAATGAAATAAACCGGCCCGCCAGTGGGTGTTGCAGAAGTTTGGGTGTGGGTCGTATTTTCATTGGTTTGATCGTTCGCTGGCGTAGTGCCGTTGCGGGCTATGGTTAAATGGTAAGCGTTGTCTTTTTGCTGTTCACTGACCTGGTAACCTGCGTTCTTGGCGAACAGCATAACGTTTTGCCGGGCAATGTCGTTATCTACAATAGTGGTGATGATGACGGCGTCAGTGTCCGCTTCTTCCAGCGCCTTTTTTGTGTTGATTACCGGGTGCGGGCAGGCCAGCCCGCGGCAGTCCACTAATTTGCGATTCATTATAAACCTCCTTGGGATGCTGATAGCGGAATTATATTAAACATTATTAAAGCTCAGTTGTCCCTATATTACACTGATCAGCCTATCTTGGGGCGGCAGCACCCGCCCTATCACAGCGGAAGGTACGCCCCGGTTTGTCAGGTCCTCGACAAGCCGGTCGGCCAATGTATCGGCCACGGCTATAAGCAGCCCGCCCGATGTTTGGGGGTCGAACATGATCATTTGTTCTTCGGGTCTGAGCGAATTGTCTAAGGTTACTTTATTACCCAGGTGTTCTTTATTGTCATAAGCGCCGGCTGGTATTATACCCATGCCGGCCATTTCTTTTGTTTCCGGCAGCAGCGGCAGCGCGGAAAAGCGGATTTCCAGACAGACCTGGCTGGCCGCGGCCATTTCGGCGGCATGTCCCAGCAGGCCAAAGCCGGTGATATCCGTACAGGCGCTGGCTTTATGCCGCTGCATGGCCGCGGATGCCTCCTTATTTAAGGCGGACATGCATTGTACCGCCTGCCTGACCGTTTCAGGCGACAGCAGGTCGGCTTTAATAGCGGTATTAATAATACCGGTGCCCAGAGGTTTGGTTAATACCAGACGGTCGCCGGGCCGAGCGGCGGCATTGGAAATAATGTTTGCCGGCGGCGCTATGCCGGTTACCGCCAGGCCATATTTAGGCTCATCGTCACGCACCGTATGCCCCCCGGCTATAATACCGCCTGCTTCCACTACTTTATCTGCTCCGCCTTTTAAGATTTCCCCCAGTACGGCGGGGGGCAGGCAGTCGGGGAAGCAAACGATATTCAGGGCCAAAAGCGGCCGGCCTCCCATAGCATAAACATCACTTAAGGCATTGGCCGCGGCAATTTGGCCGAATAAATAAGGGTCATCTACCATAGGTGTAAAAAAATCAACGGTTTGTATTAAAGCCTGGTGATCATTTAGGCGGTAAACGGCTGCATCATCTGAAGTATTTAATCCCACCATAAGGCGCGGGTCTTGAGCTACGGGTAAATGCCGCAGTACCTGCGACAGGGTGTGAGGCCCTATTTTAGCCGCTCACCCGGAGGTCTTGGCCAGGCTGGTAAGCTTTATTTGTTTTCCGGTCATTATCTGATCGGCCTCCTTTCTTATAGCATGTCACTTATCGGAGATTAAAATAGGCGGACATATTTTAGCCTGACTAGCTTGGCGTAAGCTTTCAGCTTCCGTAAGTGGGAGTAGAACGCCAACCAAGTCATGCATTTGCGGTTCTAAAATTCATGGGGAGTTGAATCTCCCTCTGAATTTTAGAACTTGCTTTAATGTTAGCATGTCAGTCGAATATTCTTTTTATATTTTAATGATTCCTTTATATAATACATAAAATAATTTTATACAACAGCCGGGATGTACAAAAAACGCTTATTTTATATTTGGGACGGCTATAAAAACCCGGCAAAAGGTATACATTAAAGGTAGCCTTATGATAAAATTTGTGGGTGTATTAGTTTAACGATATATAAGGAGGTAGGAACATTGCAGCCAATTCAAGTAATTGTTTTTGGACTTAACGCTCCGGTACCCCATATCGGCTGAGGTCCCAGTCCATCCGCAGGTTGCGGGTCGGAAAAAACCATGAAACAAGAGGCCGAGGATTTGGGCGTTGCTTTAAAGGGAAGCTTTGGCGACGAGGTTGACGTAAAATTTGTAGATGTATCAACGGACGCACTAAAGGAGTACCCTAAAATTGAATCTATTTTGCCCCGTGTGCGTTTACCGCTTACGGTAATTAATGAGGAGCCCCGCTTCCACGGCGGCATATCCGCCGATGTTATTTCGGATGCCCTGCGGGACATGGCAAAAGGGCAGAGTAATTAACTTAACAAACCGTATGGATGTACTGGCATATTTAACCGGACAGTCGTTATTTTTCCCCTCTTAGCCGCATAAATTAGTGGCGAGGAGGGATTTTTTATGGCCTGGAAGGATTTGAAAAATAAGGTAAAACGGCAGCTTTCAGACTATCTGGAATTGCCGGGGGATATTATGCTTGATTTGCCTAAAATTGTACTGGTTGGCAACCTGCAAGTATTTATTGAAAATCATCGCGGTGTTCAGGAATATAGCCCCTGTTTGGTACGTGTGGTTGTCAGAGACAAAGTTATTGAGGTGACCGGTGAAAACTTGACCCTGCGCAATATCGTGCCCGATGAAATTTGTGTGGAAGGACAAATTTCCGGTGTTGCTTTTTTAAACTAGGGGGGTAAAAAATGTTTTTTAAGATATTAAATTATCTGGATGGCTATGTGACCATAACGCTCCCCGAGGTATGCTTGGAGAAGTTTATTAACTTGGCAACCACCCGGGGTATCTGTCTTTGGGGAATTACCAACGCGGTCGGGAAGCAAGTAGAGCTCAATGTGCGTCTGAGGGATGTACAACCCTTACGTCATGTGGCCCGCATGACCCGCTGCCGGTTTCATATTTTGCGCCGGTCCGGCTTACCCTTTATTATCGGCAGGCTGCGGCGGCGTCAGGCATTACTGGGTGGGGCGTTATTCTTTGTTATTGCGCTGTACGCACTGTCCTCTTTCGTATGGTTTATTGATATAACTGGTAATAAATCAGTCACTGAAGATAGTATAGCCCGCGTTGTTCGCCAAGCCGGCCTGTATCGCGGGGCGCCCAAGTGGTCCATAGACACGGCCGGGCTGGAACAAATTATCATCCAGCGAGTGAGCGGCTTGGCCTGGGTTGGTGTGAGTGTCGATGGGACAAGGGTAATGATTGAGGTGGTGGAAAAAGTACTGCCACCTGAAAACGGGGAACATCCCGTGGATATAGTTGCTCAAAAAGATGGGCTGGTTAAAGAAATACTGGTTTTGTCCGGTCATCCGTTGGTTGAAGAAGGGGACACCGTTACCAGCGGTCAGGTTTTGATATCGGCGGCTATACCGCCCCCCGATATTGAGGAGGAGTCTGAAAGCAGTGCCGATGCAGTTGAAGAGGATGAACGGCAGCCGCCGGTGCGATATGTACAGGCCCGGGGTATTGTTAGGGCTCGCGTATGGTATGATCGCTACAATGAAGTAAAGCTTGAAGAACAGGTAACCAGGCCTACCGGGCAAGAAATTACCAAACTTTGCATGAAAATTGGGGGTAAGGAAATAATCTTAATGGGCCGGCAGAAAGTACCCTATGCCCATTATGCCGAGCATACGAATATTAAAAGGTTGCCCGCATGGAGGAATATCAATGTGCCTGTCGAACTTATAACGGTTAAATATATAGAGCAGGATATCAATATTAATAAATTAAGTCGGGCTGAGGCCCGCCGCCTGGCTGAAAAAAAGGCGATGGAAGAGTTGCGTTCGCAAATGCCTGACGATGCTAAAATATTGGAAACAGAGTCGCGGGAAGTCAAAACCGTAAGCGAAGAGGATATTGTCCGTGTCCGGGTGTTTGTGGAAACACTTGAGGAAATAGGCGTGGAGAAACCTCATCAAGCAAATGGAGGAGGTCCTGGTATAGTTGGCGGAGAATGTACAGACCCAGGCAACGGAAACCAGAATAATAATTGATGACATTGGTGCTGCCGCGGAGATATTTGGTAAGCATGATGAAAATTTATCGCTGGTGGAAAACTCTCTGGGTGTAAAGTTGGTGGCCCGGGGTGAAGAGTTAGTCATTATGGGGCAACGGGAGCAGGTCGAAAAAACACGGTCAATAATTGAACAATTGCAGGAGTATTACCAGGCCGGCAACCGATTAACCAGGCACGAAATTAATTATGCCATCAGATCTGTAAACGCCGGCAATACCAAGGCGCTAACTGGCTTGGCCCGCGATGTGGTGCTGGTGACAGCCAGAGGTAAAAAAATCAAGCCCAAAACAGTTGGTCAGCAGCGGTATATAGAAGAACTGCATAAGCATGATGTGGTATTTGCTCTGGGACCCGCCGGCACGGGCAAAACATATCTGGCGGTGGTAATGGCTGTGAGGGCGCTGCGCAACCGGGCTGTGAACAGGATTGTATTGACCAGGCCGGCGGTGGAAGCAGGCGAAAAGCTGGGCTTTTTACCCGGCGACCTGCAGGAAAAGGTAGACCCTTACCTGCGCCCGTTGTATGACAGTCTTTATGATGTACTGGGTGTCGAAAACACACAAAAATACCTGGAACGACAGGTGATCGAGATTGCTCCCCTGGCTTACATGCGGGGCCGAACACTG
This sequence comes from Desulfoscipio sp. XC116, assembly GCF_039851975.1. Classification (GTDB taxonomy): domain Bacteria; phylum Bacillota; class Desulfotomaculia; order Desulfotomaculales; family Desulfallaceae; genus Sporotomaculum. The sequence continues at coordinate 1,152,700 of NZ_CP156660.1, forward strand.
GATGATTCATTTGTTATTTTGGACGAAGCGCAAAATACAACTCCCGAACAAATGAAAATGTTCCTCACCCGCTTGGGCTTTGGATCGCAGGCCGTAATTACCGGTGACGAAACTCAGGTTGATCTGCCCAGAGGACAACAATCGGGATTGGTGCACGCTCGCCGGGTACTTGATGATATCGAAGGGATAGCCTTCCATCATTTTACCGGAGAGGATATTGTCAGACATCCCCTGGTGCAGCAAATTGTCCGAGCTTATGAGGAAAAAGGGATTCCGGGGGAAAAGACTGAGGTGTGATTTTAATGTTTTCTCTGGGTACGGTAAAAAGAAAACTTGCGGATAGTTTCAGCCGGCTGGCCGGCAAGCGTAAAGTGCGCAGGGGGCTGGCCGCGTGTTTATTTTTTGTACTGCTGACTTTGCTTATATCCGTTGATTTTATGCCCCAAAAGGTCAATTTAGCGGTGGGACAAGTTTCGCCCACCAATGTTTTTGCGCCGCGCAGCATTATATTCCAAGATAAGTTAAAAACCGAAGAGGCTCGAAATCTGGCGGCCAATCAGGTGGAAAAACAGTATATCACCGACCCCCGGGTGAGCCTGGATGTACAGCAAAACATAGCAACGCTGGTAAACAATCTGGATGAAATACAATCAGATACTGAAATTAATAATAATGAAAAAGCGGCACAACTAAAAAATAAAATCCCGTTCAGTTTATCTGAAGATGTATTGGAAATACTGGTTCAGCCCAATCCGGGCAGCCTGGAGCGGGTGAAGAACAGTTTAGCCTCCATGATTGCGCAGGTTATGGAAGTAAGAGAAGGCGTAACTCAGGAAAATATTAATGATGTGGAAAGTATGCTGGTAAGCGAGATTAATAATCTACAGTTAAATAACTCTTATAAAACACTGGCTTCGGAAATGGTAAGCTATTATTTGCGCCCCAATAAATTTTTTGACATTGAGAAAACCCAACGCTTGCAGCAGACAGCCCGTGAAGCGGTGCCCCCGGTGATGGTGACCATCAAGGAAAGGGAAAAAATAATTGGTGTGGGGGAAATAGTTACCGAGGAACATATTGCTAAATTGGAGGCACTGGGACTTTCTCGTCCTATTTTACCCATCTCTTCCATTTTGGGTTCGGCTTTGCTGGTGGCATTGTTGATGTCTGTGGTGCTTTTTTATCTTTACCAGCAAAACAGAGAAATATATAACCATGCCGGTCATTTATACCTGATGGGCATTATAGTGCTGGGTATCCTTGGTGTATCCAAGGCCATTATTGCTATAAATGTAACCCAGTGGCCTGAATTTGCCGCCCTGCTTGCTTACGTTGCCCCCGTGGCTGCGGCTGGTATGACGATTGCTATTTTGCTTGATTCCCGGTTGGCCGTGCTGGTAGTGGCGATCATCAGCTTTTTGCTGGCGCTTATGACCGGGGGCCAGATCAGATTTGCCGCGGTGGCCCTCATCGGAGGCTTTACCGGTGTTTACGGGGTGAGCAAGCTCAGCCAGCGGGGTGATATGGCCCGGGCCGGCTTTTATACGGCGGCGGCTAATGTAGTGGCTATCTTTGCCATGGGATTGATTGGCGATACGCCTATTGGGCTTATCATTACCTCGAGCTTGATACTGGGCACTGTAAATGGTATACTTTCGTCTATTTTGACTAATGGCGCCATACCTTATCTGGAAAGCGCCTTTGGTATTACGTCATCCGTGCGCCTGCTGGAGTTGTCCAATCCGGGCAACCCGCTTTTGCGGCGCTTGCAAATTGAGGCGCCCGGCACCTATCACCACAGTTTGCTGGTGGGCAACCTGGCCGAAGCGGCTGCGGACGCAGTGGGCGGGGATACCCTTTTGGTTCGGGTGGCGGCATACTACCACGATATTGGTAAAATGAAGCGCCCATTTTTCTTTATTGAAAACCAAATGGGAGAAAACCCCCATGATAAAATAGCGCCCACCCTTAGTACACTGATTCTGACCTCTCATGTGAAAGACGGGGTGGAACTGGCCCGCGAACACAAATTGCCCCAGGGGATCGCTGAAATAATCGAGCAGCATCATGGCAATGGTTTGTGCAGCTTCTTTTACCATAAGGCTGTGGAAAATAGTAAAAATGAAAACGTTACCGAGGATGATTTTCGGTACGAAGGACCCAAGCCGCAAACCAAGGAGGCGGCCATTGTGATGCTGGCCGATGCGGTGGAGGCGGCGGTTCGCTCTATGCCGAATCGCACTCCCGGCCGGGTGGAGGGAATGGTGCGCAAGATCATCAAGGATAAGCTTATGGACGGTCAGCTTGACGAGTGTGATCTTACGTTAAAGGATCTGGACATCATTGCCGGATCATTTATCAGGGTACTGTCAGGTATATTCCACAGCAGAATAGAGTACCCGGATATGACCAAGGAAATAGAGAGAAGGAGAATCAAACATGCCGGTACTCGTAAACAATCTGCAGGAAAAGGTACCAGTTGACGATGAGCTTGAACAACTCCTTACCCGGGTAGTCGTACAGGCTTTGGGCAGTAACGGTATGCCGGAAAACGCCGAGGTAAGCATAGTGTTTGTAGACGATGATTATATAGCCGGCTTGAACCGGCAGTACCGTGGCATTGACGGTCCCACGGACGTGCTCAGCTTTGCTATGCTGGAGGGCCCCGCCATGCCCGGGGATGAAGATGAGCCCATGCTGGGAGATGTGGTGATATCCCTGGAGGCTGCCCGGCGTCAGGCCGGAGAGTACGGCCATGGTTTTGCCAGAGAAGTGGCCTATTTAACAGTACACGGGGTCCTGCACTTACTGGGCTATGATCACGAAATTCAGTCCGATAAACAAAGCATGCGTACTCAGGAGGAAAACATTCTAACCCAAGCAGGACTCCCCGCCCCTCCCCCTCTGGTACCCGGCACCGGGTGTTGAAAGTTGAAAGTTGAAAGTTGAGCTCCGCTTATTGGCTTCCTGCTGTTACGGCCATATTTAGCGCCGGGTCTCGACAACTGGGATATTGAAATATGGTAATTAGATTTACTGCTAAAACCTCCTTGTATAAGGTATGGAAAAAAACCGCTGACGGTATTGAAGTTCAGCTTTGGCAGCGGCGGCGGTGATGGGTAGTAATGCTGTGGCGGGGAAATCTTCGTTGGGTTGCTGTCAGGCGGTTTGCAATGATTAAAGCCGGTAGGGGCGGTAGAAGAGGTGATGGCGGTTGCTACGCCTGATGCGCAGCTTTCGCTGGGCTGTGTGCGGTATATGTTATGCTGTAAAAACCCAGCCAAACATGAAGATACACCTGTTGTCGGCGGCGTTGGTACTGGGTGTCGGCCTGTTTTTAAAAATGTCACCGTTGGAATTGGCCGTGCTTTCATTAACTGTATTTATGGTGCTGGCTGCTGAAATGTTTAACACAGCTTTAGAGGCGGCGGTGGATCTGGTGTCTCCCCGGCGTCATCCATTGGCCCGGATAGCCAAAGACGTGGCGGCCGGGGCTGTGATGCTTACTGCTATAAATGCGCTGGTTGTTGCTTATTTACTAATATGGCCTCGTTTGCGGGAATTGTTGAGGTGATGCAAATGAAACCCGAACAACTTATTGCCCTTGCTTTAGAGGCCCGACAAAATGCCTACGCGCCTTATTCCAACTTTGCGGTGGGCGCGGCGCTGCTTACGGCTAAGGGCGAGGTATATACCGGCTGCAATGTGGAAAACTCATCTTACGGGCTTACAGTTTGCGCTGAACGGATAGCGCTGTTTACTGCTGTAGCCGGAGGCGAGCGTAAGTTTTCCGCCTTGGCGGTCGCGGCTGATACCGAAGAATACTGCAGTCCCTGTGGGGCCTGCCGCCAGGTACTGGCTGAATTCGGCGGTGATACCAAGGTATATCTGGCCAACCGGCACGGCGCCTACCGGGAAACGACTGTCGCCGAACTGCTGCCGATGGCTTTTGCATTGGGTCAATGATTAGTTAGGTTAATTGTCGGTTTGATATTGCGAAAGGAACGGTAAATCGTTGATATGAATGATCCGGGTTTCAAATCAGGTTTCGTAACCATTGTAGGACGAACGAATGTAGGCAAATCCACATTGTTGAACAATATGCTGGGCCAGAAATTAACCATTATGTCCGATAAGCCGCAGACAACCCGCCATAAAATACAATGTGTGCTCACGGGTTCGGACTACCAGGCCGTTTTTATCGATACGCCGGGTATTCATAAACCCAAGCACAAATTGGGTGAACATCTGGTGGGAATGGCGTTAAATACCTTACGGGAAGTAGATGTAGTGCTGATGTTGGCGGAAGCGGCCATGCCCGGTCCGGGTGATCGCTACATGCTGGAACAGCTAAAGAAAGTCACCGGCCCGGTATTGCTGGCCATTAATAAAATTGACCTGGTTAAACCGGACGAACTAATACCTATTGTGGCAGCTTTTCAAAAAGCCGGTGATTTCGCGGAGATTGTGCCTGTTTCGGCGCTTACCGGTGAAAACGTGCGGCATCTGCGGCAAACAGTAATCAATTATCTGCCCGCAGGGCCTCAATACTATCCCGCCGATATGGTGGCGGACCGGCCCGAGCGGTTTATCATGGCTGAGCTGATCAGGGAAAAGGTGCTGCATTTAACCAGCCAGGAAGTGCCTCACTCCGTAGCGGTAGTGGTGGATGAGATAGAACAAAGATCTCAGGATTTAGTGGCCGTGCGGGCAATTATTTATACCGAGCGGGAGAGCCAAAAGGGTATACTGATCGGCAAGGGCGGCAGTATGCTCAAAGAAGTGGGTAAACAGGCTCGCGGAGAAATGGAAGCGCTGCTGGGCTCGCGTATTTTTTTAGAACTATGGGTTAAGGTAAAGAAAGACTGGCGCAACCGGGATGTAGATATGCGTAATTTCGGATTGCTGGAGGAATAAAATCTTTTGACAATCCTGCATGTAAGTAATAATATATACATGGAATAACAATTAAATATTGTTCTTCGTTAGGTGAGGCTACTATACAGACACAGGCCACTGCCCGGAAATGTCGAGAGACAGTAACGGGTCAGCAGATATTATCGAATTAAGGTTTTATCTAATGTGGCTGAGATTACTTCTCTAGCTGTATAGAGCCAAAACTGGCACGATTGAAGAAGGCGAATGTTTTGTTGGTCTTCATTTTATGTTGAAGGCCTTTTATATTGCTTTTTAAAGGGGGTGACCTGCATGGAAGAATCTCCTCACCGACGAAGTTTATTTGTAAATGATGGTCAAAAACTGAATAACTTCCGTGGAGGTGACCCGCATGATCAAAACTTATTTCTATGATGCCACCCGGAGACGGCTAGTCCATGATGTGGATTTAACAAATAAAGATATGATTCAACACGAGGATGATTTGCTCTGGGTGGATTTGTATGATTTTCAAGATGAACGTGAACTAAATTACCTGGCCGGTATTTTTGATTTTCACTACCTGGCGGTGGAGGACTGCATGCAGCAAAGTCCTCGGGCCAAGGTTGATGCCTATGATAAATATTATTTTTTTATGCTGAATGCTCTGCGTTATAAGGAAGACAGTGATGAAGAAATTATGCTGGAGCAGCTTAATGTTTTTTTGAGCTCTAATTATGTGGTGACCGTGCACCGCAGAACACTGCCCACTCTGGGCCGGATGGCCAGGGGGTGCCTGTCCAACAGGACCAAGTGTATGGAGCAAGGCTCCGATATGTTTCTATATCATATACTGGACGGTATTACCGACGAATATTTTCCCATTCTTGATCGTATCGACCAGCGGGTTGATGAATTGGAGGATCAGCTGTACGAGCAGCCCAGCAAGGAGATCACCGAGGAATTCCTGGCTCTGAAAAGGACTATTTTATCCATGCGCAGGGCTATTTTACCGCAGAAAAGGATGTTTTCGAGTATCAACGGCCAGTTTGTGTTCCAGGTTTCCAAGGAAAGCGAACCTTATTACCTGGATCTGGTGGATCATATCGAGCGCATTATCGACTCTATTGACGGTTTCAGGGATTTATTGGACGGTGCGCTGGAGACGTACTATTCCATTATCAGCGCCCGTACTAACGAATCTATTCGCGTGTTGGCTGTTATATCCTTCATTTTCATGCCTTTGACCTTTGTCACCGGCTTTTTCGGCATGAATGTGCCGCTGCCCGAGCAGCACAGCGCCTGGTCCACCGTCGCCATTGCTGCGGGGCTTTTAGGGGTGACGGTATGGATGTTTGTGGTGTTTAAAATGAAAAAGTGGATATAAAGATAAAAGAGACGGACCTGTTTGAATATCAGGTCTTTAATGCAATGCGATATTTAAACAAGTTTGTCCTTTTTTACTGAATTTCAAGAGGGGGTGTCGCAAAACTACTTTCTTAGAGTAGTAAGCGATACTCCCTTTTCTAAGTTCAGCCAATTATTCCGATAATAATTTGGTATCTTTATAAAAAGCTGCGGCACTATGAACTATTTAGCCTGTTGTGCAACAGCCCCTTCCTATTTTTACTTCGGGTGGGGTAGAATCCCTTACCTGAAGTCCCGATGTTCAGTTTTAGATGAACGAGTTTACGGGTAACCTCGTTATAATAAACATGCTGGCGGCTGCTGTTGAGTCTTTGGGGCGCTTGCTGTGGTTTATACCGGGTTTCACAATTTCCCATATTTATTTGATAATTGTTCCGCATTTAAATTGTAATTTTACAGTAACATTTAACATTGCTTAGTAAAACCGGACTTTTTTGCGGGGTCTGGCTTTTTGTAATTTATTATATAATGATATTTACTATACCGATTGTTTTCCCGGCAATTAAAAAAATTTGCCTGTTCATTATTAAAGAGGGGGCTTGCAATTGTATCGCATTTTTCTGGTGGAAGACGAAATAAATCTATGTCAGATACTAACTACGTATTTAACTAAGGAGGGTTGGGAGGTGCGTCCCTTTACCGATGGACAATCGGCACAGCGGGTTATTGAAGAACACCCGCATCTTTGGATCTTAGATATTATGCTTCCTGATATAGACGGCTACCAGTTATTGCGCCGTATCAAGGAGGCGTCGCCGGATGTTCCGGTTATCTTTATATCTGCTCGTGATGCTGATTTAGATCGCATAATAGGCCTGGAGATGGGCGGTGATGATTACCTGGCCAAGCCGTTTTTGCCCCGGGAATTAGTACTGCGTGTACACCGCTTACTGGAGCGGGTTTATAAATCCAGAGAAGAGCATAAACCGACCATTGATTTACATCCCTATACTTTGGACGAAGAAAAGCGTTTGGCCCTTCAAGGATTTCGTAACATTGAATTAACGTCAAAGGAATACGACATTGTTCTGTTTTTTGCCAAACATAGGGGACAGGCTTTATCCCGGGATCAAATTATTAATCATGTGTGGGGAGAGGATTATGTGGGCACCGACCGCTCGGTAGATGATTTGGTAAGGCGTTTGCGCAGAAAGATGCCGGATTTACGCATTGAAACAATATATGGCTTCGGATACAGGATGACAGCCAAATGAAAAAACTATCGCTTACAGTTAAAATTTGGCTGGCCCTGTCTTTGGTTAGTCTGATGCTCTACTTAATTACTATACTTGTTATGCCTTCACTTATAAGAAGTTTTTTTACAGATGCCTTGATGGAACCGCATAAGGCGCTACCGCCACCGCCCCCTCCTCCGGGACAAAATATTATTAAAGATAAGTTACCCTCTTATTTTAGCTTTCGCGGTATAAATATCCGTAGTTTAATTATCCTGGATGATGGAACCACCATACCGACACAAGCTAAACAAATAGTCACCACACCTCTTATTCATGAAATCAGGCAAAAGGCGGAATCCCAGCAAAAAACCAGGCAAATATATGAGTATATTGATGATCAAGGGAGTATTCGCTATGTAGTACAAAAAAATATGATCTATGGGCGTCCTTTTTATCAAATATCATTCTTTAGAAAGTCGGAAGAAGATACGTTTATAACAAATTTATTACTTAACTTTATGGTATTTGCCGGTATAAGCTTGATAATCAGCTGGTTTTGTTCACTTTTTATTGCCCGTTATTTGACCCGGCCTTTAATTCAGATGAAACAACATGTACAACGTATAGCCAATCGCAACTGGCATGAACCTCTTGCCTTTAAACAGGGGGATGAAATTGGCCAACTGGCCGGTTCCATAGAAACCATGCGCCGGCAGCTTGTTCGGCAAGATGAAGCGCAGCAATCCATATTGCAAAATATCTCTCACGAGCTAAAAACACCGGTTATGGTGATTCGCAGCTATGCCCAGGCTATGCGGGACGGGGTTTATCCCAAAGGCGACCCGGCCGGTAGTATACAGGTAATTGACGAGGAAGGCGCGCGCCTGGAAAAGCTGATCAAGCAATTGCTTTATTTAACCCGGCTTGACTATCTGGTTACCCGGGAGCCGGTTCACCGGCAAATACAATTGGATAGGTTGGTTGAAAAAACAGTGCAGCTTTTGTATCTACAGCGTCCTGAAATAAGCCGTCGACTGGATCTTAAGCCGGTAGCTATTGCGGGAAATGAAGAAACTTTAAGGGTGATGATTGAGAATCTGTTGGAAAACCACCTTCGTTATGCTGTCTCACATATTGAAGTCACCCTGGGTTTGAATAGTGATCAAAGTGAAATATGGCTTTGCTTTTGGAATGACGGCTCAAAAATTGAGCCTCATATCTATGAGCAGTTGTTCCAGCCCTTCCACAAAGGCCGGGAGGGAAAATTCGGTCTGGGATTGACTATTGTCCAACGCATCGTGAAAATGTACGGGTGGCAAATTGATTTATCCAATGAGAAAGATGGTGTATCTTCAAAGGTGAAAATACCTTTAGGTCCCTCCGATTCGGTGCCGGACAATACCTCTGATAAATTTTAATTTTTCCCATATTTCTTTGATAATTGTCCCACATTTGCTTTGTATATTGTAAATGTGGTTGGCCACCTAAAACATATTGTTGGGAGGAATTAATTAAATGAGCGGCTGGAAAACGAAAGTATTCTCAATTGTATTAGGATTGTCGGTGTTGGTACCTACTGCATCTTTTGCGGCTGATACCGTTGCAGACCCGGCGGATTTGCCATCTAACGCAAAATTCATCTACCATCAACAACTTGACGGTGAACAAGGTCTGTTAGCTGAGGACAATATTTTGGATCTGGTCGGCAAATATGCGCCGGACAGTATGGAAGATTGGCAAAGTGTTATTGCCGAACGCGAGCAATTAATAAGCGAATTAAAAGAACAAGTGCCTGAGCGGCGGCCCGAGTTGTCTGATGAGGTAAAAGAAAAGTTACAGGCTGTCCGGGAACAAGTTGAAAACGGCACCATGACTCAGAAGCAGGCGGCTGAGGAGCTTAAAGAGTTAGGTTTGGAAAAAATGGGTACGATTAAGCAGCGGCCTGAATTATCTGATGAGGTAAAAGAAAAGTTACAGGCTGTCCGGGAGCAAGTTGAAAACGGCACCATGACTCAGGAGCAGGCGGCTGAGGAGCTTAAAGAGCTAGGTTTGGAAAAAATGGGTACGATTAAGCAGCGGCCTGAATTATCTGATGAGGTAAAAGAAAAGTTACAGGCTATCCGGGAACAAGTTGAAAACGGTACCATGACCCCTGAGCAAGCCAGTGAGGAATTTGAAGAACTTGGCCTGCGGGGAAAATTGAATTTAACCAATTTAGACAATATTATGGCTCAGCTGGATGAGGCTGTGGAATCAGGTGATGAGTCCACTATTAAAGACGTTTTAGCACAGCTGCTGGAACAAATGAAAGATAGAAACCAACAGCTTGCTGCCAGATTATCAGAAAAAAATTAAGGCTCTGGAAAGACGGACTCTCTTAGGAGGGTCCTTTTTTTTATAACTATATTTCACAATTTCCCATATTTTTTTATATTTATTTGTTTTTTTGTTTATATGCTTGTACTAGGTTATGAAAATGTGCTTTTCTATAGCCCTAAAAAACATTGTTATTAAAAAAGCATTAAGATCCGGGGGAGGAACGTTATGCCAAAGGTATCAGATTTTATTTCCAAACAATTAAATAAGAAAGTTGTGATTGCCGTATTAGCAATTGTTTTAATTGCGCTGGCTGGTTTTTATTATCTGAGGGGAGTTAAAAAGGCGGAGGGCGGTTATATTGCCGAAGCCGTGCAAAAAGGTACTGTTTCCAGTACAATCTCGGCCAATGGCATCGTCGAGCCGGTGGATACGGTATCTTTGAGTTTTAAAAATTCGGAAGTGATAAACAAGATACATGTAAAGCTGGGTGATCACGTGACCACCGGACAGTTGTTGGCTGAACAAGATACAGCAAACTTGCAGGCCCAGCTAACCCAGGCTTCGGCAAGTTTAAAATCAGCCGTTGCTAATCTTGCTATACAAAGGAATAGTGCCCGTCCTGAAGAGATAGCCCAGGCGGAAGCTAATGTCAGCGCGGCCCGGGCGAGTTATGAACTGGCCGAAGCAAATTGGGAGCGTAATAAACAATTGCTTCAGCAGGAATATATATCTCAGGCTGAATTTGACCAAATAAATAATGAATACGTAAACGCCGAAGCCCAATTAAAGCAAGCCGAGGAATCTTTGAAATTGCTTAAGGCGGGTAATCGTCCGGAGGAAATTGAGGCGGCGTCGGCGCAGGTGGACAGCAACAGAGCGCAGCTGCAAATGGCTGAAAAAGAACTGGCCGAATCAAAAATATTCAGCCCTATCGAAGGTATTGTAAGTGCTATAAACGGAGCGGAAGGACAGCGGGCCACGGCCAACAATAATAATACCAGCGGGGGCGGTTTTGTGGATATAATATCGGAAGTCCTGCAGGTTAAAGCGCAGGTTAATGAGTCCGATATCGGCAAGCTGAAAGTTGGCCAGCAGGCGGAATTTACGGTTAATTCCTTTCCGGAGAAAACCTTTACCGGCAGGGTGAGCAGTATTTCTCCCCAGGCCTATGCGGAATCCAACGTCCAGCTTTACGATGCTATTATTCAATTAGATAAAAACCAAACCGGGTTAATGGCCGGTATGCCTGCAAACGTGAATATTATTGTCGAAAGACAGGAAAATGCCCTCACCATACCTAAAGGCGCTGTTACTTATGCGCTTAGCTTTCAAAATAAAATGAGGCAAAGCGGTGATCAGAAGGATAAATCCACTGTAGGCAGTGAGAATAACGGTCGTGCGAGCAGTACAAGGCCGGGCGGGGATACGCGTACCGGCCTTAATGGCGCCGCTGGTGATGCAGTTAAGGGGAATACACTAAAACAGCAGGATGTTGTCATTGTGCTGGATGAATCCAAAAAACCCGTGGTTCGGCAAGTGGTGTTGGGGTTATCGGACCTGAGCAGATATGAAGTTATAGAAGGCCTTAGCATGGGTGAAAAGGTGGTTGTTGGAGTTCTTGGCCAGAATACCGGGAATCTCAGCGGTCAAAGCGGTAATCCGCTTATGCCGGGTGCCGGTGGCGCGGTACGTATTGGTGGACCGGGGCGCTGACGAAATGTCAGCGGCATCGGCTTATGTATGCGGTGTGGTCTTGAACATTATGTCTAGGTGTACAGCCGTTACTATAAAAATCAGGTGGTGATGGAACGTGTCCGGTAAAGCAGCTATCGCAATGGAAAATATTAAAAAAATATATAACATGGGAGAAACGAAGCTGCATGCGTTAAAAGGGATCAGTATTACTATTCAAAATGGGGAAATGGTTGCTGTCATGGGTTCTTCCGGCTCGGGCAAGAGCACGCTGCTGAATATTATGGGCTGTTTAGACAGGCCTACTGAAGGAACATACTATCTTGACGATGAAAATGTCTCCAAGTTGGGTAAAAATCAGCTCGCCGCTATCCGCAACAAGAGGATCGGTTTTGTATTTCAAGGCTTTAACCTGTTGGGAAATGTGTCCGTGCTGGACAATATTCAGTTGCCGATGATCTATGCCGGAGCGGCCAAGAGGGAAATGGCGGGCAGAGCCAAGGATGCGCTGGCCTGGGTCGGGCTGTCTAATTATATGAACCACAATCCCGGCCAAATGTCGGGCGGCCAGCAGCAAAGGGTGGCTATTGCCCGGGCACTGGTAAACAATCCTTCTTTAATACTTGCGGATGAACCCACAGGTGCTCTTGATTCAAAAACAAGCATAGAGATTATTTCTATGCTTCAGAGACTGAACATGGAAAAGGGCATTACTGTGGTGATGGTTACCCATGAAAAAGATATTGCCCTTTATTGCCGTCGCTTAATCAAAGTTAAGGACGGTCAACTTATAAGCGACGCCCCGGTTGCAAATCAAAGAGATGCTGCTGAAGATTTGTCGGCATTTGCGGAGGAAAGGGGTGTTTTAAATTAACTTTACAAGCAATTTCGCAGTAGCGATAAACGGCCTAAAGACAAATAAATTAAGGTCCGTCCTGACCATGCTCGGTATCATTATCGGCGTTTCCGCCGTTATTATTATGATTTCCGTCGGACAGGGCGCCAGCAATAAGATTTCCAGCCAGATCGCCAGCATGGGGTCAAATCTGTTGATGGTTTCCCCCAACTTTGGACAGGGACCTGTACGGGGGGCCGGGGGGAGTGTAAATACTATGACGTTGGATGATGCCCAAGCCATTGCCGAGCTAAATATGGTTACTTATGTGGCCCCGGAATTAAGTACCGGCGCGACTATGGAATACACCAATCAAACCTGGACGTCTCAGACTGTCGGCACTACCCCGGAGATGCAGATGATTAAAGACTGGCCGCTAAGCGCAGGTTCCTTTTTTACCAAGGATGATGTGCAAGGAGCGTCTATGGTGGCGGTTCTAGGCAGCACGGTGGCAGAGAACCTTTTTCCCTCCGGCGTCAACCCGGTGGGATCAACCATAAGAATTAATAAGCTCCCCTTTACCGTAGTGGGAGTGCTTACTGCCAAAGGGGCCGCTATGATGGGCCAGGATCAGGATGACTTGGTATATATACCGGTCAGCGCAGCTCAAAGAAGGTTGATGGGTGTAAATTATATTCGCTTGATCAATGTGCAGACCCAGTCGCCGGAAAGTATGAATTATGTTCAGGGCAGCATAGAAGCGCTGTTGAGGGAGAGGCACCGCCTGGTTGGCGGCGAGGATGATTTCCAGGTGCGAAATTTGACTTCCGTTCTGGAAACCGCTGAGAGCACTACTGCCGTTATGACACTGCTTTTGGCCAGTGTGGCGGCTGTTTCCCTACTGGTGGGAGGTATCGGCACGATGAATATCATGTTGGTTTCCGTTACCGAAAGGACCAGAGAGATTGGCCTGCGTATGGCGGTAGGAGCTACCGATAGTAACATACGCAATCAATTCTTGATTGAAGCTCTGGTGCTTTGTTTGTTGGGCGGCCTGGCGGGGATATTCACCGGCATAGCCGGGTCTCATATCATATCCCAAATATTTGGATGGCCTACATCGGTTACGCTATTTTCCGTACTGTTGTCCGTGGGTTTTTCAGCGGTGATTGGCGTATTTTTCGGTTATTATCCGGCCAACAAAGCCGCCAAAATGGACCCTATTGAAGCGTTGCGTTTTGAAAAGTAATGTTTACTCCAGCCCTTCCCAGCGGGAGGCCAGATCGTTTTCGATTGCAAACAAATCCAGCACTCGCCCTATTGTATGGTGTACTATATCTGTAATGGTGGTCGGGTGGTGGTAAAACGCGGGCACCGGGGGCATGATAACCGCTCCCGCCCGGGCCAGTTTAAGCATATTTTCCAGATGTATTTCATGCAGAGGAGTTTCTCTGGGCAGCAGTATCAGGCGGCGCTTTTCTTTTAAAGTGACGTCGGCGGCGCGGCTGACCAGATTATCAGCATATCCGTTGGCAATGGCGGAAAGCGTCTTCATGCTGCAAGGTGCAATGACCATACCATCGTGTCTGAATGATCCGCTTGCTATGGGGGCCGCCAGGTTGTTCGCACTGTAAACATGAGATGCCAGAGCGTCGATGGCGCTGGCCCGGTAGTCTGTTTCCAGCTCAATGGTGTGCCGGGCCCAGTCGCTCAGCACCAGGTGGGTCTCTACATTGGCCCGGGCCAGTTCTCTTAACAAAGTGATGCCGTAAACCGCACCGGTGGCACCGGTAATTGCTGCAACTATATGCATGCCAAACCTCGCTTTTTTTAATTAAATTTATGCAATGACCATCGCGGATTTATTGATATTATACTTTCAATACGTTGACTGTATATCGTCAGTGCTGCATGTTATAATTTTACGTGAAACCTGGCGGTATCGCAATGTGTATTTGCAGCATAGTCAACGAATAGTTCCATCCATTGTGGTGGGGAGGATGTACATGAAACTTTACAAGGTTCTTGCGGTGGTGCTGAATTCGCGGGAAATGCGTGACGCTCATCGTATTTTAACTCTTTTTTCTCAGGAACAGGGTAAAATACGAGTTGTCGCTCACGGGGTGGCCAAACCTACCAGCCGCAAACGGGGGGCGGTACAGCCCTTTTCGGTAACTGATTTTTTGTTGCGGCAGGGACGGGAGTTGGATAGCATCAGCCAGTGCGAGGGGCGGGAATTTTTCCCCGGATTATGGACGGATCTGGATAAAATGCTGTATGCCGGACATCTGGCTGAACTGGTGGATGCTTTGACGGTGGATGGGGACCCTCATGAGGCCGTCTTTATACATATTATTAAAACATTGCGGGTGTTGGATAAAACAATTGACCCGGAATTGGTGGCGCGTTGGTTTGAACTGCGCTTGATGGATTTGCTGGGCTATTTGCCTGCCTTGGACTGTTGTGCCAACTGCGGCGGCGAGGTAAATAGCCTTACCGCCAGGTTCAGCGCCCAGGCCGGTGGTTTGGTTTGCTCTCGCTGCGCTGTCGGTGTGGAGGGCATACCCTGTAATAAGGGAACCGTGGCCTTAATGCACACTTTGCTGAACTGGGACATATATAAAATAAATAGACTGCGCGTGGCGCAGCCGATCCGGTTGCAAATGCGCTCTATCATGCGCGAATACTTACAGTGGCATATGGAAAAACGTTCACGCACACTGCAGTTTATGGATAAACTCAATAGTTTCAGTCCGGTGCATAATTAAGTGTTCTTAAAGGTAAAATTAAGTTAATTAAGATTTTGCCATAAGATCTGTCATTCTATCGGCAAGTATTGCAGTAAGTTTTGGCGATAGAGTATTTTAATAAAATTAAGTGCAAATTAGTAGAAGAGTAATAGAAGAGATTTTTATACTATATTTACAAGGGGGACTGTTTTATGAGTAGCGAACTGGAAAAAATTGATTTGATAAGAGCCAGAACCGGGATTACCTATCGGGAAGCCAAGCAAGCTCTTGATGATGCCGGTGGTGACGTGGTGCGGGCGTTAATCAACCTGGAAGAAGCGGACCGGTCATTTACCGATAAGGAACAATGCGAGTTTACCGAAAGAGTACAGGGCCGTGCCCAGGATATCATGGAGCACGTTAAGACAATGCTGCAGCGGGGGCAGGATACCAGAATCAAAGTTAAACAAGGTGATCGCACCGTCTTTGAGATGCCGGCTACAATGGGCGCAGTTGGCGTATTGGCGGCGCTGGCCAGCAGTGAACTGGCCATACTGGGGGCGTTGGGCACGGCCACTGCGATGGCTAAAAAATACACATTGGAGATAGAGCACCGGGCTAAAAAAGGAGAAAGCCAGTCCGAACAGCCCGGCTCTGACGATACTTTTACCTTTAAGAACCCGCCGATGCAATAATAGGCCAATGTAATTGACTTTAATGGCTAAATTTGATAAATTTATTTGGTAAAATAAATTTATCTTTTGGCGACGAGGGAAAAAGTAGCCATGGCGACGTCGTTCAGAGAGCCGGTGGTTGGTGCAAACCGGTGACAGCTATGGTGAAAGGGGTTTCCGAGCCGCAGGAGGAAAATCGGTGCGCCAAGCTCCGGTGAGTAAAGCCTGCCCACAAAGAGCGGGCCGTCGGCATTCGACGGCCAATCAGGGTGGAACCGCGGGAAATGCCTCCCGTCCCTGCTTTATGCCGGGTCGGGGGGCTTTAATATTTTTTTATATATATGCTGATTTATTAATGGGAGGTTGGTTGTATTTTGAATTTTCAGGAGTTGATTTTGGCCCTCAATACATTCTGGGCCAAGCAAAAATGCATCATTCAGCAGCCCTATGATGTGGAAAAGGGGGCCGGTACCATGAACCCGGCCACATTTTTGCGGGCTTTGGGTCCCGAACCCTGGCGGGTGGCTTATGTAGAGCCTTCCCGGCGCCCCACGGACGGTCGGTATGGGGAAAATCCCAACCGGCTGCAGCATTATTATCAGTATCAGGTGATCTTAAAGCCATCGCCGGATAATGTCGTAGACATTTATCTGGGCAGTTTGCAAGCCATCGGTATTGACCCGCGCAAACATGATATCCGGTTCGTGGAGGACAATTGGGAATCGCCCACGCTTGGGGCCTGGGGCCTGGGCTGGGAAGTTTGGCTGGACGGTATGGAAATTACGCAGTTTACCTATTTTCAGCAGTGCGGCGGTATTGACTGCCGGCCGGTCAGCGCGGAAATTACTTACGGTCTGGAACGCCTGGCCATGTATATACAAGAAAAGGACAATGTGTACGATATAGAATGGGTGGATGGCGTCAGTTATGGTGACGTGCACCATCGCGGGGAAGTGGAACATTCCCGTTATAACTTTGAGGAAGCGGACACCGACATGCTGTTCAAGTTATTCGATATGTACGAGTGCGAGGCTGAGCGAGTGGTGGCTAAAGGCCTGGTGCTGCCCGCTTATGATTTCGTTTTGAAGTGTTCACACAGCTTTAATCTGTTGGATGCCCGGGGAGCTATCAGCGTTACCGAACGGACCGGTTTTATCCATCGGGTGCGCAATCTGGCCCGGGCCTGCGCGCAAAAATATGTGGAACAGCGGGAGGAAATGGGATATCCCCTGCTGCGGAAGGAGGGTGCCTGATATGGCCAGGGATTTTGTATTGGAAATTGGTGTGGAGGAACTGCCGGCCCGTTTTTTGGCTCCGGCGCTTGCCGAGCTGGAAAGGCTTGCCGGGCAAGCTTTACAGGACAATAGGCTGGCCTATCGGGAAATTATCACCTGCGGTACTCCCCGTCGGATTACAGTTTTTGTTCGAGATGTGTCGGAAAACCAGCAATCTCTGCTTCAGGAGGTTAAAGGCCCGGCAGTGAAGGTGGCTTTCAATGCCGAAGGTGAACCCACCCGGGCCGCTCTGGGCTTTGCTAAAAGTAACGGTGTGCAGGTAGAGGAACTGGTGCGTAAATCAGTGGGGCCGGTGGAATATGTTTTTGCCGTCAAGCAAGAGGCGGGCCGGTCCGCTGTTAACGTGCTGACGGAATTGGTTCCGACGCTCATTGGCGGTCTGCATTTCCCCAAACCTATGCGCTGGGGTGACCTGGATATGCGTTTTGCCCGTCCCATTCGCTGGCTGCTTTGCCTATTTGGCGGTGAGGTGCTGCCCTTTAGTTTGTCCGGTTTACAGTCCGACCGCTATACATACGGCCATAGATTTTTGAGCAGCGGTCGATTGGCTGTTGCCGAGGCCGGCGCTTACTTTGAGTTGATGCGCGGGACACACGTAATTGTAGATATAGACGAGCGCCGGGAACTTATCCGCCGGCAGGTAAACGAGGCCGCGGCCCGTGAGGGCGGGCAGGCGGAAATTGATGCCGACCTTTTGGATGAGGTTGCCAACATAGTAGAGTATCCCACTGCCCTATGCGGCAGTTTTGATGAAGATTATTTGCAGATGCCGGAGGAAGTATTAATTACCCCCATGCGGGAGCACCAGCGTTATTTCCCGGTACGGGGCGCGGACGGGAGTCTGCTGTCCCGGTTTGTTGCCGTGGGCAACAGCGGCAGCGATCAAGAAAGTATTGATATCATTCGGGCCGGTAATGAAAAGGTGCTGCGGGCCCGCCTTGCCGATGCCGTCTTTTTCTGGCACGAGGATCTCAAAACAAACCTGGCGGATCGGGTGGAAGGGCTGCAAAAAGTAGTGTTTCAGGAAAGCCTGGGCACAATATATGAAAAGGTGCAGCGGATTACCACTCTGGCTGATTTACTTGCCGTCCGGTTGGGCGCCGGCCTTCAGGAGCGGGGAGACACCACCCGGGCCGCTTATCTGGCCAAGGCGGATCTTTTAACCAACATGGTTTACGAATTTCCCGAACTGCAGGGGATTATGGGCCGGGAATACGCTTTGCGCCAGGATGAGCCGCATACCGTGGCCCGGGCGATATATGAACATTATCTGCCTCGTTTTGCGGGCGATGATCTGCCCGAAACGCTGCCGGGCCGGGCTTTAAGTATTGCTGATAAAGCCGATACTTTAGTGGGCTGCTTCGGTGTGGGCATTATGCCAACCGGGTCACAGGACCCTTATGCTTTGCGGCGCCAAGCCCTGGGGATTTGCCATATCATTTTGGACGGTGAGCTGGTGCTGTCATTGAAAGAGATTATAGAACAGGCTTACCGGGGCTACGCAGGACGGGTGCAGATGAAACTAACGCTGGAACAGGTCATCGCTGAACTGGAGGAATTCTTCCGGCAGCGTCTGCGCGGTTTGTTTATTGACCGGGGACTGCCTTACGACACCGTGGACGCAGTGCTGGCGGCCGGCATTAATGATCCGGCGGGGACCTGGCTGCGGGGGCGGGCTTTGGAAAAATTCCGCACCGACCCGGCCTTTGAAGCATTGCTTACCGCTTTTACCAGGGCACACAACCTGGCTAAAAAGGCGGCTCATGACCGGGTGGACCCGGCGTTGTTCGACTCGGCGGCTGAGCGGGAGCTATATCAGGCTTTTCAATCGGTATCCGCATCCGCCGGCGTCAAGATAAGGGAACGGGCTTATGGCGCGGCGCTGTCTATAATTGCGCAGCTGCAAAAGCCGGTAGACCGCTTTTTCAATGATGTAATGGTGATGGTAAATGATGAGCGGGTCAGGGACAATCGCCTGGCCCTTTTACAAAAAATTTCCGCCTTTATTGGCGGTATGGCAGACTTAAGTAAAATGGTAACATCAAATAAGTAATATGCTTATAATATGCTGTAAATTTAATTAAAAAAATTTTTTAAATAGTAAGAGGAAATTTAAACTGTGCATATAATATATATTATTTATAAGAGTAAAGGTTAATAGTATGGCATATTTGCTCTGCAAGGGGCGATGATATGGAACTTACCAAAAGGCAGGAAACTATCCTGGAAATTGTTAAAAGGGAAGGCCCCATTACCGGTGAACAAATCGCTGAACGGCTGAGTCTGACCAGGGCCACGTTGCGCCCGGATATGGCTATTTTAACTATGTCCGGTATGTTGGAGGCCCGTCCCCGGGTGGGTTATTTCTACAGTGGCAAGAAACCCGAGCGGGCGCTGGCTGAGAAACTGCATAAGATACCGATCAATGAAATTAAATCGGTGCCCGTGGTGGTTCCTGAACAGTGCACTGTATACGATGCCGTGGTTACCATGTTCATAGAAGATGTGGGCACAATGTTTGTTGTTCGGGAGGGAGGCTTGCTGGAAGGGGTGCTTTCCCGCAAGGATCTGCTAAAAACTACCCTGGGCGGGCAGGATATACACAAACTGCCCGTGGGTGTGATTATGACCAGAATGCCCAATGTTGTTTATGTGGAATCCGATGAATCAGTTTGGGAAGCTGCCCGCAGGTTGATTATGCATGAGGTGGATGCTCTGCCGGTGGTGCGCCGGGTTAAAAGAGATGACGGTCGAACGGATCTGGAAGTTGTCGGGCGGTTTAGCAAAACCAATATCACCAGGCTGTTTGTTGAATTGGGCGAAGGTGATTATTAAGGAGGCGGTATCCATATCCGCGATAAATAATAAATTAAGACCGGTTATCTATATTATTTCGGATTCCATTGGCGAGACAGCCGAGCTGGTGGCCAGGGCAGCAGCCAGTCAGTTTAACGGCGGCGAGATAGAGATCCGCCGGGTTCCCTATGTTAATGATCCGTCGGAAATCCCGGAAATTGTGGAAGAGGCCGGTCATTTTAATAGCTTGATTGCGTATACACTGGTGCTGCCCGAGCTTAGGGAGACTTTGATTGACGAGGCCAAAAAACACCGGATTTTAACGGTAGATATCATGAGTCCCATGCTGGATGCCTTAACCTGTCTGGAAGACTGCCAGCCCAAGCTTGAGCCGGGGCTGGTGCGCAAAATGGACCGGGAGTACTTTCGCAAGGTAGAGGCTATCGAGTTTGCCGTAAAATACGACGATGGCAAAGACCCCCGCGGTATTTTGCGGGCTGACCTGGTAGTTATCGGTGTGAGCCGCACTTCCAAGACACCTTTATGCATGTACCTGGCCCACAAGCGGATAAAGGCGGCCAATGTGCCGCTGGTGCCGGAAGTGGCTCCGCCCGAGGAGCTTTTCAATCTGGCCCAGCATAAGGTGGTCGGCCTCACTATTCGCCCCAGCCAGCTTAATGAAATCAGGCGGGAGCGTCTCAAAGCGCTGGGCCTTACTTCCAATGCCGATTATGCCAGTATGGAGCGCATTTTGAAAGAATTGGAATACTCGGAAAATACAATGAAAAAAGTTGGTTGCCCGATAATTGACGTAACCAATAAAGCCATTGAAGAAACCGCCAGTCGTGTGCTGGAAATATACTACAGGGGGGAAAGGCATGGCAAGTAGTAAATGGGTTTACTCTTTTGAAGAAGGTCGGGCGGATATGAAAAATTTGCTCGGTGGCAAGGGTGCCAATTTGGCAGAAATGACCAATATAGGATTACCGGTTCCTCCCGGTATTGTCATTACCACTGATGCCTGCAACCAATTTTACGTGGAAAACAGGCAGTTTCCACCCGGCATGGAAGATCAGGTGCGCGATAAAATTAAAACCCTGGAGGAAAAAATCGGCAAGCGTTTTGGCGATCCGGACAATCCTCTGCTGGTAAGTGTGCGTTCCGGGGCACCCATTTCCATGCCCGGTATGATGGATACTGTATTGAATCTGGGTTTAAACGATGAAACTGTCAAGGGACTGGCCCGGGCTGCCGGGGATGAACGGTTTGCCATGGACTGCTACCGTCGCTTTTTAAATATGTTTGGCGACGTGGTATTGGGTATTGAACATGTTAAATTCGAGCGCATCCTGGAAACCCAAAAGGACTTGGCTAATGTTCAATATGATAATCAATTGACTGCCGAACAATGGAAAGTCGTGGTTGAAGAATATAAAAAGCTTATTGAACGGGAAACCGGCAGCCCGTTTTCCCAGGAACCAATGGAGCAATTGTTTAAATCTATTTACGCCGTGTTTAACTCCTGGAATAATGACCGGGCCATTGTATACCGTAAAGTGAATAAAATACCGGATAGTCTGGGTACCGCCGTAAACGTGCAAGTTATGGTGTTTGGCAACCTGGGTGATGATTGCGGTACCGGTGTGGCCTTCACCCGTAACCCGTCGACCGGCGTTAACGAGCTGTACGGTGAATACCTGATTAATGCCCAGGGCGAGGATGTGGTGGCCGGTATCCGGACTCCGCAGCCCATTGCTACTTTAAAAGATGAAATGCCGGGTGTATACAAGCAATTTGCCGATACCTGTGTTCTGTTGGAAAAGCACTATCGCAACATGCAGGATATTGAGTTTACCATTGAACGGGGCAAATTGTGCATGCTGCAGACCCGTAACGGCAAGCGTACCGCTCAGGCCGCTATTAAAATAGCGGTCGATATGGTTAACGAAGGTCTGATTACCAAGGAAGAGGCTGTATTGAGGGTGGAGCCGGCCCATCTGGACCATCTGCTGCACCGTCGTATTGACCCCGATGCCAGGCTGGAAGTGATTGCCAGGGGGTTGCCTGCATCGCCCGGGGCCGCCAGTGGCCAGGTGGTGTTTGACGCCGACGAAGCCGAAAAAATGGGGCAGGACGGACAAAAGGTAATTTTAGTGCGCACGGAAACTACACCGGATGATATCCACGGTATTGTACAGGCCCAAGGTATCCTTACTTCCCGGGGCGGCATGACCAGCCACGCCGCGGTGGTGGCCCGGGGTATGGGCAAGCCCTGTGTGTGCGGCTGTGAAGCTATTCGTATCGACTATATTAATCAAGAGTTTTTCGTTAACGGAATGACCGTTAAAAAAGGCGATATTGTCTCTATAGACGGGGCTACCGGCCAGGTTATGCTGGGTGAGGTGCCCATGATTGATCCCGAGCTCAGCGGCGAATTCCAGCAGCTGCTCGCTTGGGCCGATGAAATTCGCACTTTGGGTGTGCGCGCTAATGCCGACACGCCGCATGATGCCGCCAAAGCCAGAGAATTTGGTGCCGAGGGTATCGGACTTACCCGCACCGAGCATATGTTTATGGCCCAGGACCGCTTGCCGATAGTACAGCAAATGATCCTGGCTGATACTGACGAGGAAAGGGATAAAGCTCTGGCCAAGCTGCTGCCCATGCAGGAAGAAGACTTTTACGGTATTTTGAAGGCCATGGAAAGTCTGCCGGTGACTATCAGGCTGCTGGACCCGCCTTTGCATGAGTTCCTGCCCAACGCCGAGGAGTTGATGGTGGAAATCACCACTTTGCGGCTGACCGGTGGGGATGTTGGAGAAATCAAGCAAAGGGAGGAACTGCTTAAAAAAGTGCGGGCGCTGGCCGAACTCAACCCCATGCTGGGACACAGGGGCTGCCGCTTGGGTATCACTTTCCCGGCTGTTTACGCCATGCAGGCCCGGGCCGTCTTTCAGGCCGTGGCGCGGCTGGTGCGGGAAGGCTGCCGGGTAATCCCCGAAGTGGAGATACCGCTGATTATTGATATCAACGAGCTGTCCTTCCTGCGTACAATAGTGGAGCAAATGGCTGCCGATGTAATGAAGGAAACGGGTGTGCAGTTTGAATACACCGTGGGCACCATGATTGAAGTGCCCCGGGCCGCGCTGTTGGCCGATGAAGTAGCCGGGGCGGCTGATTTCTTCTCCTTTGGCACCAACGACTTGACCCAGACTACTTTGGGCTTCTCCCGGGATGATGCCGAGGGTAAGTTCCTGCAGGACTATGTGTCTAAAAAAATATTGAAGGAAAATCCCTTTGTAGTGCTGGACCGCAACGGCGTGGGTAAATTAATGCAGACCGCGGTGCAGTTGGGTCGCAGTGTAAAACCTGATTTGTTGATAGGTATCTGCGGGGAGCATGGCGGAGAACCTTCATCCGTTGAGTTCTGTCACCTGATCGGTTTGGATTACGTGAGCTGTTCGCCGTTCAGGGTGCCTATCGCCCGTCTGGCGGCGGCGCAGGCGGCTGTTAAGGCGAAATAAGCATTGAGACGAGTGCAGGATGCATGGCGCGTAAGACTTGCGACGTAATTGATTGAGAGAATTTTAATATCACATAAACAGGGTGCTGGCAACTCGGATTTTGGGTGTCAGCACCTTGCTTTTATATGAAGAACGTCTGTTTTCGGTGGCCAGAATATAAAAAAACATGCATTATGGCACACTTTTTGATGCGGAGAAGTGAGAATTGGCTTATATTCTAGTGCTTTCAGAGTTTAAGTTTTAAAGCCGAAAATGAGATTGCTCTGCTTGCAGCCATTATACTGTAATTTATTTGATTCTATATTGTTAATGGATAATGTAAATGCATTGAATATGTATATAAAACGTGATACAATGCATATGATAATTGAGGAGGTGAGTATTGTGGCTAAATCAGAAACATTGCATATTCGAGTTGAATCTGCCGTTAAGGCTGGTGTTGAGGCTACGCTTAAAACATTAGGCCTTTCAACTACCGAAGCTATAAATATATTTCTTCATCAGGTTATTCTCGCCGGAGGGTTGCCCTTTGAGGTCAAAAACCCTCAGTACAACGCCGAAACGCTTGCGGCTATTCAGGAAGCCCGTGATATCATAGCTGGAAAAGTACCTGCAAAAAGCTATAATAGTGTAGCAGAGCTGATGGAGGACTTGAACAGCGATGATGAAGATTAACAGAACCTCTCGTTTCAAAAAGGAATATCGGCAAATGCTGAAGAGAGGCTGCGATTCCAAACTGTTTGAGTATGTAGTCGGCGAAATAGCAAATGGTCGTCCATTGGCAGAAAAATATAGTGACCACGCTTTGAAAGGCAGCTTTGAAGGGTTTCGAGAGTGCCATATACAACCGGACTGGTTGCTGATTTATATTGCCGAAAATGACGTTTTGACTCTGACTCTTACGCGGACAGGCACTCATGCGGATTTGTTTAAGAAATAAGATTAAATCTGCATGAGTGTTCTATGAATTGTAATTGTCGGCCAAGGAGGCTTGTATTTTGTGAGGTGTCATTATGAGAATAAGACAAATAAATGAAAAGGATTTATGTGGTCTGCTGGAATTGTATACTCGGTTGCATAATAATTCTTTGCCAGAAATGGGTAAAGATTTACAAGAACTTTGGTCTGAGATTGTACATGACAAAAACCATCACATTATTGTTGCTGTGGATGATAGTAAAATAGTTTCGTCCTGTGTACTTATCATTGTACCGAATCTTACTCACGGTCAAAAACCATACGCTCTTATAGAAAATGTTATTACAAATGAGCTTCATAGAGGCCAAGGGTTAGCCTCAGATTGTCTTGAGTATGCGGGACAAATTGCAAAACAACATGGTTGTTACAAAATTATGTTAATGACCGGGAGCAAAAAGGAAAGTACCTTGAACTTCTATAGAAGAGCAGGATATAATTCAGAGGATAAAACTGCATTTGTTCAGTGGCTGTAATTCCGCAAAATGTGTAAAATCCTGCTTGTTAAAAGCCAATTTGATAAAGTGTTCTGTAATGTGAAAAAATGAGATTGTTGGTATTTGATAGCGGGGGCCCAGGCGGCGATCAAAGGCTAAAATATAAGCCGTTGTAAATCATCAAGCGGGCATGCAGCCTAAGAATAACTGCATGCCCGCTATATTTTTATACGTGGGAGGGAGCGTATATTGTGAGCAGCGAGATTATTAATCAATGGAACAACGCCGCACAACTATATTTTTCTTCACAGGAAGATTCTGAGTTTGCCCAAGTAAATAAAAATGTGGTACGTCGTCGTTTTAGTAAACTTAAAAATGAAAAAGTATTAGATCTTGGATGCGGATATGGATATTATACTGACTATTTTAGAGTGATTGGAGGTCGTGTTGTTGGCTGTGATGGTTCAGAGAAGATGTTATCAACTCAATGGCTCTATGTTACGGATTAGGTGGCTCTATTTCAGAAGATTTGGTGGCTCCGCCACCACGTAATATTCAAGTGTTCCATAATATGAAAAAATGAGATTGGTCTTTTTTGATAGCTGCCACACAGGCGGCTGTTAATGCAAAGTGAGCAATCAAACAAGCTAGACAAGCTAAAAAAAGAAATAGAAAAGGAGAAACGGAAAAATAATTGACAGAATATATAATATCAAATATGATATTATATGTAAAGGCAGAGGAGATATTTCATGCAGATTGAATATAGTAAACAGCCGAAAAAGTATCTTAAAAAGGCTGATGCAAACACAAGAGCGAAACTGGAAAAAGCAATTGAAGGGCTTAAAGAGTTGGAAGGGAATATTCAAAAAATCAAAGGCACTGATTTATACAGGCTTAAAATTGAGCATTACCGCATAGGATTTTCAGTTGATATTAATAATAATATCATACTTGTTGAAGCCATACATCCACGTGGAGAGTTTTACAAGCATATATAAGTAAGGAGGTCGTGAGTATGACAAGGAATGAATTTGAAAAAAAATTGAAAGCCATTCCCGAAGTCGAACCGGACGCCGAAGATTTAGAGCTTTTAAGGATAGCGGGACGGACGGAATACAATGGAAAAATATCTCTTCGTCTTCCGAAATCCCTTCATAAAGAACTTGTTGAGGATGCGAAAAAAGAGGGTATTTCTCTGAATCAGTTTATACTTTACAAGCTGGCAAAGTAAAAGTGTTCCATAATATGAAAAAACGCGATGGTCTATTTTGATAGCCGCAGCCCAGGCGGCTGTTAACAATAAGGACCGATCGAAGTAAGTATTATGCCCGAGGCTCCAAGGTCCTTATATACCAAGGATTTGAGAGATTTAGCATAAAATAAAGTAAGGGTATTGTCTTTTAGAAATTTTAAGAGACAATACCCTTTTTGCTTGCTGCAATTGTTCCCTCCACGTAAAACTGTGCAGCAATTAAACTAATAGGAGACAATTTAAGAATAATTTTGTCTTGACTTAACCTGTCACCTGTAATATATATATTACAGGTGACAGGTATCAATATTTAATACCTGTCTGGCAGGTCTAATGCTTTATGAGTGCTGGGTTACTAAAATCCCGAAGAAGCATGCGATGCCGAAGTTTAAAGGAGGGATAGGAAATAAATGATAACAATAATTTAAAACCAGCGTCACCTTCAGGTGACGATTTAATCAAAATATTGGAGGCACTGGCAAATCCCCACAGAATACAAATCATTGCTTTATTGAAAGGCAGGCGTATCCATGTCAGTCAGCTTGCCCGTGAGGCCAAGATTAGCAGACCGCTGTTATACATGCATCTAAAACGATTAGAGACCGCTGGATTAGTAACTAGTAAATTGGAATTGGCAAATGACGGAAAAGCTATGAATTATTATGAAGTGACACCTTTTGCATTCCACTTAAATCCAGAGAGCATAGCGGAAGCCGTAAAAACGCTCACTATTAAAAGAACTGGTAGCACCACCCCAGACGATGCTATCAACGAAAAGGGGGATAATTAATGAACGAAGAAGTTATTTCACAAATTGGCGGAATGGTCTTTGTGCTTGTACTGCTTGTACCACTGGCTGTGGTATTAGTATGGCAGGGTTTCAGAACTTGGCAAAAGAGGATATCGAGTAAGGCAGAAATCGCAAGGGATGAGGCCTATCGCAAGCTTGCAGAAGAAGCTATCTTGGTACAAACGAAAATATCGGAAGAGCTATCCGATTTACGCGTTCGCGTAGCTTCTATAGAAAAAATGCTTAGGGAGGTTGACTGAAGCTATAACCGCAGAAAAATCGTTAATAATCTAGCGTTAATAGATAGTCCGGCTCAAAAATTATAAAGGTGAAGGGGGAACAAAATGGATCTCTTTATTGGAGGATTAACTATATTCGCTGTTCTTTTAGTGATAACCGGTGTTACACTGCTTATCGGTAAATTTAGAAAAGATAAATTAAAAATAAGGCAAAAGAATTGGTGGCTCATTACTCATATGACTTTTGTCATTATTTATTTAAGCGGTATTTGGGGAATGCTTTTACTTGCCGTTTTGACAGAATTTACGACCGACAATAATCTGATATATGCTTCACATGTATTCATAAAACGTTTTGATCATTTCTTAGTCATTCCTGGTGCTTTCGGTTCGCTCATTACCGGAATTTGGCTTGCTATCAGGACGCATTGGGGAGGGCTAACGAAGTATTATTGGGTTTTAGCAAAATGGATCGGTAATATAGTGGCGATTATTTTCGGCGCGACCTATGTGCGGATTTGGATAGACGATTCACTCTCTACTAGTATGATTACCAGTGGTATGTATCCTTTACAAAATCCGGCTTATTTTCAAAATCGTCAGTTGCTATTCGTTGGCATTGCAATATGTATTGCTTTACTACTCTTCTTAGTAGTGATTTCTTATCTTAGACCATGGGGGAAAAGAAAAAAAGAAGCAATAGAATGAAAAAAAGAAGAGTTATTATATGTATCATATTAATTGTTTGGTTGCATTCTTTATCGCTTATTTTTCTTTAGCAATGGCAATAAATTACCTATTTTTGCAATCCCAATAACAACGTATGAAGATGGTGGTTCAGCAGAATATTATGGCTTGCGTTATAGGGTCATAAAAAATGTCAATTTAACTGTCGAAAGGGGTCCCGAGATAGTAAAAATTGATTTTGGAACATGGTTTCTGAGATTCTCATATACACAATAGTAGCCAATGGGGTCAGGCCTGATCCCATCATAGGAGGGCAAAATGAGAATAATGAAAAAATCCGTAATGGTTGTGTTATTATTCGTTATGCTTTTATCATCTGTTTCTTGTACAAAAAGCCCGAGCACTTTAGAATCAAAAGAATCAAAGGGTTCTACATCTGAAACAATTGTAAATAATGGGTCAAATCCAGGCACTCAAGCCCCTAATAACCTTATGAGTACCACTGCCGACAAATTAGGAATTACTCATCAAAACTACCCGAGAATTGATGGCTCCACATCAACACTTGCAATTATAAAAGCAATCAATAATACTATGTACCAAAGTGATGAGAATGACAATTTCCCTAAGACAGCATCAAAAACAGTACCGTCATATAAATTGCTGATAAACGGTGAAGTGGATATGATAGTTGTACCTTACGCTTCTTCCGATGTTCTGGCCCTTGCAGAGGATAAAGGTATAAAACTTGAATTTTACCCGGTAGCCGCGGAGGCACTAGTATTTATTACACCTAAAGAAAACAAGGCCGAAAATATAACTATGGAGCAGGTGCGTGAAATATATTTAAATTACGGAATTACGAATTGGTCTACACTGGGCGGCCCTGACCTTAAGCTTGTTCCAATTTGCCGGAATTCGGATAGTGGCAGCCAGTCACAGATGGATAACCTTATTCTAAACGGTAAAAACATGCATTCTTCCATTCAGAAAAACCATGTGGAGCTAACCATGGAGGGTATGTTAGAACAAGTAGCTTTTTTTCATAACGGGGGATTGGCGGGCAAACCAACAAAAAGTTATGCTCTGGGCTATACCTTATACACCTACCTAAAAGGCATGGGGGAAATCACCGGGATAGATGAGCGGTTAAAGTTGCTTGCCTTTGAAGGTGTTGTTCCCTCTGAAGAAAGCATAGCTGAGGGGACCTATTCTCTTAGTGATGCTTATTATGTAGTGATACGAAGCGATTTACCTAAAGAACATAGTGCCAGAAGGATCATTAATTGGCTGAAGTCCGATGATGGTAAGGCTATTATAAAGGGACTGAAGCTTATTCCTAAGCAATAGAGATAATACAAAAATTTTATTTGTAGCTGTTTCTTACATTGCTTAAACTAGCTAGTCCAAGGGCTATTAAGGGAGTGATTATATATGATGTATCCATATATAACTTTTGCTGATGAAACAGAGATAGTGCATTCCCATATCAGTGAAGATAATGGAGTCCAATGTGTGGAGGTTCATTTTGAGCGCCCTACCGAAGAAGGTTTTGATATGGCGGCATGAATTCCGGCTAGAAAAGAGCTATATACCTATTAAGTTTACCAAACGCAATCAAATGAATTGTTGAATGCTTTAGTCATATTATGATATGCTATGACTATAAAAGGTATAAGAAAGAAGGTGTATATATGGAATCTGATATCAGACCATCTTCTGATTTAAGAAATCATTATAGCGAAATTTCAAAGCAATGCAGGGAGACACAGAGACCAATTATTATTACTGTAAATGGACGTGGAGATACAGTGGTATTGGGATTGCAGAAATATTATCAGATGGAATCTGAACTTGAGCTGTTACGCACACTGGCAGAAGCTGAAGATGATTTGAAAAATGGAAGAGTTGCACCTATGCGGAATACGTTTGACGACATTCGGAAATCTTTAATGGACAGGAAGAATGGATGAAATACAAAATCACGAGGACGGATAAAGCAGAGGAGCAACTTGGTGAAATCATCTTTTATATTGCTGATGATTCGGGAAGTGTAGATATGGCGATAAATTATCTGGATATGATAGAAACCGCAATAAATAGATTAAAGGATTTCCCGAGGTCGGGAAATCCACCAAGGTATTCAATTTTAAGAAAACAGGGATATCTAATACTCATTATGGAAAAACATCTTGTCTTTTATAAAACAGATGATGGAAAAAAGACTGTAACGATTCACGCTGTGGTAGATGGGAGACGGGAATACAGAAACTTAATTTAGAGGAAAATGATACCTAAAAGAGCTAAGGATCAATTAATCAAGGAAATATTAAAAATCATTAACGTTGTGCAGGCGGACAAACCCTATGAAATATAATCTTTTTTACCCTTGCCAATTGCTTTTTTGATTATTACAATGAAGGATATCCTCAAATATTATGATTGATAAATTAAGGGAGGTTTGGCAATGGGACTGGAAGGATACAAATTAATTGTTACCATTGTAAATAAAGGCAAAGGGGAAAAGGTGGCAAACATCACCCATCACGCCGGTGCCGAAGGCGGGACCATTCTTTTCGGACGAGGAACCGCTGTTCGGTTATTGTTGGGGATTAGTATCGAGCCGGAAAAAGACATCGTTCTAACTTTAATTGAGAAAGATAAAGCTCGAACGGTGCTGGATGCCATTGTAGAAAAAATGGATCTGAATGAACCCAATAGGGGAATTGCCTTTATACTTCCCCTTGATCAAGTTGTGGGCATTAACAAAAGCTACTAAAGATATCGAGTAGGTAGCTGGGAATATGTAGCATGTGAAGAAAATGCCGGGAGAGTTGGCTTCTAAAGACTGAGATCTACGAAATACTAATCAGGGGATTTTCTTTTGATTTTTGCCCAATTGTATTCTATATATCAGCGGCTTCAATTATAAGAAGTTCAATAAGGGGGAATTTCAGGAAAAAGTAAAACATGAAGGAGGACACGACTATTGATACATTTAACACAGAACTTAGCCGGTTGGCAAACTATAGTAGCAGTAGTGATTTTTCTTACAAGTTATGCCCTGATCATTTCTGAAAAAATTAATCGTTCTATTATTGCCATGTGTGGCGCGCTCCTAATGATCATATTGGGTATTGTAGACCTGCATGAAGCTTACACTGAGTATATCCACTGGGCAACCATTTTCTTGCTCCTTGGCATGATGATTTTGGTTGGAATTACAAATAAGAGCGGAATTTTTCAATATATTGCGGTAAAGACAGCGCAAAGCGCGAATGGGGACCCGGTGAAAATATTGGTACGGCTTGCCTTGCTGACAGCTGTTGTCTCGGCTTTTGTCGATATTGTAACTACGGTTTTGCTGATTACTCCCTTTACGATTGCCATTACCCGGGCTTTGCATATTCGCCCCTTCCCTTTCCTCGTCACGGAGATATTTGCCTGCAATATTGGCGGCGCCGCTACTTTAGTGGGGGATCCGCCAAATATCATGATTGGTGTGGCAGCAGATATCTCCTTTAATGATTTTCTCGTTCATATTACACCAATCATCATCGTTATTTTGCTCATCACGATCGCTTATCTAAAATTCTTCTTTGGCAAACAGCTTCAGGTACAGGAAAAATACAGGCAACAGCTGATGGATATTGATGCAAAAGATTACATCCGAAATTCGGCTCTGGCTAAAAAATCTATTTTTGTTTTTGCCCTTACCTTATTGGGCTTTGTCTTGCACCAGTTTCTGCATCTGGAACCGGCGGTAGTTGCTTTATCGGGTGCTACTCTGTTGATGCTCATCGGAGTCAAAGAAAGCGATTTGGATGAGGTCTTTCACTCGGTGGAATGGATAACCATATTTTTCTTTGCCGGCTTGTTTATCCTGGTGGGAGGGCTGGTTGAGGTAGGTCTTATTAGCAAGGCCGCGTCCTGGATGATAGAAGTTACCGGCGGCAATATGGCCCTTACTTCCCTGGTCATCATGTGGGGAGCCGGTCTGGCTTCCGCTTTTGTTGACAACATCCCCTTGGTGGTTACTCTGATTCCTATGATTCAAGATATGATTATACAATTAACGCTACCTCAGGTACAAGCCTCCACACTCTGGTGGTCTCTGGCCCTGGGAGCTTGCCTGGGCGGCAACGGTACTTTGATTGCCTCATCCGCGAATCTAATTGTCGCTTCGATCGCGGCCCGGGAAGAAGAATCTATTTCATTTATAAATTTCCTCAAAGCAAGCATCCCGGTGACCCTGCTTTCCTTGATATTGGCAACCGTATATGTGTACATTGTGTTTATTAAAATAGGCTTTGCTTAAAACTAGACGCCGGATATCTCCCCTATATCTGAAAAATACCCTCATATCGGTCGTGACTGCGATATGTTTGTCATGGCACCCTCAAGCTTGATAGTCGGAATTGACTTGCTCGCCGGGTATATTATTACCAAAGCCGAAGACCCTCAAACGTCGAAGAAACAGTGGAAAATATGTTAAGATGTAGCGATTCGAGAATACGATTTTGCAAGATACACTACTTTTTTAGTCACCCGTAGATCGATTTCGTTCTTGGGCCGGATATTTACAATATTAAATATTTGTTAACTAAAAGGAAATCGGGAAAAAATATAGAAGTACAATTAATCCCAGATGAAAAGAAAAATGTTATCTGTTTATTCTATTACGGTCTTGCTGTGACCGTATTTTAACAATTGTAAAGGCGCTTGGATAGAATACAACTGCGGTGGTATTGGACAGGCAGGTGATGCGGGTGCTGCAGTCACGTCTTTTTTGGGCTGTCAATTTACCAGTGGATGTCAAAAGAAAGCTAGTTAATTTACAATCATATTTACGAACCGCACAGGCAAATGTTAAATGGGTTGAACAGCATAACTTACACTTAACTGTGAAATTTTTAGGTGATGTTGCTGATAGTCGGATCAGTGAAATTGTCCGCAATGTAAATGAAGCCGCTGCCGGAACAGGTGTTTTTACGCTTACCTTGAGCGGGCTTGGCTTTTTTCCCGGGTCGCGGCGTCCTCGGATTATCTGGGTGGGAGTGCAAGACGAGTTGCACAAATTTCGCTTGTTGCACAAGCGAGTGGAAGAATGTATGGCTGTTTTAGGTTGGGCTTCGGACAGTCAAAGCTTTGCGCCGCACTTAACTTTGGGACGGCTGCGTACACCCCGGGACGGGCAAGTCCTGGTGAGCAAAGCAGATAAGCTGTGCGGCGATTTGGGAATCATCGGCGACATAACGGTGTCCGGTATTGATTTAATGAAAAGCGAGCTTACCCGCAAAGGACCGGTATATCAAGTGTTGGCTTCGGTGCAATTAAACACTTAAACAAGCTGGCTATCTTACCACAATAGCATAATTAATAACAGTGATATAACTGTTTTTAGTGACTATCTTGCAGTGGTAGTCATTTAGGGCATAAATCTTAGCTATTTGCATAAGTTTTATAAATTTATAGAAGCATCTCCTTTTAAGTATAGCATAGCAGATGGAATTCAAATAAAAATAAGTTGCTTTGATTGGTACATCTTATGGAAAGAAGGGATTCTATGCTTATTATAGCGATAAACGGCAGTCCCAACTCTGAGGGCAATACATCTTTGATGCTTCGGACCGCACTGGAAGAAATAACGGCTATGGGCGGTGAAGGACATTTTATGCAAGCCTCCGACTTGCTGGCGAAAGCTAAAGTGCCCTATTGTCTGGCTTGTTCCAATCCATGTGAAGGCATATGTTTTCGCGGTACAGCGCTGGAAGCTGCTTATGAAATGTTACGCCGTTGCGACGGCATTATTATGGGCAGTCCGGTGTATTTCTGCACTGTATCGGCACAGCTTAAAGCTTTTTGGGATAAAACCCGTAATTTGCGCAAGGATAAGGCATTGCTTAACGTGGTGGGTGGTGCATTGGCGGTGGGCGCGGGCCGTTTTGGCGGCCAGGAAACCGCCTTACGGGCTATGCAGGATATGATGTTATGTCAGGGTATGACCGTAGTGGGGGATGGGTTTATTGATGATGATTCCGGGCACTTGGGTGCTTGCACCCAGCGTCTGGCCAAGGATGACCAGGATGGGTTGAAGCGCACCCGGATTTTGGCGCGGCGGGTGTTGGAAGTTGCGCGGGCTACTGTCGGTCTACGCGCCCACCGGACCCAGGGGAAATAAAGTATTTCGGTCTACCCCCGCTGGTCGTTCGACAGGCTGTCGGGGGTATATTATTTATTTTATTAAGCTGGGGCGGATGGCCAATTGATTGGTGCGTTATGCAGTTATCCGGGTAAAATAAATTGTTCAAGGGGTGGTAAACGGTGGATATTCGCCAGCACACCGAGGCAATGGAAGAGAATTATTTATCTGAGTTTGCTGCGCGCAGTAATCGTTCGGTTGGCCGCAGGCGTCCCGAAGAACCGTGCCGGGTCAGAACGGCATTCCAGCGCGATCGCGATAGAATTATCCATTCCAAAGCCTTTCGCCGCTTAAAGCACAAAACCCAGGTTTTTATCATCCCCGAAGGTGACCACTATCGCACCAGGCTTACCCATACCCTGGAGGTGGCCCAGATAGCTCGTACGGTAGCCAGGGCACTGTGCCTGAATGAAGACTTGACTGAAGCTATAGCATTGGGGCATGATCTGGGACATACTCCATTCGGTCATGCCGGAGAAAGCGCCCTTAATGACATTATGCCGGGTGGATTTAAACATAACCGGCAGAGTCTGCGGGTGGTGGAAGAACTGGAGGGAGGCACGGGGCTAAACCTGACCTGGGAAGTATGTGACGGTATTTTAAACCACACCGGGCTGGTACGCCCGTCAACTTTGGAGGGCCAGGTGGTTAAAATAGCTGACCGGGTGGCTTATATAAACCACGATATTGATGACGCCATTCGGGGAGGAGTTTTGCAAGTACAGGATCTGCCGGCTTTTTGCCTGGATATACTTGGTTGGAAGCACCGCACTCGTATTAACACAATGGTGACGGATTTAATTATCACCAGCCGGGATAAGCCGCTGATTGGTATGAGCAGTGAAGTGTGGCAGGCTACAGACGAGTTGAGACAATTTCTTTTTGATCATGTTTACATTGATTCCGAGGCCAAAGGGGAAGAGGGTAAGGCCCGGCATGTGTTGCAATATCTTTTTGCCCACTGGGTTAAGCATCCGCGGGATCTGCCTGAGGAACACCGCGCCAGATCCCGGACCGTGGGTGTGGAGCGGGCCGTATGCGATTACATCGCGGGTATGACCGACCGCTATGCTATCGCCCAGTTTAAACATTTGTTTATACCCCGGTCTTTTGCTATTTCCGAAAATAGCTTTACCGCTTCCGGGGCTGTCGTGAACAAAAAAATGTCGAACCCGGAAGGATAATTTATAGTGACAGCGAATAAATGTTAAACGACCAGTATGTTTTCGCATATGGTTCGGGTGGAAGGTGATATCCTTGGGCGGGTTTATTCATGAGGAAATAATAGAAAATATTCGGTTGCGTGCAGATATCGTACAGGTTATTTCCGATTATGTAACGCTGCAGAAAAAAGGCCGCAACTATGTGGGCCATTGTCCGTTTCACCAGGAATCCGACCCGTCATTTACCGTTACACCCGACAAACAAATTTTTTATTGTTTTGGTTGTAATGCCGGCGGTAATGTTTTTAAGTTTATTATGATGCAGCATAATCTATCGTTTCCTGAAGCTGTTAAAATGCTGGGGGAAAGGGTAGGGGTGGCGGTTCCCGATGGTTATACTCCCCAAGTGCGGGAGCGTTTGCGCCGGGAGGAAAAAGCATGGAAAATAAACGCAGTAGCCAGGGATTTCTATCAATCTGTGCTGCTGCAGTACTCCGAGGCTGTTGCTGCAAGGGAATATATAGCCGCCAGGGGTCTTACTGCGGATATTATCAAAAATTTTGGGCTTGGTTATGCGCCTGCATCATGGGACGCGCTGATTAAGTATATGGGGGGTAAAGGTGTAAGCCTGTCCGATCTATTAAAGGTGGGATTGGCGGTCAGCGGTGAACGTAATGCTTATGATCGGTTCCGGTCCCGTTTGATGTTTCCTATATCTGATGCCCGAGGGCGGGTGGTTGGTTTTGGCGGGCGGGTGCTTGGCGATGGGTTGCCCAAGTATTTAAATACTGCGGAAACGGATTATTTCAGTAAAAGTAAAATACTGTATGGCCTTGACCGGGCCAGGCAAGCCATTCGCGAAACGGGATACGTTGTTATAACCGAGGGTTACATGGATACCATAGCTGCTCACCAATACGGTATAACCAATACGGTAGCCTCGTTGGGCACCAGTTTGACCAAGGAACACGGACGCTTGTTAATGAACTATACCAGGGAAGTGATTATTGCCTACGATGCTGATGCTGCGGGAGTAGCCGCGGCAGTGCGGGGACTTGATATATTGCAGGAGTTGGGCTGCCGGGTGAGGGTGCTTTCATTGCCCGAAGGCAAGGATCCGGATGAATTTTTGCGGCTCCGGGGACTTGACCAATGGAAACGGCAGGTGGAAAATGCCACACCGCTGGTTGAGTTTAAGCTGCAAAGAGCTTTGGCTAAATATACAGACGGGCCTATGGCCAAAGACGCTATACTGGAAGAAGTATTGCCGGCTCTGGCAGCTATGCCGGGTGAGCTGGAAAAAAATGAAGCTATACGTTTGATAGCCGCCAGGTTGTTCACCAGCTACCATGCTGTGGCGGAGGAGTTGCAAAGATTTTCCAATAGCAATCGAAAAAAAACTACAAAACCGGATAAAATTACTAAAATTAAGCATAATATAAATAGTAAAAAATTAGGCATTGATTTTGGCAAAAGAGCCGAATATGGTTTGATACGATTAATCCTGGAAGATCCTAAAATAATAGATACCGTGGCCAGTGAATTACCGGGCAATTTTTTTCAGGATGTTTTTTGTTATGAGGTTTATGCAAAAATATTAAATATATATAAACGGTCTTTATCGTATACATTATCAGCGGTGTTTGATTACCTGGAAGAGGAGTATCAAGAAAAATTGGGTGCTATGTTAATGGAGCCGGTTCCCGGTGAAAATCCCGAGCTATTATTACATGGTTATATAGCCGCTATAAGAAGGCGGCAGCTGCTTGAGCACCGTGGGCAATTGCAGGATGCGCTGGCCGGTGCGGAGAAAGCCGGAGACCAGGATGAAATAATACGCATTTTGCGCGAAATAGGTTTTACTGATCAAACCCTGAAGGGAGGGGAATGTTGCCATGAGCAGGGAAGACTCCAGAAGCAAACAACTCATCAAAGACATCAAGGAATTAATTGAAAAGGGCAGAAAAAGAGGAGTCTTGACTTATCACGAGGTCATGGACAGTTTACAGGGCATAGAGCTTACCCCCGAGCAAATTGATGATGTATATGAGAAATTATCTGCTATGGGTATCGAAGTGGTGCCTGACGCTCAGGATATAGAAACCATTAATGCTTCTCCTATTGAAGAAGAGGATAGTGAATCCGGTGATGATGTTGAAGTGGATTTAACCGTCCCCGAGGGCGTTGGTATAGATGACCCCGTGCGCATGTACTTGAAAGAAATCGGTCGGGTGCCTCTGCTGACACCGGAAAGGGAAGTGGAACTGGCCAAGCGGATGGAAGATGGCGATGAGGAGGCCAAACGCCTGCTGGCTGAAGCCAACTTGCGCTTGGTGGTCAGTATTGCCAAGCGTTACGTGGGTCGGGGCATGTTGTTTTTAGATCTAATTCAGGAAGGAAATCTAGGCCTGATTAAAGCTGTGGAAAAGTTTGATTACCGCAAGGGTTATAAATTCAGTACGTATGCCACTTGGTGGATCAGGCAGGCCATTACAAGGGCAATAGCCGATCAAGCCCGGACCATTCGTATTCCGGTGCATATGGTGGAAACCATCAACAAATTAATCAGGGTGAGCAGGCAGTTACTGCAGGAGCTGGGTCGCGAGCCGCTGCCTGAGGAAATTGCTAAAGAAATGGGCATTTCCGAGGAAAAGGTGCGGGAAATATTAAAGATTGCCCAAGAACCTGTGTCATTGGAAACTCCCATTGGTGAGGAGGAGGATTCTCACCTGGGCGATTTTATTGAGGATCACGACGCTCGGGCTCCGGCCGAGGAGGCTTCTTTTACGTTGCTGCGGGAGCAACTGGATGATGTGTTGACAACGCTGACTGACCGGGAACAAAAGGTGCTGCGCCTGCGTTTTGGACTGGATGATGGTCGGGCGCGGACGCTTGAAGAAGTGGGCCAGAAATTTGGTGTTACCCGGGAGCGAATTAGACAAATTGAAGCTAAGACGCTTAGAAAATTGCGCCATCCCAGCCGCAGTAAAAAGCTTAAGGATTACTTGGACTAAGTTAAAATTTGCTTAATAAATTCTTCTATTGACCGAGGGGTATGTTTATTGTATAATAACTGCTGTAGCGTTCCTCGATAGCTCAACGGTAGAGCATCCGGCTGTTAACCGGAGGGTTGCTGGTTCGAATCCAGCTCGGGGAGCCAATCCCTCTGGGCCCATAGCTCAACGGTAGAGCATCCGGCTCATAACCGGCTGGTTCTAGGTTCGAATCCTAGTGGGCCCACCACTTACTGAAAATTATAAGTTGGGAGTTAAAAGAAACCAACTTCCAATCCGAGGCCCCATGGTCAAGAGGCCTAAGACACCGCCCTTTCACGGCGGTAACCCGGGTTCGAATCCCGGTGGGGTCACCACAAGGGCGATTAGCTCAGTTGGGAGAGCGCCTGCCTTACAAGCAGGATGTCGGTGGTTCAGGCCACCGTAAACGCATAATCCTGGGAGCTTCGCCATAAGGGAGCATAGCTCAGTTGGGAGAGCGCCTGCCTTACAAGCAGGATGTCACAGGTTCAAGTCCTGTTGTTCCCACCAAGAGAAAATCAGCGGTAGCATCGCGAATGCGGTGTTGTCGCGTTTATAATAAATCGGGAGCATAGCTCAGTTGGGAGAGCGCTTGCCTTACAAGCAAGATGTCACAGGTTCAAGTCCTGTTGTTCCCACCATTAGAACACAAAGGTAGCACCGGAGTCAAGCTTCGGTGTTATTTCTTTTTTTATACCAAATAAATCGGCCACTACTTTATCTGAATACACATCAATTCGCTTAATTACCTGCCGCAGGGCTAGCTTCTTTTCCGCATCGGTCATACTGTTCCAATCTTGCCGATGGCAACTGCTGCGGCCATCGTAGTCACTTGCTCCTGTCAGGGGGCATATGGCTTCAGGTCTGTTGAGATTTGACATAATCCTATTAGAATGGGATAACGACTTTAATTAGAAGCGTCGGATAAAAAGACGAAAAGGAAGCTCTGCGAACTCTTGTCGGACTATGGGAAGACAAAGATACTTCCTTTTTTGACAAAAGGTAAATTCCTTGATCTCATATCCGGCCTCCGTCATAGCCCGCAAAGATGCCTCCATGCTGGTTGGCTTTTCGGCAAGGCAAACGTCAATCTGCGCCTCCGCAAAACCCGGTACGGCGCATTTTTACATAGATGAAACTTGTTGACATTCGTATTTATCTGTAGTACTATACTTATACTTTTAAATTATTGATAAAATAGAATATTATTTCAAGTGTCCCCTCTGGCGCAAACGGATGATGTCCGATTGCCTTTGGGGAAGAATAGAGAATCGGGTGAAAATCCCGAACGGTACCGCCGCTGTAAGCGCTGAGACCGCGCTCATCGACTAAAGTCGGTCACTGGGAAACTGGGAAGGCAGAGTGTGTTCGCAGGAGGAAACTCCATAGGCGTAAGTCAGAAGACCTGTTTGAAATGCGCTCTGTCCTCAGGGTGGCAGGGCCTATTAACGTGCGGGAACACGGCTGCATCAATCGTAAGGTTGATGCAGCCGTGTTTTTATTTTCGATTCTTAACATCTAATATCACGACGGGGAGAGAAAAATATGCAGTTTAATGAGCGGATAAAAACCTACTGGGAAGGCGAAGCGGAGGGCTACAGTCAGGGAATCGAAAGGGAACTCAGGGATTTCCACAGGAAAGCTTGGAAAGAGCTTATCCTTGAATACGCCCCTAAAAAGAGTGAGCTAGATATTCTTGATATAGGTACAGGCCCGGGCTTTTTCCCGATCATACTTTCTGAGGGAAATCACAGGGTTACGGGTATCGATCTGACGGAAAACATGATACGTTTCGCGAAAAAGAACCTGGAGGCTGAAGGATGCGAAGCTACCTTGCTTTCGATGGACTGCCATAATCTTGCTTTCGAAGACAACTCTTTCGATCTTGTAATTTGCCGCAATCTTACTTGGACGCTCGACAACCCCTCGCGTGCTTATGAGGAATGGTTGCGAGTGCTTCGTACTGGGGGCCGTTTGCTGGTATTCGACGCCTGCTGGTATCTGCACCTGTTTGATGAGAAAAAGAAAAAAGCGTATTTTGAAAAAGAAAAAGAAATCAAAGAAAAATATGGGCGCAAATTCCATGAGCATAGGAATCAGGCGGAGGGCGAGGAACTTAGCAAAAAACTGTTTATGAGCGATAAGGTTCGCCCTCTGTGGGATCTGGAGAAAATGCTTTCCATGGGTTTTTCAAAGGTATTTGCCAACTGTTCGATTGATAAGCGCACCTGCAATGAAATGGAGATAGAACTTCATTCTTTGAGGCCGTCGTTCCTTGTCGGGGGTGAAAAGTAGAAGCTATGGGAACTTATCTGCGCCTGGCTTCTTTTCTTAAGACGGCTCCGAGAGAAACCGTACTGAAAGTGCTTATTGGTTTGTTCATCAGCGCCGCAGGCTTTTTACAGGCGTTTATGGTTGCCGGAGTAATCAACGCTGTATTTAACAGGCGGCCATACGCAGAGATAATGCCTTTTATCGCGGGCGTTTTATTCGCGATTCTTTTCAAAGCCTTCTGGGTGCGTTATCAAGAAGGATTTGCCAAAAAAATGGGGGCCAAGATCAAGAGGAATATACGCCAGACTTTAATTGAAAAGCTCCTGCGCTTGGGACCGGCCTATCAGGATGGCAAACGCAGCGGCGGCATCCAGTCGCTTGTTACCGACGGCGTGGAATCCTTTGAAGTTTTTCTTGTTCAGTATATACCTCATATATTCGTTGTGCTTATCTCCGTAGGGGCGGCGATTACCTATATATTCATGGTTGACCCGTTTGTCAGCGTCCTTATATTGCTGGCGGCCGTACTTGCCATAATAGTGCCGCACCTTTTTATGCCGGCGATTTCAAAACTTATGATTGAATACTGGCAGTCCTATGCGCATCTTAACGCCCAGTATATCGATGCTATGCAGGGAATGAGCACGCTCAAGGCGTTTAACGTAAGTAAACGAACGCAGCAAAATCTTAACAAAGACGCCAGGCGCTTTGCTAAATCCTCTATAGACAATACGGGAATGTCCTTATCGGATTCCGCCGTTATTATATTGCTTTGCGCGGCGGGGACTGCTCTGGCGGTGGGAATAGCGGCTTGGCATACCTATCAGGGGAGCCTATCGGCTTCGGCGCTGCTGACGATCCTGTTCCTGGCTGGAGAAAGCATGCGGCCGCTTTATGAGCTTAATGTCTACTGGCACGGTAGTTACCTCGGATTCTCAGTGGCGGAGGAGCTTTATGAAGTCCTTGATACTTCGGTAGAACTGAGCGTACCGGAGGGAGCGGGCAAAAACAGGCTTATGCGGACCCCACCGGAAATCACGCTCAAAAACGTTACGTTTAAATATCGGGATGACGGGGGCAATGCGCTGAGTAACGTGACTATACATATTAAACCTGGTCAGACGGCGGCCGTAGTTGGAAAATCCGGCTCGGGAAAATCAACGTTGGTTAATTTGCTGCTTAGATTTTATGATCCTCAGCAGGGCAGGGTCATGATAGGCGGTCATGAAGTGCGGGATTATCCTCTTGATTATCTGCGTGATCAGATTGCGGTTGTTTTTCAGGATACTTATTTGTTTTACGGCACGGTTGAAGAGAACCTGCTCATGGCAAATTCTGAGGCAACCGCCGACGAATGCATTGCGGCGGCCAAAGCGGCCAACGCTCACGATTTTATCATGGCGTTGCCGCAGGGGTATCAGACGATTGTGGGAGAAAGGGGCGCGACGCTTTCCGGCGGCGAAAGGCAGCGTATCTCTATTGCCCGAACCATTCTTAAGGACTCCCCTGTGTTGATTCTGGACGAGGCTACCTCAAACGTCGATATCTCGGGAGAAAGCGTTATCCAGGAGGCGCTCGAACGGCTGATGAAGGAAAGAACGACGGTTATTATTGCTCACAGACTGTCAACCATAAAGCAGGCCGAGGTTATTTATGTTTTGGATAACGGCAGACTGTGTGAAGCCGGAACCCATGATGCGCTCGCTCAGTGTGAAAAAGGCGTTTATACAAAACTTGTGCAGGCGCAGGAGAAAGCGAGGCAGGTTGTTTGAATAACAGTGAAAAGTATTACCGGTTGCAATCTGTGTTTAAGCTTATCGGAAGCCTTAAAAAGCATTATGGCGAAATGGCTTTAGCGGTAGCCAGCGGTGTATTCAACCATTTATTCACCGTATCCGTATCCGCACTGTGCGCGTATATGGTGGGCCTGGCGCTGGAACAAAAGATTTCCCATAGCTGGCGGACGCTTTTTATCGCACTGTGCGTGTTAATTTTGTTAAGGGTGGTCGCGTATTTTTTTGAAATGTGGTTTGCTCACGATGTGGCGTTCAAGGTACTGGCGGATCTGCGCATTATGCTTCTTAAGGCAGTGGAACGGGTATCACCCGCGATTCTGCTCAATATGCGATCAGGACAGCTGGCGTCTACGCTAATGAGCGATGTTGAGCTGCTGGAATGGTTTTTTGCACATTCCTTTGGCAGTGTGTTCGTAGCGGTAATCGTATCAGTTATTTTGCTGGCATTTTTAGGGTGGCTGCATCCT
Source organism: Desulfoscipio sp. XC116 (assembly GCF_039851975.1). Taxonomy (GTDB): domain Bacteria; phylum Bacillota; class Desulfotomaculia; order Desulfotomaculales; family Desulfallaceae; genus Sporotomaculum. The sequence goes on from NZ_CP156660.1 coordinate 1,195,365, forward strand.
GTGTTGCCTGTAATTATGCTGCTGTTCTTTGCGGTCCTTATATTTATACCTGTTGCAAGAAAAAAGAAAGCGGATGAACAGGGCGCATCCGTGCGCAAAGAACTTGGAGATGCCAACGCCGTCACTATGGAGGGAATTCAGGGCATGAAGGAAATACTCATGCTTAACAATGTGGAGGTCTATCAAAAGAAAAATCGTAAATATATGCAGAAAATGTATACCAGTCAGCACAGCTACGGCAAAAGGCTTGGCACAGAGGGCGCGCTCTTGCAGCTTACGGTTGGCGTGAGCACGCTTTGTGTGATGGGGGTGGCGGCATGGCTTGTTTTTAACGGAAAACTTGCCTTTGAGTACTATCCCGTTGTTATGATGCTTGCCGGTCTTGCCTTTAATCCGGTTATTGAGGTATGTAATACGGCCCGGAATTTCGGACTTGTTTTTGCCGCGGCAAATCGCGTTTATCAGGTTATTGAAGCAAGGGCGCTCGTGGAAGATAACGGAAAAACTGTGGATACGGAAGCTATCGTGCCTGAAATCCGTTTTGAAAATGTGTCTTTCCGCTATGGCAATGAGCTTGAGTTGGCTGTCAAGGATATTTCATTTACCGTTAAACCGGGCCAGCGGGTAGCGTTGGTAGGTCATTCGGGTTCGGGCAAGTCAACGTGCGTAAGCTTGCTGCTGCGGTACTGGGATGTTGAAAACGGCTCGATAAGCATAGGCGGCGTGGACATAAGGGAAATGGCCATGGACAGCCTGCGTGAACTTACTTCGGTGGTTTTGCAGGACGTTTACCTGTTTAACGTATCAATACGAGAGAATATAAGGCTTGGCAGAATCGATGCCACCGGCGAGGAGGTGGAAGCCGCTGCGAAAACGGCTCTAGCCCATGAATTTATCATGGCTCTTCCCCATGGGTATGAAACGTTGGCCGGGGAACGAGGGCTTTCTCTTTCGGGCGGTCAGCGCCAGCGGATTGCCATTGCGCGCGCAATACTAAAGCGCTCGCCCGTGCTTATACTGGACGAGGCTGTTTCGAGTCTGGATTCAGAAAATGAAAGCAAAATTCACAAATCAATGGAAAGCTCGTATAAGGGCTTTACAACTCTAGTTGTGGCCCACCGGCTTTCAACCATTATGGCTGCGGATATGCTTGTTTTACTGAAGGATGGGCAGGTTGCGGGAATTGGAACGCACGAGGAGCTTTTCAGGCAAAACGAGTCATACCGTTCATTAGTGTTGCCCCAGATGCAGGGATTGTTCGCCGATCCAATGCACAGCAACGAAGCCGGACAACTGCAAAAGGTATCCATGTCCGCATGTGTGGAAGGTGCGTGTATATGACCAAGTTTGTTATAAAAAGGATAATATTACTTTTTCCAATACTCTTTGTTGTTACGGTTGTAACATTTGCGCTGAGCACCCTGTCGGCGGGGGATCCGGCGGCTATCGTTGCAAGATCGGAAGCGGGAGTCATCTCACAGAAAGCCGTGGATATTGTAAAATCGGAATTGGGACTTGATAAGTCTTATCCTATGCAGTACAGAGAATGGCTAAAGGGCGTCGTCCGGTTTGATTTGGGCAACTCCTACAAAACAAAAGCGCCGGTTTCTTCAGAACTGATGGCCCGTCTTCCCGCCACGCTTATGCTCACTGCATATGCAGCTACGATTATGTTCATTGTTTCGCTGATCGTTGGGGTATTAGGGGCGCTATATCCCAATTCCTTAATAGATAAGGCAGCGAAGCTGCTGTCGTTTGCAACGGTATCCATTCCTCCGTTCGTGCTGGGACTGTTGTTACTGTTTGTTTTCGGAGTAAAACTAAAGCTGGTAGATATCGTCGGCGGTGTTGGCACAAAAAGCGTATGGCTTCCGGCTATAACCCTTGGAATAAGCCACTGCGGTCCGTTTATCATGCTGATCAGGAACAATATGCTTGACGTTATGGGAAAGGGCTACATAAAGGCAGCAAGAGCAAGAGGAGTCAGCGAGACGGTAATTGTAGCCAGGCACGCGCTGCGCAATTCCATTCTGCCCGCGCTTACAAAGCTTGGCGTAACGGTCGGGAGCATGATAGGAGGTTCCGCGGTAATAGAGGCGCTTTTTTCATGGCCGGGGCTTGGCCAATTGGCGTTGAACTCTATATACAACAAGGACATTCCCGTATTACAGGGTTTTATGCTGTTTGCCGCTGCTTTAATTATCATAGTCAACCTGATTGTCGATGTCATTTATAAAGCGGTTGACACTAGGATAAAGATTACTTAGCACTATGGAAAGAAGTGAAGCGATGAATATGCCTACGGCAGAAATATCATACGAATTGAGAAGCAGGCACCCATGGAATAAACAGATGGTTATAGGCTGCGTCATGCTGATGGCCATAATATTGGTTGCATTGTTTGCACCTGTGCTGTCGCCAAACGATCCTTATGCGTCGAATCCAGCCAATAAATATATGTTACCAAGCGCGGAATACTGGTTTGGAACAGATAATATCGGGCGATGTATCGCATCCCGCACATTTTACGGTGCGCGCACATCCCTGGCTTACGCTTCAATTATACTGGGCTCGATGGTTGCCATCAGCCTTGTCTTGGGGCTGATCTCGGGATATTTCGGGGGCATTGCCGATACGTTTATTATGCGCTCTACCGATATATTTCTGGCCCTGCCCGCTCCCGTCGTCGCACTGGCCATAGCCGGCGCGTTGGGACCAAGCGCAAAAAATCTTATTATTGCCATGGTTGTGACTTCATGGGGAGATTTTACGAAGCTGGTGAGGGGTATGGTTCTTGAAATTAAGGAAAAGGACTTTGTAATGGCGGCGAAAGCATCGGGATTCTCTCATTTTAAAATGCTGCGCACCCACATTTTAACGAATGTTATTCCTCCGCTGATCGTATTGGCAACCCTTGAGATGGGGAAGATTATTCTTTCGATAGCCGGTTATTCCTTTATCGGACTTGGTGCGCAGCCTCCCACAGCGGAATGGGGCGTCATGATAAGCGATGCCAAAAACTATATACAGACACAACCCCAACTGATGCTGTATCCCAGCGCGGCGATTGTTGCTACCGTAGCGTCATTTAACATTCTAGGTGAAGGCTTGAAAAGGTTTATAAGCAGGGGGACGGTTAATGCGGCAAATTGATGACGCGGTTCCGGTTCTTGAAGTGAAAGGCCTTAAGGTCGAGTTTAATTGTAAAAGTCATATTGTCCATGCTGTTAACGGTGTTAGCCTTAAGGTTATGCCCGGCAAGATATCGGCTATTGTTGGAGAAAGCGGCTGCGGCAAATCAGTGACAGCTTCAGCTGTTATGAATCTGATCGATACACCGGGAGAGATTGTGGAGGGAGAAATTATATTATCCGGCCGTAACTTTCTTGAGCTTCCGCGGCGTGTACAGCGCAGTATGCTCGGAAACAGTATCGGTATGATTTTTCAGGATCCGTTTGAGTCGCTTAATCCGCGCATGAAGATTGGAGATATAGTTATTGAGGCTATACGCGCAAATAAAAAAATCAGCCGAAAAGAGGCGGACAGTTCCGCAAGGGAGCTTCTGTCAAGGATGAAACTCAGTGACGTTACCGTACTGATGAGCAGATATCCGCACCAGCTTAGCGGTGGGATGTGCCAGAGAGTGATGATTGCCATAGCAATGGCGCAGAAGCCGCCGCTGCTTATCGCCGATGAGCCAACCACGGCGCTTGACGTTACGGTACAGGCCAGAATACTTGATGAGATCGTTTCATTGCGTGACGATAACAATACGGGTGTCCTCTTTATCACGCATGATTTGTGTGTAGTAGCGGAAATTGCCGATGACGTCTATATTATGAAGGACGGACAGATAGTCGAATACGGCGAAGTGACGCGGATATTTGATAACCCGGCCCACAAATATACAAAAGAACTGTTACAGTCTATTTTGTGTGTGTAAACATTTGTTGAGGAGATGATGTGAAAATGGTCCCGCTGCTTGAGTTAAGGGGAATCTCAAAAAATTACGCTTCTCATGGCGTCTTTAGGGGGGGAACCGATTCTCAGGACGTTCTCAGAAATGTAAGCTTTCAGATTAACGAGGGCGAAAGTCTGGGGCTTATCGGCGAAAGCGGCTGCGGCAAAACAACTCTTGCTAAAATCGCGGCAGGGCTGGAAGCCCCTACCAAAGGCCAGGTCCTTTACAGTGGAGAGGATATTAGAGAATTTGATTTTGCCACTATGCAAAAGGCCCGTAAAAATGTACAGATTATTTTTCAGAACAGCAAGTCAATATTTAACCCATATTATACTATTGGCAACAGCATAAAGCATGCCCTTGAGAATTTCGAAAGATTGACCGGGAATGAAATCAAAATGCGGGTGAACTACATGCTTGAGCGAGTGGGGCTTGACTCTTCCTTTGCCGACAGGTATCCGGAGAAACTTAGCGGTGGCCAGCGACAGAGGGCGAACATTGCGAGAGCGCTGATAGCGCGGCCTAAGCTTATTATCTGCGACGAGCCGGTTGCCAGTCTTGATTTTTCTATCAGGAAAAAGACGCTTGATATGCTTAACGACATGATTCGTGATATGTCGCTCACCTGTATATTTATCTCTCACGATATCTCAACAGTACGCTATAGCTGCAAAAAGGTGGGTGTGATGTACAGGGGAACACTGGTGGAGATCTTTCCGCTTGAATCCGGTTTAACGCCCCGGCCGAAACACCCGTACAGCCAAATGCTGATGGATTCGGTACCTATTTTACATCCAAGTCAGAGAAGCGTTCGCAAACATATCAAGACAGAGGAACTTAATCAGGCGAAGCGCTATGAAAACGGATGTGTTTTTTACTCCCTGTGCGGCTCCAGGCGGCAAATATGTTCGGATGTGATTCCTGATCTTAAGGACATGGGCAACGGACACTATGTGGCCTGTTGTAGCTGTGACAAAACAAGCGCGCTCATTGCGAAATGCAATTAAGATAAAAAAATTAAGTGAAAAAGGAGGAAGAATAAATGCTAAATAAGGATAAAAATAAGATAAGCAGGGTCGTATTTTTTTTATCCGTCATGCTGTTGGTGACAGTGATAAGCGGTTGCAAAACCTCAGATGAACAGAGCGGACAAAAGAATCAAAATGCCTCTGACGACAAAACGGTCGTGGTGGGCGTAGCCGACCTCAGAGAGATCGGAATGCTTGATGCGATTTACGGCGCGGGCGACATCCTGCATCAGGAGTTTATTTACGATCCGCTAGTGGTTTTCGGCAAAGGCGGGAAGATAGAGCCCGGCCTTGCTGAAAGCTGGAAAATCAGTCCGGATGGCAAGGAATACACGTTTAAGCTGTGTAAAGATGTTAAGTTTTCCGATGGAAGCGATTTTAACGCCGATACGGTCCTGTTTAACGTGGGCAGATGGAAAGGCGCCTCATCAACGGCGTCGCTCAGCCTTGCCCAGAACCTGACGAATATTGAAAAGCTTGACGATTATACTGTCAAGATGACCTTTAACAAAAGCTACTATCCTTACTTGACAGAGCTTACATACCCGCGCCCCTCGCGCATGATTAGCCCAAACGCCCTTGACCGGCAAGGCGAATTTGTTAAGCCGATAGGAACGGGCAGGTGGATGATTGAAAGCTATGATAAAAACGAGAGCGTACTAGTTCCTAACCCTTATTATTATGGGGATAAGCCTAAAATCGACAAAATTATAGTTAAACTTATTACCGATGCGCAGGCCAGGCTAATGGCCGTGCAGACCGGCGAGGTCGATTTCCTTGCCGTCTCAATTATGGCTGAAGACGTTTCATTAATAGAGCAGAAGGAAGACCTCTCCATACTCAAGACGGAAGGGACGGATACATGCCATTTTATGTTCAATTACGAAACCCCCGCGCTTCAGGATTTAAACGTAAGGAAAGCAATCAGCCACGCTATAAACAAGGGGAGCATAATTGACAATATTCTGGATGGGTACGCAAAGGAGGCCAAGGGATTGTTTTCTGAAGGAAATCCATACGTAACGGCTGAAAACAGTTTCGGCTATGATTATTCTCCCAAAACAGCGGTGAAGCTGCTAAATGAATCGGGCTATAAAGATACGAACGACGACGGAATTTTGGATAGGAATGGCGAACCGCTTCATATCAGGCTTGTATTTCAGAACTCCGAATATCCGGATTGGAAACCTATTTGTGAATTCGTGGCCTCTCAGCTTGAAGAAATAGGCATAGATGTTGAGCTTAGGCTCCAGGAAATGAACGCTTATTATGACTCTATCTGGACCACAAGAGACTTCGATATGATTCTGTACAGGTCTTACGCCGATTCATGGAACCCCAGCGGATTCCTGATATCGCTGTATTACCCCACTCAGGACGGCAAATCCGTCGCATGGAGCAATGAGGAGCTTAACGGTCTGATTGATAAGGCACTGGCTTCAACAGAGCAAAATGAACGTCAGGAGCTGTATGACGAAATCTTTAAGCTTATGTACGACGAAGCAATGTGCTTGCCGCTTTACTACCCTCAGAAACTGTATGTATACAATAACCGTCTTATAGGGTTAGAACAGGCGACAACCTCATATGAAATTATAAAATGGGAAAAACTTGATATTAAAGAAGCTTTGAGGTAAGCCTTTCTTTTGCGTATCGGTCATACCGTTCCAATTTTGCCGCATGGTAGCTGTTCCATGTGGGTTTGAATATTGCCCCGGCCATAGGAGTGCCGGGGCTTTTGGATCCCTGGTTTGTCTTTAAATTAAGGAGGTTTAATTTATGGCCATTATATCTATGATAGTAACAGGTTGCCGATTAAATAATTAACCATATCTTCAGGCAATGCATATCACGTTCGGTTTCTTGTGCTTGCAAATTTATCTAGTGTTGCAATGATTTGGATAAGGATTAAGCCGCTGGGAATAATGCTAAGTTCTTTGGGTTAACTTAATTCTAGTTTTTGTGAATTTACGTAAAAGGTTGTGCGCCATGCCAGTGCTAAAAACTCTGACCAAATTATTGTTATATCAGAAACCCCAATCTCCATCATATGATTACGAATCTGGAATTGAGGATAGATTCGATAGCTCCGATTCTAAAAAGATTAATAACCGGGAAAAAGATAAGTCGGAAGAACAAAAGGGAACAGAAGACAAAACGAGTGGTGCTGACGAAAAAATAGATGCGGTTGCTTCTAATAATTTAAGGGAAAAACTGCTGGAGGCAGGTAATCAGCCGGATAAAGAAGGAATAAAAGCCGGCGGCAGGCGATCTTTAAGAAAAAGGAAAAAGCCTCGCAATAATAAGCCCGTGCAGGAAAAATATGCCGGGAAGGTAGCAGTTAACCAGAGCATTGATGAGATCTTACATAAAAAAGTAAAACTTTCTTATGACCTGAAAGAAAATAGGCTGGTGCTGGAAAAAATTTTTCGGGTGCCTGATAATAAAGACGCTGTTCTTCGCAGTTTTTCTATTGGCACAAAACCGCCTACCCAGGCTCTGCTAATATTTATTGATGGGATTACTAATTCTCAGGTGCAAAACACGGCGGTCCTGCAGCCCTTGATGCTCCTTTCCGGCCTGCGGGACATTCCCCTGGATAAGATACAGGATGCCGGCAGTGAAAAGCGGACTATATATAAAGACTTTTTTGACCGGGTCAAGCAAGCCATTCTGCCCAACAATCAGGTTTCTGAAGCAGATACTTTTAATAGGATTGTGGAAGATATTCTTTCTGGAAACAGCGTTCTATTAATTGACGGCTATAACCAGGCCTTAATGCTGGAGACCAAGGGCTGGCAATACCGCAATGTGAGCACGCCTCAGGTGGAGGCAGTTATCAACGGTCCCCAGGAAGGCTTCACCGAAATGCTGCGGGTAAATACCTCATTAATTCGAAAAATAATACAAAAGCCTGCTTTGATTACAGAGTTTATCCAGGTGGGAAGTTCCTCACCCACGCAGGTTGCTATTATGTACATGGACAACATAGTCAACCCTGACATAATAAAGGAAGTAAAGAGGCGGCTATCCTCTATAAAAGGGGATTACTTGCAGCAAACCGGCCTGGTGGAGCAGATGATTGAAGACGCGCCGTTCTATCCGGCGCCCCAGGTGCTATCCACCGAGCGGCCCGACCGGGTGGCAGCGAATTTAGAAGAAGGGAAAATCGCTATATTAGTAGGCAGCAATCCCTTTGTCATGGTGGTGCCTTGTACCTTTTTTGATTTGATGCAATCTCCGGAAGACGCTTATGTGCGGTGGCCATTCGGCTCTTTCGCCAGGCTTATCCGCTATTTCGGGTTATTTGTAGCCCTGCTCTTACCCGCGCACTACGTGGCTATTGTAGCCTATCACCAGGAATTTATACCGACCGACCTCTTATTGGCCATTGCAGGTTCCCGGGAAAGAGTACCTTTTCCGTCTATTGTAGAGATATTGATTATGGAGACCTCCTTTGAGCTGATCAGGGAAGCGGGGGTCCGGGTTCCGGGCACCGTAGGCACCACCTTGGGTATAGTAGGTGCACTGATATTGGGTCAGGCCGCGGTAGCCGCCAACATAGTAAGTCCCATCTTAATTATCGTTGTTGCCGTTACGGCACTTGGATCCTTTGCTATACCAAATTACTCATTCTCCCTGTCCATCAGGGTATTGCGGTTCGTCTACATAATTTTAGCCTCCCTGTTCGGCCTTTTGGGTATCTTAATCGGTGTTTTTATTCACGTTGGCCTGATGGTTAACTTAAAGTCCTTCGGAGTGCCTTTTATGGCCCCGGCAGCCCCGGTGACCAACAAAGGCCGGGATTATTGGATGCGGGGCATGATCTGGCAGCAGCAAAAAAGGCCGGATTACTTAGATCCGTTAAAACCAAAGCGCCAGCCCCAAATCAGTCGCCGGTGGTTGTACCCTGACGACGGAGGGGGCGGGGAAAAGCAATGAGCTTAAATAAGCCCGTTGTCGGTATATCGGAAGCTATTTCCATACTTTTTATTTATATATCGGCCAAGACTTTTATATTTTACGGCCCACCTTTAATTGAAGCAGGTATGAACGCCGCCTGGATGATCCCTCTAATACAGATTGCCATTGGGCTGGGCGGTGTATGGCTCCTGGCGGCTTTACTGGCTAAGTCTTCCGGGCGGGATCTGGTGCAAATAGGGGAAGAGCTTACCGGCCCCTACATCAATACCTTATTCTCCTTTTATTACCTTATAGTAATTATCTTTGTGGCTGCTATTGCCCTGCGCGGCACCAGTGAGCGGGTGGTGGCCGGTTTCTTGCCCGATACTCCCATCAGTCTGGTAGTAATATCTTTTGTAATGGGCTCCATGATCGTAAGTTACCTGGGGTTGGAAGCTATCGTCCGTACCGCCAGGTTTTTAGTAGGCATTCTAGTGCTAAGTATGATTTTGTTGTATGTGCTAACCTCCCCTTTTTGGGATCTTGTTTCTATTTATCCGCTGCTGGGTGCAGGCTCCCATGAAATCATAAAAGCTGCTTTAATGAATACGGGTGATTTTGTGGAGATTCTGCTTTTAGGGATTATTTACCCCTTTATACCGCAAGACAAGGTGCGAGCTATCGGCATCTGGGGCGTATTGATAGCCGGTACTTTTATGTTTTTGATAGTACTGGTGACCATTCTTGTATTTACTTATCCTACCGCTTCGGAATTAACACTGCCTTCTTTTGAACTGGCCCGGATCATTAATATTGGCCGATTCGGACAACGCATGGAAGTGGTCTTTCTGCCGATATGGGTGTTTGCAAATTTAATTTTGTTGTCTATATCTTTCTACGCCGGGGCAAAGATATTGGCTCGCATGTGTAAACTAAAAGACTACCGCCCCTTTGTGTTTTCGGCAACCGTACTTTCGGTAGTAGCGGCTTTTGTAACTCAAAATGTAGCCCAGTTGGCACAAATGGATCAATACTTCAGCTTGTGTAGCTTTGGGGCTTTAATTGCTATACTTTTAACTTTATATATGGCCGCATGGTTTAAAACAAAGGGAGGTGGTCAGGGTGAAAAAGGCGCTTAGCCTGGCTTTGCTGCTGCTGCTGGGCTTAATATTGCCCGGTTGTTATGACTACTCCGAGCCTGATGAAAGAGCTTGGGTGCTGGCTATGGGCTTGGATAAAGGGCGCCAAAACGTACTTACCGTTACTGTCGTGATTGCCGTACCCAAGAATATAGTCGGGGGCAGCGGCGGTGAGCCGACAGGTGGAGGCGGCTTTTACACCGTTTCCCTGGAAGCGCCCACTCTGCTCAGCTCTCTGGAACTGCTAAATGCCATGGTGGATAGGCGGGCGGACCTTTCACATACCAAGTGGTTTGTATTTTCCCGTGAGCTGGCCGAAGAGAGTATTGCACCGTACTTTGGCCCTATAACCCGTTTTTACCAGTTTCGCCGCTCTTCACACGTAGTAATTTGCGAGGGGCGGGCCGAAGATTTTTTGGCTAAAGGGACACCTAAATTGGAAGATAATGTGGGCAAGTATTACGAACTGCTGCAGCGAGGTTGGCGAAACACTGAGTTTATCCCCTTTGACACTTTTCACGAATTTTATATAAAGTCTAAAGAACCGGGAGTTGCTTCGGTGGCCTTACTGGCTTCCTTGGACCGCGAAACGTCTGTTTTCCCCGACAATTCTTTCAAGCCTAAGGGTAATTACCAGGCCGGCAGGATCCCCCGCGAAGGAGGAGATAAAATTGAGGTTATGGGCGGCGCTGTTTTTAAAGAGGGCAGAATGATCGACACCCTGGATGGAGATGAGGTGGGAATGCAAAAACTTTTTGAGGGTACCCTTAGCTTTAGCATAATGGATGTACTTGATCCCAAAGAACCGGACAGGTTTTTAATTATAGAAGTTAGGCCCAGGCAAAAACCGAAAATAGATGTGCGGATTGTGGACGGATATCCCCAAATAACGGCTGATGTTAAGCTGGAAGGGGAAATTTTAAGCATTCAGAGCGGCTATAACTATGAAAAACCTGATAATTTACCTGTTTTGGAAGAGGCTGTGGAGAAACACGTTCGGGAAGATCTTGAAAAAACAATAGCTAAAAGTCAGAAACTGGGCGCTGACTTCCTGGGGTTTGGATTGCATGCCAAAAAACTGTTTTGGACCTGGTCCCAGTGGGAAGCTTATAAGTGGGATGAAAAGTATGCCGGGGCAAATATTGCGGTAAATGTTGATTTCAAGATAAGACGCATCGGCCTTGTGCGCAAGATGACGCCGCTGGAATAAGGGAGATATGAAAATGGTTTATGCGTTAATAATTCTGGTGGTTGCCGCCACATCTTTGCATGTGGCCAGTTATGGTTGGTATGCCCTTAAGGAAGAAAGAAACTTGCGCGGCGCAGTTGGTGCGTTAATTATCGCCGGTGTCACTTTCGCGGCGCCGGTGCTGCTGATGATTTATTATGCTTTTTTGTAAGGTGAGATGTGGCATATGCCGGCAAAGGTTTATCCCAGCGACATTTGCGGGTCGGTTTACCCGACAGCAATTTTAATAAATTATTAATATACTTTTTATATTTAATTAAACCTGTTATTATATAATATATAAAACCTTAAGAAGGAGCTTCTAAAGTTATGAATTTACCTTTCTTTAAGCAATATAACGACCGGGATATGATTAATTTATTACAGGCTATGACCAAATCCGTTGCCTATTCCATGTTTTCCAATGCCTATACCGAATTAACCGCCTATAAAACAGAAAACCGCGTTAAAAATATCAGCGGCGAGCTGGACGCACTGTCGGCGGCGGTTCAGCAGATGTCCGCCTCCATTGAGGAAATAACGGCTTCCGCTCAGTATGCCAGCGGTGTACAGCATGAAGTTGAAAACGTGGTGGATACCGGCAAGGCGGTGCTGGGCGGTGCTTTGCGGGAGCTTGAACGCGCCAATGATAATATTGCTGAACTGGTCGGAGTTATTAAAGAGCTGGGCACTCGGGTAAACCGAATTGATGAAACAGTGGAAGTAATCAATGAAATTACTTCGCAGACCCATTTGCTTGCTTTAAACGCCTCTATTGAAGCTGCGCGGGCCGGTGAGGCCGGCCGAGGTTTTGCCGTGGTGGCGGGTGAGATACGTAAACTGGCGGAACAGACCAAGCAGTCCGCCGGTCATATTAAAGAAAACGTTTCTTTGGTGACGGAGGGTATGGACGTTACTCTGAAGGCGCTGGACAACAGCGTAAAAGCCGTTCAAAGCGGTATCCAATCAGCTATGGAGCTGGCTTCACCTTTTGACCGTATTGAGGAGAGCGTAAGATCAATGACTGAAATACTTGGCCAATTAAGCAGTGCTACCGATGAACAAAGCTCGGCAACCCAGGAAATTGCCGCGGAAACAGAAACCATTGCTGAAAACACTAAGTTTGCCGATGAAGTAGCCGCCGATGCCAGGGAACATGGTGAGCTGTCTTTACGGGTTACGGGTGATGTGTGGCAGTTCCTTGAGCGCCGTAAAGATTTTCAGGATATTGGATTGGCGGCCTTTTTGGCGGAACGAATTATTGACCATGCCGTTTGGATTGGGCGGGTGGTTAAAACCATCAGGGGTGAAAACGCCGCAGATGAGGTACTGGCTGATCATCATAACTGTCTTTTAGGCCAATGGTATTACGGTGAGGGTCGGGAAATCATCAAAAAATACAGCGATGCGTTGCAGCGCGCCTTTGTCGCTATTGAAGAGCCTCATCGACAGGTGCACCAGTATGGTATTGCGGCGGTTAAGTATCATCATGCAGGCAACAGTGATGAAGCATTTCGCCAGGTTGTCAATTTTACTACGGCCTCAAAACATATAATTAATATTTTTATGCAAATGATGGATGAACTTACTTCCGCTCGGGCGGCTTAATAAAGTTTCACAACTAAAATAGTGATCCAAAATAAAATACCTATGTGCGGAAGACCGGGCCGATGCCCGGTTTTTTGATGTAGTCGCCTGTTGTCTTAGAATACATAAACTTTTTAGAGGTTTTTTTATCTTTTTTGCGAATTAATTTATAGTCATTTTCTATCATTAACTCGCTAATTGCTTAAGGCGGGAGCCCAAAGTTTTCGCTAAGGGTCAACCGCCAACTAACCGGAGGTTTTTATGCATGCCTTTTACTTTCATAAATATCTCCAGGCAATTATCATTTCTTGTTTGATAATGGTATATGTGCTGGCGGGGAGAGTCTACCTGGTTCTGGAACCCGGCATCTTTCTAACCATTCACCAGGTTCTTGAATTTGCCAGTATCGTGGTAGCCATGCTGGTATGTATTCTTTGCTGGTATGATTTTCGGAACAGTTCGCGACGTAAAATGCTGGTTTTAGCATTAACTTTTTTGCTAATCGGGCTGTTTGATTTTGTGCATACTTTGTCCTATCTTGGTATGCCGGATTTTATTACTCCCAATACGGCCAATAAGGCTTCAACCTGCTGGGTTATCGCCCGCCTGGTACAGGGCCTGGGCCTTTTGGCGGCTGTTTTTTGGCGTGACCGGTTAGTCCGTATAGCCCGGCCGGTGACAGCTATTTTACTGTGTTTCTTTATCGCCGGGTTGATAATTTGGGCGGTGGCAACCGAGTTGGCCCATTTGCCCATCATGTATGACCCGGTGCATATGAGGCAGACGCACCTTAAAATGGTATCTGAGTGTTTTATTATTCTTTTATACCTTTTGGCGGCAGTGAAAATATACATTAATAAGTCCGGTGATATAAGGGATGTGTATCTCTTTTATGCGCTGGTTGTAGGTATTTTTGGTGAGCTGGCCTTTGCTGCCTACAGTGTAGTTTACGACTCGTATAATTTTTTAGGACATATTCTTAAATTAATGTCTTTTAGCTTGATATTAAAAGGCCTTTTTGAAGAAGCGATTGTTGAGCTGTATAAAACCAATGCCGTATTGGCTCAACAGCGCGGTGAACTGACCGAAGCCAACCGGTTGTTGAAAGAGTCCGATCAGCTAAAAGATAATTTTCTGGCTAACACTAATCACGAGCTGCGCTCCCCGCTAACCGCCATTATAGCTTTTACTGAACTTTTGTTGGACAAGGAGACAGGACCATTAAATCCGCTGCAAAAAGATTATATAAATGAAATAAGTGACAGCGGCAGCGATTTGCTGAACAGGGTGAATGAGATAGGGGATTTATCCCGGATCAAGGCCGGAAAAATGCTCTTAAATATGGAAAAGACAAGCATAAAAGAAGTAGTTATGAATACAGCGCGGCGTTTAAAACCCCAATTTGAAAATAAGGGTATTGATTTAAAGATTAATATAGCGGCTGACTTACCGGCTGTATATGCTGATAAGGGGAGATTGGGACAGATATTGGCCAATTTACTTGGTAATGCCATTAAGTTTACCCCTCCTGGCGGTTGGGTTGGGGTCGATGTCGCTGAAGAGCGGGAGGATAATAAAATTAAAGTAACCGTTGCTGACAATGGCATTGGAATTAATCCCGGGGAGCAGGCCGCTGTTTTTAAAATGTTTTACCAGGTGGATGGAACCAGCTCACGCAAGTACGGTGGTACCGGCATAGGTCTGACGTTGGTAAAAAATCTGGTAGAGATGCATGGGGGAACTATGAGCTTGCAAAGCAGAGATGGCGGAGGAAGTGTGTTTGCCTTCAATATACCGGTATATGGGAGGTGAAAATAATGTCTTATAAAATAATGGCCGTGGATGATGACCCCAAGGTTTTAAAAATATTAAGACACTCCCTGACCAGGGAAGGGTTCGAGGTTATTTGTTTTGCAAACGGTTCGGAAGCACTGCGGGAGGCCAGAGAAAACCAACCTGATCTGGTAGTGCTGGATTTGATGCTGCCGGGAATGGATGGTTTTGAAACCCTGCAGAAATTAAAGGAAATTACCGATGTGCCGGTGATTATATTATCTGCCCGAAGTGATGAGGTGGACCGGGTGGTGGGCTTTCGAATGGGGGTGGATGATTATCAGGTCAAACCTTTCAGTCCCATGGAATTGGCGCTGCGTATCAAGGCGGTGCTGAGGCGCAGTGCCGCGGCTGTTAAGCATAATGAAAAGGTGCTAAAGTATAATGAACTGGTTATAGATTATAATAAAAGATTAGTACAAAATAGCGACCGGTTCATAAGTTTAACCCCCAAGGAGTTTGAGTTGCTGTGGCTGATGGCTTCCCACCCCAACCAGGTGTTTACCAAGCCGCACCTGCTTAAATGTGTTTGGGACAGTACGTACACAGGGGACGATAACACTGTTAACGTGCATATTCGCAGGTTGCGGGAAAAAATAGAAGATGATCCTTCCGAACCTGCGTATATCAAGACTGTGTGGGGCACAGGGTATAAATTCAGCGGCTGAACATGTTATTCGTATCCGCCGTTAGCGCTCTCGGGGTGATTGTAATAAAAGTGTAATGTTTTATTAAATTTTGCTTAATTATTTTTTAATATTGTGGTGGAAATGGCCTTGGGGGAAAATAAATTGATAAATGACAAACGAGTCGGCCCCGAAAGCAGTACACTGTCCGCAGAGCAATTGGAACATCACTATAATGCCTACTTTAATGTCCACCGGTTCAGGCTGCGGGAAATCAGGGCCCGGTTGTTAAAGGCGGATACATCCTATACCGATTTGACTTTTAGCTTGCTGCGGGCGCTAAAAAAAGAAGAGGCATGGGCTATGAATTCGGTTGTACTCCATAATAATTATTTTGAATCTCTGGGCTTGGGACAGAATAAGCCATCTTCGGGGCTCATCAATATGCTTATTAGAGACTTCGGCTCCGTGGAGGAATGGTTGGAGCAATTCATGGCGTTGGGCTTGGGCTCCCGTGGGTGGGTAGTCCTGGGCTTGGATCTGTGTGAAGGAAAGTTGGCAAACTATATTGCGGATGATCATTCGGAAGGTATTTGGCTGGTGTTCCCACTACTGGTGTTGGATGTATTTGAACACGCCTACCAAATGGATTATAAGTCGGCTAAAAATAAATATATAAAAAGGTTTATCGATAATGTTGATTGGCGGAGTGTTAATTTTAATTTAGAAACAGCCGGAGAGATATATAAGATAATTACCGCTCGGAAAGGTATAATGGTAAGCGAGTGATAAATAGGTTGCTTGAAAAAACACAAAATCCACGGCCTTATTGGTTGTGGATTTCTTTTATTTTACTTTACTTTTTTATTGATTTTATATAAAATAAGTATCACGGCCAAATTGCCATGAAATAAACATACCTCAACATAATCCTATCACACAATTATAAGTTTGTCAAGTTCTTGCCGGAAAACTATTGGACAATAAGCCTATTAATATACAGCCGGCCATCAAAAAACCTTTTTGTTGACTTTTACTTAAAAGCATAGTTGTGAAGCCTAAAACATTGAAAAGCGAGGAATCAGCATGTACGCTTTAAGGCCCCGGGTACCCTTTGCATACTCTAACAAACGTGATTTTTCGGTCAAGCTCACCGAGTGGATCGGGCAGGTGTTCTATGATATTTTGCCGGAGCACGGCTATGAGATACGTGAGGAACAAATTTATACGGCTTTTCAACTTGCGGAAGCGGTGTGTAAAAGTAAGGTGCATTTCGCCGAGGCAGGGCTGGGTACTGGTAAAACCTTTGCTTATTTACTAACCGCTGTCGCTTATGCCCGGCATAAGGGGAAGCCCGTCTTAATCGCCTGTGCTTCCACGGAGCTTCAGGAACAGCTAGCCGGGCGTAAAGGGGATATTGAGAAACTGTCACAGCTGCTATGTCTGGATATTGACGTTCGCATAGCCAAAGACCCGCGTCAGTATATTTGTGACGTTAAAGTCAATCGGTTTCATAACTCGTTTTGTGAACAGCCGAGTTCTGAGCTTAGCGGCTTATTGCGCTGGGCGGGGAAGACTGAGCGGGGTGAGCGCACGGAGGTACCCAGCGTGCCGGACAGGGTGTGGTCACAAGTTGCCTGGGATGAGGCTATGTCCTGCGAAACATGCCCGGCACGCGGTTTTTGCAAGCTGGTCAAAGCAAGAAACCATTACCGGTCGGCTCTGGACCTGATCGTTTGCGATCACGCCATCTTCTTTGACGATCTTTGGACGAGGGAGGAGCGAATTGCTGACGGTAAACTGCCCCTCCTGCCTGAATATTCAGCGGTTATCTTTGATGAAGGGCATAAGGTGATGCATTCAGCGGCTTTAAGGGCGGGCCGGCAGGTGGTCAAGGAGAACATTGACAGTATGCTCTTATCTATTGAACAAATTCAGGGAGCCAGAACATCTCTTATATCTGTTGCCTTTGCAATGGATAAAGCTAATTCGTGGTTTTTTAAGCTATTATACCGTTCGGCAGCTGGAAGTGAACAAACAGACCGGCTGACCGTGCGAATAAGTGCTGAACTGCTTAAAGCGGCGGATACACTGCGGCGTGCTCTTAATACCTTACACTTTGAATTGCAAAACGAGCAGGAGCTCCACCTCCAATCTCTTACAAATACACAGATACAAGCATATGAGGCTGAAGTGGAGCAAGCGGTGGCGGCTTTAGACCGGTTTGTGCGAAGTAAGGGTGAAGATGTCATTGTTTGGGCCGACCGGGGAGACCGCAATTTTTGGGTGGTGCCCCGGGATCTTGGCGGCATGTTAAACAAACACCTATTTGCCGGGAATCTCCCCGTAGTGTTTTCTTCCGCGACTTTGAGTAGCGCAGGAGATTTTAGCTATTTTGCGCGTATCCTTGGTTTAGAGGAGTTCTCAAGCTCATCCGCGGATAGTCCTTTTGATTATGAGAAACAGGTCGTAGTTTATCTGCCCCGGCGTTTGACTAACGGAGACCGGGAAAGCTGGTTTGTTAAGGCTTTGAGGCGGCTGGTTTCTTTATTGCGGCTTGTTCGGGGAAGGGCGCTGGTGCTGACCAATACGCCGTCCGAAGTGAGGAAAATTCGCATGGGGCTCAAAGATTTTCGTTTACCTTTTGAGTTTCTATGGGAGGATAGTGCGGAACGGGGCTACCTGGTTCAAAGATTCCGGGAAGAAATCTCGTCTGTTCTTGTTGGTTCCGGGTTTTGGGAGGGGATTGACGTGCCCGGTGAGGCACTATCCCTTCTTGTAATTTGGCGGCTGCCTTTTCCGCTGCTTGACCCGCTAATTGAAGCGCGCAGGCGCGAGGCCCGGGAAGGAGGGCTGGATCCGATAACTGCGGTGGATTATCCTGAAATGGGTTTGCGATTAAAACAGGGGTGTGGCAGGCTTATACGAAAGCGTGAGGACCGGGGTGCGATAGCCATTTTAGAACCGGTATTGGGCGCGTCGTGGGAGTGGACCGCATTGGGGGCTTTACCGGCGGGAGCTAAAATTGTTCGAAACATAGATGCTTTTTCTAACCTTTGGCCCCGCTCAACAATTAAGCATATACATTACCGATAATTTTAGCTATTGGGGGGCAATATATAAACAAAAGCAGGGGGTGATGCTCATTAGTTTTAGCATGCAAAAACAGGTAACAATAAGTGCTGGTAAATTTAACCAATTCATTTCGTGTCCGGTGCGGTTTTCCACCAGATACGCAGTATCGGAAGTACTTACCGGATATTAAACACTGTCTCCAAGGGTATCTTAAATTCGTAGTAAATAATTTTAATGGGAGGTACGCCGGATGACAGTGGGAGCACAAGTTAAACAAACTTTAGCGGGCTTAAAAAGTGTCCAGGCCAGCTTGGAAACCTTTGCTATGCAAACTCAGAACCAACAGGCTAAAGATCTATATACCAATGCGGCTCAGCAGACTCAAGCCGTTGTGGATAGTCTGGAGCCCAGGATTAACGAGATCGAACAGCAAGAGCCCCAGTATAAAGGGTTTTAGTAGACGTACATTATAACGGTCCAACATAATTAGTTTTGGCGAGTACATTTAAAACCTGCCGTAAAAACTAACTTAAAGTCTTAACCGGATCAAACGATCCGGTTTTTACATCCGGGTATATTAATAGATATTAATATACAAAATAAGTTGCAGGGAAGGTGATTATGATGACGGTCAGCGGCCAGGTTAAACAAACCATAGCCAGTTTAAAGGGCACTAAAGCCACATTGCAAGCTTTCGCCGCCGTTGAGGCAAATATTCAGTCCAGGCAAACTTTTGAACGAAATATAGCACGTTTGCAAGGTGTTATCCAGGATATGAATAAGCGAGTGAGCGTTCTTGAATTTGAAGAACCTCAATATAAAGGTTTCTAGGAGTTATAGCTATTAGCGCGATATCCTGTCGTTAGCGTTGAGCATAAAATACTTAAATCATACAAGGGGTCAATCAGCATGGTCGAATGGTTGGAAGTTCTGCTGCGCTCCGCGGGTCTATTTGTGGGGGTATTAATACTGGCTCGTTTAATCGGCAAGAGGCAAACATCCCGGCTGACATTTTTCGATTTGGTTACCGCTATGGTCATCGGGGCAATTACCGCCTCTATATCTCTGAACTTGATGACAAATCTGACGCATGGTCTGATAGCCCTGGCAGTTTGGTCGGTGCTTCCGGCGCTTATTTATTTACTGGCAATTAAATATAAAACGATTAGGGATATCATACAAGGCAAAGAAACGATACTGATCAATCACGGCAAAGTGCTGGAAGATAAGTTAATGGAAGCCCGCTATACACCCGAGGATTTACTAAGCCAGCTAAGGAAGAAGAATGCCTTTAAAGTGGCTGACGTAGAATTTGCCGTTTTGGAACCAACCGGCGAGGTCAGCGTGCTGCTGAAGAAAGATCAGCAGCCTATTACCCCGAAAATCGCGGGCTTTAATGCGGGCCCGGAAAGTGTGCCGCAAACCGTAATTATGGATGGCATTATCATGGATGAGCCTCTTACTGCGTTGGGACTAAACAGAAACTGGCTGCATACTGAGCTGGAAAAAGCGGGCGTGGCCCCGGAAAATGTATTCATCGGGCAGGTGGACTCCGTCGGCCAGTTATACTTGGATCTGTTTGACGATGCTATTCTGTTGCCCAAGCCTAAAACGAAAGAACTTGCTTGGGCAACGCTCAAGAAGTGCCAGGCGGACTGTGAGCTGTATGCATTGGCTACCAGGCACCAGGCGGCCGGGGAGATGTACGGCAAATCCGCCTCGGTGCTGACGGATGCGGTTAATGAGTTGGAGCCGCTGCTGAAAAGGTAGTGTGGATAGGGAGTGCATAAAAACTATGTCTAATAAGAAAAAAAAGAAATTAACTCCGGTACAGCAGGAATATCAAACTTTTGCCAAGGCCAGGGAACCCGGACGGCCGGTTGCCAAGAACATCGTGCGGGCGTTTATTGCAGGCGGTATAATCTGTATCATCGCCCAGGGAATTTCGGATTTTTTTCTGTGGAATTTTGATTTTACGGAAAAAACGGTAGGTAACCCTACCGTGGCGGTGATAATTTTAATATCGGTAATATTAACTTCACTGGGCGTATATGATCATATAGCTCAGTGGGCCGGGGCCGGTTCGGCGGTACCCGTAACGGGTTTTGCCAATTCAATGGCTTCGGCCGCTATTGAACACCGCAGCGAGGGTTTGGTGCTCGGAGTGGGCGGTAAAATGTTTAAATTAGCCGGCTCAGTGATTGTGTTCGGGGTTTTTGCCGCTTTTGTTATTGCCCTGATAAAAACAACATTAGCCATGTTGGGGAGGGGCTAAAAAAATATGCTGCATGGCCACCAAACTTGGATATTTAATAACCAGCCCATCATTATATCTACGGCCACGGTAGGAGGCCCCTTTGAGGCACAAGGGCCGCTGGCGGATGATTTTGATCTTCTGCACGGCGATTTGTGGCTTGGGCAGGACAGTTATGAAAAAGCGCAAAAGAAGATGTTGGAGGAAGCTTGTGCAAAGGCTATTCAGAAAGGCGGCCTGCAAAAACAGGATATTCAATTTTTCCTGGCCGGAGATTTGCTAAACCAAATCATATCCAGCAGTTTTGCCGCCCGGACAATGGCTGCACCTTTTTTAGGGCTTTACGGAGCGTGTTCAAGCTCAATGGAAAGTCTGGCCCTGGGTGCCTTGATAGTTAACAGCAGGGCGGGCGATTATGTGCTGTGCGGCACTGTCAGTCATAATGCGGCGGTGGAAAAGCAATTCCGTTACCCTACTGAATATGGCGCCCAAAAGCCTCCTACCGCCCAGTGGACTGCCACAGCGGCCGGGGTGGCTTTGCTGGCGGCTGCGGGGGAGGGCCCCAAAGTAACTTGTGCTACTATTGGCAGAATAGTGGACATGGGCATAACCGATCCCTATAACATGGGCGGCGCGATGGCCCCGGCTGCAGTGGATACCATTACCGCTCATTTCAGGGATTTGCGCATTGATCCGCGGGAATACGATCTTATTGCCACCGGTGACCTGGGACGGGTGGGGCATGAAATTGCCGGTGATTTATTAAAAAAACACGGTCTTGGTATACCTGCTGATATATTTACAGACTGCGGGCTTTTAATTTACGGGCCGGACCAGCAGTCGGAGGTGCTGGCCGGCGGCAGTGGCTGTGGCTGCTCGGCGGCTGTGGCTTATGGGCATATATTAAACAGAATGAAAAAAGGGGAACTGCGCAAGATATTAATTGTAGCCACCGGCGCTCTCTTATCCCCCTTATCGTACCAGCAGAAGGAAAGCATTCCTTGTATTGCGCATGCCGTGTCCATAGCATCTAACCATTAAGGGAGTGGTTT